>CAZABK010000007.1:0-70169 GCA_964483355.1 uncultured Verrucomicrobiota bacterium | reverse complement strand
TGCGTCGCCAGCACGTTCGAAACACTCATCAGGTCCGACGGGAACGCCGGCCCGATGCCGTCCTCGATTTTCGGCGTGGCGTTGCCTTCGTCCGGATGAATGCAGCGCTCGAGCTGCGGCGGAACAATCAGGTCGCGGCCGTCGCGGGTCCACTCTACGCCCAGTTTGGAAAAGGTGCGCTGCATCACCTGCAGGGTCAGCGGTTCGCCGGCGTTCGGGATGGTGAGCGAGCCGCCGGTGACGACTGAGGCGGCAATGTAGCTGCCCACTTCGATATAGTCGGGCTGTACGGTGTATTCGGCGCCGTGCAGCTTTTCCACACCACGGATGGTCAGGTTATTGGTTCCGATGCCGGAGATGTCCGCGCCCATTTTATTGAGCAGGTTGGCAAGATCCTGCACATGCGGTTCGCAGGCGGCGTTATAGATGGTGGAGACGCCTTCGGCGAGCGTGGCGGCCATCAGAATATTTTCGGTGGCGGTTACGCTGGCTTCGTCGAAAACCATTTTCCAGGCGCTCAGCGGTCCGGCGTTGAAGCGGTAGGCGTCGTCGGTTCCGATTTCCGCGCCAAGCGAGCGCAGGCCGTAAAAGTGGGTGTCGAGGCGCCGGCGGCCGATGACGTCGCCGCCGGGCGGATAGATCGTCGCCCCGCCATGCCGCGCGGTCAGTGGTCCGGCCAGCAGGATCGAGGTGCGCACGCGGGCGCAGAGGTCGCGGTCGAGCTCCGTGGTTTGGAGACTTTTGGCGCAGAGTGTGACGGTGTGCTCTTCGAGGTTGACTTCCACGCCGATGCTTTCGAGCAGTTCGAGCATGACCTTGACGTCTTCGATCAGCGGCACGTTATGAAGAATGACCGGCTCGTCGGTCAGCACGCAGCTGGCGAGCATCGGCAGAACCGCGTTTTTATTGCCGCGCGGATGAAAGGTGCCGCTGATCGGCTGGCCGCCGTTGATGATGAATTTTGCCACGGTTGTCCTCCGGCGGGGCGTTATTTGTTGTTACGGAACTCGCTCTGCCAGATCCAGATGGTTTCGGTGGTGGTGGTTTCTTTGCCGAAGCCGGCCTCGGTGGTGGTGGTGCGGCTGACGCAGCCGCTAAACGTCGCGACGGCCGCCAAAAGCAGAATGGTTCCAATGCGTTTTGCCATGATTATAACTCCTCATCCCCGTGGTTAAATTGGGGTTTATGTTCAACCAGATCGGAAAAAATAGAAAGCCAATTTTCAAATGCGTCCGATTGGTCTATCTTGTCGCGCAATGGAAGATTCTAGGGACCAGATGGATTTTAATTTTGCGGCGGACGACCTGCTGGAATTCCCGCGCGATCTCGGCGAGGAGGGCTGGTTTCAGTTCCATTCCGAGCAGAAAGCGGCATTCCGGCGGATCGAGAAAAAGTTCGGCATCCTGCTGAACCGCCGCGTACGCCTGCGTCTGCGCGGCGCGGACGAGGAGTTCGAGGGCAAGCTGGTGCTCGATTCGCTCCACATGCCGTCCCCGTGCGCTGAAAGCGTCCAGCTACGCCTCGGAAGCCTCACCTTCGAAAACACCGATATCGACTCTTGCGAGTGTCTTTAGCGCCTACGCTTCTTCGCTCCGCACGAAGCGGGCGATGAACATGCCGTCGCAGGAAGCATCCCACGGCCAGATCTGCAGCTGCCCATCGGTCTGCCCGCCGGTGAGCGGGTGGGCAAACGGATCGAGCTTAAAGTCAGCATGCTGATCGAGGAAGTTCATCACCACCTCTTCGGTTTCCGGGCGCGTCTGGGCGCAGACGGCATAAACCAGCACGCCGCCGGGTTTGACGCACCACGCCACATTGTTGAGCATTTTGAGCTGACGGGAGGCGCACTGAATGACGTCGCGCCGCGACGCACGCCAGCGGGCGTCGGGATTACGCGCCCAGGTGCCCCAGCCGGAGCAGGGGGCATCGACGAGCACGCCGTCGAACACTTTGCGGAACGGTTCGTCGTTGACGGCATTAAAGGGCTGGGTGCGCAGGTTTTTGATGCCGTAGCGGCGCGCGCGTTTTTTGAGCTCTTTGAGCGCATTGAGGCGCACGTCGGTGGAGAGGACCTTGCCGTCCTGTTCCATCAGATCCATCAGGTGCAGCGATTTGCCGCCGGCGCCGGCGCAGCAGTCCCACCAGTCGCCGCCTTTTTGCGGGTCGGCGATGAGGCCGACGCATTGCGAGGCGATATCCTGCACGACAAACTGTGCGGGGTTGAGGGCGTTGGCGAGACTGACGCCGCCGGGAATTGCGATGGCGGCGTCGGCGCGTTCGTGCGTGGTGCCGGGAATATTGTTTTTGGCCAGCGTCTGCATGAGCGTGGCGGGCGTGGTGCGCGCGCGCAGCCAGGCGGGCGGGCGCTGCTGAAATTCGACGATGCAGGGCTCGACGGCGGCCGGATCGAGTACGCTTTCGAATTCGGCGCAGACGAGGTCGGTCAGTTCCAGTGCGGCATCCGCGAAGAGTTGGTTCAGGGCGTCGCGTTTTTCGGCGACGCTTCTGGCGCCCAGCGGCTCCACCTTGAAGGGCAGTTTGCAGCGGGATTCGAGATAACTAAAGCTCTGGGGAAGTTTGTCGAGATCGAGCGCGGCGCCAAGCAGGCAGGCTTCGGAAACGCCGAGGCCGAGTTTGTTGACGGTCCAGCCGTACCAGCGGAAGTAGGAAAAGATCGCCTGTGAGAGGAAGCGGCGGTCGCGCGAGCCGAGCTCGCGGTGGGTGCGCAGGTGGTGGTTGAGCAGGGTGTCGGCCGGCCGGCTCTCTTCGATCACGAGGCGGGTAAAGTCGGGCAGCAGCTCAGCCACCATTTCGGCGTGGCGGCGCACGACCTTTTCGGGAAGCGGTTTGGGTTGAGTATTGTTATCCATAAAGTCGCATTTCGGGGTTGTGCCGCTTAGCGGGGACAGGTATTTAGATCAGACGCTTGAATACTTGAGGAGAATGAGAATGTCAAAGGAACTTGGTTATGTATTGGTTACACCCTACACGCTGCGCAAATCGCGTACCGGCGGGGTGCTGAGTCGGCTGCTCCGCACGACGGGGCTGAATCTGGTGGCGGCACGTATGTTTGGGCCCAGCGCGGAGCTGGTTGCGCGCCATGCCGAACTGGTTCGCAACAGCGAGGATGTCTGGCCGGAAATCCGCGAGCTGCTGTCTGACTATGTCGAGCGCGAAATGGCGCCGATGGAAGACGGGCGCGTGCACCGTGTGCTGATGCTGCTGTTTGAGGGCGAAAATGCCGTACAGAAACTGCGCGATGCGATCGGCGGATTTGAAGATTCCATTGAAAGTGCCGACACGATCCGCGGCACCTATGGTGACTACATTAAGGATAACGAAGGGAATGTAACCCATTTCGAGCCGGCGGTCCTCGTTGCCCCGACGGTGGAGGTGGCCCAGCAGACGCTGGCGCTGTGGTCCGAGTTTTCCGCGCAGGACGGCGGTATTCTGGACAACGCCATCCGTTTGGCCGATGACGAAAACGTCGAGCAGGCGCTGGTCATCATCAAACCGGACAACTTCACGTTCCCGAGCTCGCGCCCCGGCAACATTATCGACATCTTTTCCCGCACCGGCCTGCGCCTGATCGGCACCAAGGTGCAGCAGATGAGCCTGGCACAGGGCCAGGAATTCTACGGCCCGGTGCAGAACGTTCTGCGCGAAAAGCTCGGCGGCCGCGCGGTGGATAAAGCCTGCGATGTGCTGAAGAGTGAATTCGGGTTTGAAATGCCGGCCGAAGTGCGCGAAGCGCTCGAAGGAACCCTCGGCCCGGCCTACGGCGACAACCAGTTCTACAGCATTATGCAGTACATGACCGGCCTCTGGGCGCCGGATGTGGATTCGGACTCCGCCGAAGCCGAAGGCAAGGCCCGCAGCATGGTGCTGGTCTATGCCGGCGAAAACGCCATTGAAAAAATCCGCACCATTCTCGGTCCGACAGATCCGAGCAAAGCCGAGCCGGGTTCGGTCCGCAAGGAATTCGGCACCGACATCATGGTGAATGCGGCGCACGCTTCCGACTCGCCGGAAAATGCTCAGCGCGAAATCGGCATCCTCAAGGTCGCCGATGACACCATCACCCGCTGGTACGAGCAGTATTACAAATAGAGAGGAACGATATTATGTGGAAAGAAATTGAAGCGGCTCCGGCCGATGCCATTCTGGGCCTGACCGAGGCCTTCAAGAAAGACACCAACCCGAACAAGATCAACCTGGGGGTTGGTGTGTTCAAGGACGACCAGGGCACCACCCCGATCCTGAAATGCATCAAGACCGCAGAAATTAAACTGGCCGAAACCGAAACCACCAAAGGCTATCTGCCGATCCCCGGCAACCCGGCCTACGGCGCCGGCGTCCAGAAGCTGCTCTTTGGTGCGGACAGCGAAGTCATCAGCTCCAAGCGTGCGGCCACCATGCACACGCCCGGCGGAACCGGCGCCCTGCGCACCGGTGCCGACCTGCTGAAAAAGTTTAACCCGAATGCCAAAATCTGGGTCAGCTCCCCGACCTGGGCCAACCACAAGGGCATCTTCACCGCCGCCGGTTTCGAGATTGCGGACTATCCGTACTACGATCCGGAAACCAAAGGCGTGAAATATGACGAGCTCATCGCCGCGCTCGAAAACGTTCCGGCCGGCGACCTTGTGCTGCTGCACGTCTGCTGCCACAACCCGACCGGCGTCGATCTCGTCGGCGAGCAGTGGGACAAAGTGGTTGAGATTGCCCAAGCCAAGGGCTGGACGCCGTTCCTCGACTTTGCCTATCAGGGCTTCGGCGACAGCATCGAAGACGACCGCGCCGCGGTTGAGAAGTTTGCGGCGGCCGGCATCGACTTTGTCATCGCCAGCTCCTTCTCCAAAAACTTTGGCCTCTACAACGAGCGTACCGGTGCTCTCACCATCGTCACCCCGTCCGCCGAAGAGACCGCGGTGGCGCTGAGCCATGCCAAGCTGACCGTCCGCGTCAACTATTCCAACCCGCCGGCGCACGGTGGACTCGCGGCGCTGACCGTGCTGGAAGACGAAGCGCTTTACGACCAGTGGATCGGCGAAGTGGCCGAAATGCGCGAGCGCATCAAGGCGATGCGTTCGGCGCTGGTGGACGGCCTGGCCGCGCGCGGCGTGGAGCAGGACTTTTCCTTCATCAAGGAGCAGCGCGGTATGTTCTCGTTCAGCGGGCTCTCCAACGAAATCGTGGCTTGGCTGCGCGAAAACAAGAGCATCTATATTGTTGGCGGCGGTCGCATCAACCTGGCCGGCCTGACCTCCTCCAATATCGATTATGTCTGCGATTCGATTGCGGAAGCGCTTAAGGCGTAGTTGCTTGCGGTCATTTGCAGGTCGTGCGCCCGGTTTTTGCCGGGCGTATTTTTTTTAGATGTTTGGATTGATCCGAAAGGCCCATTTCGGTAAAGCGGTACAGCAATGCATGTTTTGGAGAGGGTATAAACTATGGCAGATATTCTGAAAATCTCAGACGCGACGGCATTGGCGCTGCACTCGATGGTGCATCTGGCGCTCGAGCCGGAAACGCAGTCAACCACGGCCGAGATCGCGGAAGTGTTTAAGGCGTCGCGCCACCATTTGGCGAAGGTGCATCAGCGCCTGACCCGCGCCGGCCTGATCTATTCCCAGCGCGGACCCGCCGGCGGCGTTGGGCTGGCCAAGGATCCCCACGAGATTACCTTGCTGGAGATTTACGAAGTTATGGAAGGTTCCATGCTTTGCAACCCTTGTCTTTTTGGTAATGATGTCTGCCCTCGCAATGATTGCGTACTGGGGCGGCTGTTACCGGGGCTGGCCCTGCAGGTGCGCGACTATTTTGAAAAAACTACGCTGGCGCAGCTGGCGGAAGAATCCACGTGGGAGAAAAAAGCAAAATGAATATTACACTGAAAGAGGGAATCAACTGGGTCGGCTACATCGATTGGACCGTACGCGATTTCCATGGCTACAAGACCGACAGTGGATCAACCTACAACGCCTATCTGATCCGCGATGAAAAAACGGCGGTGATTGATGCCGTGAAGGCGCCGTATGTTGAGACCTATTTGGAGCACATCAAGGCGCTGACCGATCTCGATAAAATCGACTATGTCGTCTGCAACCATGCCGAGCCCGACCATTCCGGCGGGTTGCCCGGCACCATGGCGGCCTGCCCGCAGGCCGAGCTGGTTTGTAATGCCAAGTGCAAGGCGGCGCTGGAAAAGCATTACGATACCGCCGGCTGGAAGTGGCACATTGTTGATGATGGCGACACGCTGTCGCTCGGCCAGCGCACGCTCTCGTTCGTCAATACGCCGATGGTTCATTGGCCGGAATCGATGTTTACCTATGTGCCGGAAGAGAAGCTGCTCTTCTCGATGGATGCCTTCGGCCAGCACTATGCCTCCGCGTTCCGCTTCGACGATGAAGAGCCGCTTGACGTGATCCTCGAAGAGGCCAAGACGTATTACGCCAACATTGTTATGCTCTACGGCCGCCCGATTTCCCAGACCCTGGAACGCGCAGCCGGGCTGGATATTGAAATGATTGCGCCGAGCCACGGCGTCATCTGGCGCAGCCACATCAAGGAGGTTTTCGCGGCCTACCAGAAGTGGGTCGTCTGCAAGCCGGAACCGAAAGTGGTGGTGTTTTACTCCTCCATGTGGGGTGCCACCGAAAAGATGGCGCGCGCCATTCTCGAAGGCGCCCAGGAACACGATGTTCACGCTCAGCTCTACAATGTTGACTCCACGCATATGACGCGCATTGTGACCGACGTGCTTGACTGCGCCGCGGTTGCCATCGGTTCGCCGACGCTCAACAACGGCATCATGCCCAGCATGGCCGGCGTCCTCTGCTACCTCAAGGGGCTGCGCCCGACCCATAAAAAAGGCTTTGCCTTCGGTTCCTACGGCTGGAGCAAAAAGGGCGGCGCCAACGAAGTCGGTCAGGCTATGGACGAGATGAAAATCGAAGCCATGCGTGAACCGCTCCGCTCCCAGTATGCGCCGACGCCCGACTTGCTCGAAGAGTGCCGCGAGGCCGGCCGCGAGATGGCCAAATATGCCGAGCAGTTTAACGATTGATAGTTTAAGAAACAGAAACTCAACCAAGGAGTAAGGACATGAAGAAATATATCTGCGACGTATGTGGCTGGATCTATGATCCGGAAATCGGCGATCCCGACAGCGGCGTTGCGCCGGGCACTGCCTTCGAAGATATTCCTGACGATTGGGAATGCCCCGAATGCGGCGTCGGCAAAGACGACTTTTCCGTTATCGAAGACTAAGCCGTCCACCGATCGAAAAAACCGCCCCGTGCAAACGAGGCGGTTTTTTTGTTATGCGGACAGTTCGAGCATCTGCTTGCTGAGTCTTCTTTGCTCCCGTTGCTCCTCTTCCATCAGGTTGAGGAGTACTTCGCGCACATGCTCCGAAAGTGATTTGCCGGCCATATTTTTGTAGAAGGATTCGAGGTGAGTGTTGAAATGGCGCGCTACGTCAACGACGCCGCTGGTATCGACGGAGTCCGGAAGGTCATACTTTGAAAAGTATTCATCAACGCCGTTGAGCATATACTTGAAGAAGGTATCCAGAATATTGTCCGACACCTCTTCCTGATATTCCTGCAGGCGCTGCTCCTGTTTCTGTTCATGTTCGATCAGGTTTTCCAGCAGCTTGCGGGTCTGTTCATCGGAAGCCCGATCCAGGAGCTCTTTGTAGAAGCGGCGCAGCCGGCGGTGAAAATACCGTGTGTGGTCCAGCAGGTCCTTCGTTTGGTTGAATGACATGTCACTGCCTCCTTCACTGATTATTTTAGGTGTCTGTAAAGAGTTGTCAACCTGTTGGCGACACGGCTGTTCCGGCGAAAAATGAGGCGCCGGCATTTTTTTGAAAAAAAGTGTACCTAAAATGTCGTTCCGCGGCGTTTATGTTTATGAAGCTCTTGGTTTGGGTTTCACTTGGGCAGCGCGGGGTTTTCCCTCCTCTTTTTCCTCGCGCTGTTCTTTTTTGCCTCGATTTTCCCGTGCCGTTGGATTGCCCTCTATTAGCCGCGGATAACGCAGATGTTCATCAAAAAGAGTCTAGCAAACATGCCGGCATGATCCGTATTTATCCGCGTAATCTGCGGTCAGGATTCTGTCGTAGGGCCACCACAAACCCCCTTGATTTTCGTCGAAAGAATTTTGCATCTGATGCGTTGCGGGGCTTTTAAGTATTGCAGCGGAATGGGTTGCAAAAGTTGCGCGTTTGTGCTTCAAATATCCTATCTGTATTTAAGGAGGATTTCTATGACTACAGGTGATCGTATTTGGAGTGTGTTGATTATTGGCCTCTTGTCGATTGTGGCGCAGACGTGGGCTTCGGGCCGGATTTCGCAGATCCGCGTTGCTGCCGGCGCCGCGGAGTTGACGGTCGAGACGGTGGCTGATGAGCGCTATCAGCTGCAATGCAGCACCAATTTGGCAGCGGATGCCTGGACGGATGTTGATGGTGAATTTATTGCGGTGGCGGCGACGACGGAGCGTAGTGCTCCGGTGAATGCGTCCAACTGCTATTTCCGGGTGGTGATTATTGATTCGGGAGAGACTGACGGACCGACATCGCCTTCATCGCCCCCGCCGCCCCCGCCGGGTTCATAAGCGCGGTTTAGATGATCAGCCGGATCAGCAGTTTCGCGATGACAATCATGAAGAGCAGGGCAACGGGATAGGCGGAAACATAGCTGATGACTGGCGTCTGGGAATCGGTTGTTGAGGTGAGCGCGCCAAGCGCCGGCGTCGAAGTCATCCCGCCGCAGATTCCGCCGAGCGCCTGCAGCGGGTTCATTTTAAGGGCGCGGGTGGCAATGGGCCACGCCGCAATCAGCGGCAGCGCCGAAACGCAGATTCCGAGCGCAAAGAGCGTCGCTCCGTGCTGCAGCAGTGTGCTCATCAATGCGCCGCCGCCGCGTACGCCGGCGGCGGCCAGAAAAAAGACCAGCCCGAGCTCCTGCAGCAGCAGGCGGGTCGGGCGCGGAATGTGGCCGACGATGGGGCCGATTTTTCTGAAATGCCCGAGAATCAGCGCAACGATCAGCGGTCCGCCGGCCAGTCCGAGGCGCGCCGGGCCGATGGGCAGGCTTCCGAGCAGAGTCCCCAGCGTCAGGCCGACCGCCAGCGAGAGCAGGCAGGCGACGTCGGCCGTTTCGTCCGGCGGTTTGCTCGGGCTGGTGTGCGGCAGTCCGGTTGCGGCCTGGTGCAGGTCAAGGTGCAGGAGGCGCGGCAGAAGCTGCACAAAAAGCACCACGCCGATGACCCCGAAAGGATAGGCAATGCCGTAACCGATGCTTACGGCATCGCCGCCGCCGTAGGCGGCCATGCCTTCGGTTGCGGCCGCGAGGGCCGGCGTGCTGGTGAGCGCGCCGGCAAAAATGCCTGCCGCCAGGCCGGCGGGAATATCGAGCAGGGTTGCGCCGATCCAGGTGGTGGTGGCGCCGAGCAGTACAATCAGAATGGCCAGCTTGGCCAGCGCCTTGCCTTCGCGCACCAAAGCCGCAAAGAAGCGGTCGCCCGCGCCGATCCCCACGCAATAGACAAACAGCACCAGCCCGAGCTTGCCGGTGCCGGCAGGAATGGAATAGCCCAGGTGTCCGGCCAGCAGTGCCGCGAAGAGCACGCCCGAGCTGCCTAGGCCGATGCCCTTAACCTTTGCATTGCCCAGCAGCAGACCGGATGCGATCAGCGCAAACAGCACGATCAGCGGCTGATCCAATAACAGGTTGTGCAGGGCGGACGGGTTCATGACGTGTTTTAAGGTGGTGAAAACGCGGACTATACGCAGGATTGCCGGGCATGCTCAATCTCCGTTTCGGCGGAAGCATCCCGGCAGGTGTAACGGCTTGACAGCGGAGGGCAATCGTCGGACATTGTACTCGTTCGGAGGGGCGACGGAAAGGATGCTTCATGGACCGTAAAAACATCCGGATCGCGGTAGCGGTGCTCTGCCTTTGGGGGGCGGCCGTTGCGGCTCAGGCCATGGCTCCTGATTCCACAAAGCGGGTGCTGGTTCTCAACTCCTACCATGAAACATATCATTGGTCGGATCGGGTCCTGGATGGCATTAAGTCGGTCCTCGGGCCGCTGAACGATGTCGAGCTGTACATTGAGTACATGGACACGAAGCGGATCTCAGATGAGCAACACTTTCAAAATCTCCGCAGCCTGTATGCCCACAAATATCAGCACGTCCGGTTTGATGCCATTATCTCCACGGATGATAATGCCCTGAATTTTCTGCTTAATTTCCGCCATGCCCTTTTTGCCGGAGTTCCGGTTTTCTTTTCCGGGATTACCGATTTTCAGCCGGAGCGGCTTGCGGGGAAAACGCGCTTCACCGGGGTGAGCGAAACGTATGATGTGGCCGGCACGATTGAACTGATGCTGCAGCTGCATCCTCAAACCCGAACCATTTTCGCCATCACAGACAACACCGTGACGGGACTCGCCTTCCGGGAGCAGATCAAACGGGCCGCGCCCCAGTTTGCCGAGCGCCTGCAGATTGAATATCTGCACGATGCTACGCCGGAAAATCTGTGCGGGCGGCTGCGTGAGCTGCCTAGCGATGCACTGGTACTTTGGGCCATTTATCTCCGGACTCCCGCGGGCGCGTTCATCTCGAGCGAGGACAGCGTGGGAATGACGGTGCGGGCGAGCACGGTGCCGGTGTACTGCCTGTGGGATGTGGTCGGCCATGGTGTGGTGGGCGGAAAAATAACCTGCCCGCACTATCAGGGCGAGGCGCCCGCGGAAATGGCGGTGCGGTTTTTGCAGGACGGTTATATGGAGGACCTGCAGGCGCAGCCCAGCCCCTTGATCTATAAGTTTGATTATGAGGTTCTGCAGGAGTTCGGGATTCCTGAACTCAGCCTGCCGGAAGGCAGTGTGCTTTTTAATAAACCCTATTCCATCTACGGGCAGTATAAGGAAATTATCTGGGCCACCATCGGCATGCTTTTGCTGATGCTGCTGATCATTGTGCTTCTGGTTCACTACATTCTGTTGCGCCGAAAGGCGGAACGAACGCTGGCACTTGCGCGGGAACAGCTGGAGCAAAGCCGGAAGCTTGAGGCGGTTGGTCAGCTGTCCGGCCGCCTGGCCCATGACTTTAACAACATTCTGGCCTCCATCGGCAGTGTGGCAGAAGTGCTGGAGATGGATGCCAAGGAGGAAGACCGGAAATATATTGAGATGATTCTGAGCCTGTCCGACCGCGCCTCGCGGCTCACGGACAAACTGCTGGCGTTTGGCCGCAAAGGCAATCTGGAGCTTGAGCCGACGGATCTGCACCTTACCATCGACAATGCAGTTGAAATTCTCACCTCCAGTGTCAACGAGAACATTGCGGTTGAAGCGCAGTTTAATGCGCCTGATTCGATGGTGATGGCCGATGATACCCAGCTGACGAATGCGCTGCTTAATATGGGGCTCAATGCAGAGCGTGCCATGCCGCAGGGCGGAAAGATTCTTTTTAAAACCTCCGTCGTCACTCTTGGAGCGCGCGAATGCAAAGACTCCGGATTCGAACTTTCTCCCGGGCGCTTCTTCTGTCTCGAAGTCTGTGATACCGGTTCCGGCATTAAGCCGGAGCATGTGAAAAAAATCTTCGAACCTTTCTTTACCACCCACGAACCGGGCAAGGGAACCGGGTTGGGCCTGGCTTCGGTATATGGTTCGATCGTTGAATACAAGGGCGCCATCTCTGTGCAGAGTGAACTCGGCAAGGGAACGGAATTTAAAATCCTGCTGCCGCTGATGGAAGAATCCGACACTCCCCAGCCCCCCGAACCTCTGGAGCAGGTTTGTGGCGACGGGCAGCTGATTCTGGTTGCCGACGACGAGTCGATTGTCCGCAATACCACCAGCAAGATTCTCACGGACCTGAATTACCGCGTTATCTCGGCCTCGAACGGACGGGAGGTTGTCGATCTTTTCAAGGAGCACTCCGGTGAAATCGACCTGGTGATCATGGATGTGGTCATGCCGGAAATGAGCGGCCGCAAAGCCTGCGAGCGCATCCGCGAAATGAATGCAGATACGAAGATTATTTTTACCTCCGGCTTTACCGGGCGCGACGCGGTCGGCGCGGTGGCCGCACAGCCCGGCACGGCTTTCCTGAAAAAGCCCTTCCGGGCGAAAGATCTTAATCAGCTTATTGCATCACTGCTTGGTAAGTCGAAATAACATATCCCGCTGAGCCGGGACGGAGACACGGCGATGGATCGAATCTTTGAAAAGACGGGTTATCTGCTGAAATGCCTCATGGATAACATGACGGATCACATCTATTTCAAGGATCTTGATTCCCGGTTTATTCTGGTGAACAAGGCCTTCTGCGAGTGGGTCGATCTGTCGTCCGACCAATTGATCGGGAAAACCGACTTTGATCTTTTTGCCTCGGCCCACGCGCAGGAGGCCTTCGATGATGAGCAGCGGATCATTGAAACCGGCACACCGCTGGTTGGTGCGGAGGAAAAGGAAACCTGGCCCGACGGACGCATTACCTGGGTTTCAACCACCAAGATGCCGCTCAAAAATGAGGCGGGGCAGACCATTGGAACCTTCGGCATTTCGCGCGACATCACGGCACATAAAGAGGCTGATTTCCGAGCCGCCCGCTATGCCGAGGAGGTTCGACACTATGCCGAAAAGATGAAACGCATCAACAATGAGATCCAAGACGACCTGCGCATGGCCGGCGAGCTCCAGAAAGCCTTCTTTCCTTCCGCCTATCCCGTTTTCCCGGCGGGCGCTGTGCCGGGCAAACAGCTGGTTAAATTTCACCACTACTACCATTCCGGTGGTCTCGTCGGCGGCGATTTATGCTCCATCCATAAGCTCTCCGAAACCGAGGCCGGCATTTTTCTGTGCGATGTCATGGGGCACGGCGTCCGCGCCGCCCTCTGCACCGCCATTATCCGCGCCCTGGTTGACGACCTCTCCCGCACCGAAAAGGATCCGGGACGCTTCCTTGAACGGATGAATGAGGCGCTGGTTCCCGTTTTGCGTTCGTCGGATGAGTTTATTTTCGCCACTGCATGCTGCCTCGTGCTCGATGTTTCAACCGGTGCTGTACGCATGGCCAATGCCGGCCACCCGAACCCGGTTCATCTGGGTGCGGACGGTTGGGTCGGGTGGTGCATGACGGATCCCGGATTGCGGGGCCCGGCGCTGGCGGTTCAGGAAGAGGCCGAATATCCCACGCTGGAACTGCAGGTGAAGTCCGGCGATGCCGTAATTCTGTTTACCGATGGCCTCTTCGAAGTTGCCGGCGGCAACAACGAGGAATATGGCGAGCAGCGGCTCCTCGATTCCTTTGCGCGGAATCATACACTGTCCCTGCCGGAGCTTTTCCCCACCATTCTTAAAGAGGCCCGCCTTTTCGCCGGCGACCAAACCTTCGACGACGATGTCTGCCTCGTCGGCTTCCGCCTCTGCTGATTTCCATGCCCGGAGATGAAACCGTTAATGAACACGCATAAACGTTAATCACGGATGGATTGCTAAAATCAATCTACTCCCCTGAGAAAGTAGAGCGACTATCCATTGAGAACCCGAACGGGAGTGCCGATTTTATAGCAAATTCACGTTTCATTGGCGTTTATTAACGGTTTGCTCATTCCCGATTTCAGGGTAATCATCTGGGGATTGCTGCGCCGGCATGCTAGAATCCGCCCTTTTTCAGGAGACCGTCCGATGAGTACCCGAAGAGATGTAACCACCGCGCTGCTGGGACTTCCCGCGCTGGCCAGTGCGGCGATTAAGCCGGAAGAGATACAACCCTACAGCGAGGAAGCCGCGCGCATCATCAGCTATACCCTTTACGCCGAAGCCCGCGGCGAACCCTTTAAAGGGAAAATGGCCGTTGCGGCGGTCATCCAGACCCGCTCCCGTCTTTCCAAGGCTTCACTGGTCGAAACCTGCCTGAAGGAAAAACAGTTTTCCTGCTGGAACCAAATCTCCGCAGTTCCGGATTATTATGCCACCGGTGCCGGACTGCAACCCGCCGACATTAAGGCGCGAAGCGACTGCTACGGCATTGCCTGGGTACTCATGTCCAGTACCCGCAAATGGGAATTCCTGACCCACTTTTACAATCCGTCCAAAGTCACGCCGCCCTGGGCCACAGAACTCAGCGGCCGCAAGACCATCGGGAATCACGTCTTCGGCTACATGAACTGACGCCGTGCGCCCTTAGCCGGTCATGATCGGTGTTCCATGAATGTGATATCCATCGCTCCTGATATCCCTGAGCGCTTCATCGTCATTCAGCCATAAAGACCGATGTCCCGGATGAAGCTCAACCCGGGTACTCGTCTTATCCGTATCGATTTCATGACGAACCGATTTCGGCAAATCCGCCAGTTTCATGGCGAACGGAACGATTACACACGTATGGCTCACATGTTTTAATGGATAAGCTAAGCAGTTCATCTCGGCCTCCTTCCTCTATTAAATAAGCCCCCTCGAACAGGAGGTTTGTTCAATAAAAGGCAGACCTATCTTCGGCGATGAACGAGGCCGGCTTGTTGCGAAGATTGGATATGGAGGGCGGCGCTTCGTCGCCGCCAGGGGTTAATCCGCGGCAGAATCCGCCGCCGGCCCCGCTTCCAGTTCCGGCAGAAAGCCGGAGAGATCATCATACTTTCTGCCGCCGAGTTCGCAAAACGCCCCGCCGGGTTTGCGCTCAAACAGTTTGCTCACATCCCCTGCGCCGAAAAAACTGATCCCTTTTTCCAATGCGTAAAGAGAAGGCTCGCTGTCGCCCCCGCCTTTAATCGCCAGGAAAAAGTACTGTTCGACCTTCTCGGGGGTCTCGAACTCAAGCACATGGATTTCCTTGTCCGGATAACAGTGCAGGGTGAGGGCTCCGGCAAACGGCTCATCCACGTGTGCGCGTGCTTTGGCGACAAGTACATCGATATTCTCAACAAAATTGCTGCTGTGATCTTGCAGCCAACGCGGCAGCAGCCTGCGTTGAAAATTATATACCGCACTTTGGCGGGCTTCTTTCCGTTGTGCTGCCGTACGCGCGTTTTTAGCCGCCGCCGCGTCGGCACTACTGGTGCGGGAACGCGAGTCAGATCCAAAAACCGAAAGCTGATCCTCTGAGCTCTCCGAACCCTCCGGGTTGTCGGCGGCTTCTTTTTCCCGTTCCCTCGCGGCCGCGGCTTCCGCTTCGGCCGCCGCTCTGGCGGCCTTTGCCTTTTCGGCGGCCTCAATCTCTTGGCTCCGCTTAGTGTGGGGGAACATCAGCTCTTCTCCCCGCTGCAGCTTTCTTCCATCGTTCAGCTTATTCAGCGCCTTAAAGGCCTTGTAATAGGCATTGATATCCTCATCCCGGTAGAGAGCCGGATAGGCCTTCATATCCGCCTGGGAGATGCCGAAAATCGATTTTTCACGCCCCGTCAAAACATAGGGTTCACCGGGTTTTGCCGTGGCCGAAACCAGCAGGGAAAAAATAATTGTGGTTCGAATAAAAGACTTCATTGTGCTTTCGTGGCAAATGAAGCCCGCCAAGTCCATTCGGCAAACAAGCATTCCGCAATTGTCTGCCGGATGATTGTGAAATCAAAGTTTCAACCGGCTCGTCTCAGGAAGACCCTTTCATGGCTTCTTTGTGATCAGGTTCCAACGCATTCCTCTTCGATCATTTGTTCAAGTTCGGGCGGACCGACGACGGTCAGCTGTTTTCCCTTGTGGGGGCGAATAGACTTTTGACTTTTACCGACGATGGAGAGCAGGTTGACTAGACATTCGCCATGAAAGGATGCGGCGGCCTTTTCCATCTCTTTGTCGCCTTTGCTGAGCTTCACCAGGCGCTGAAGTAGTTGCTCGATCTGAAAGGCATGCATTTTCACGCGGTCCACAATTTTTATTTTTTGGGGAGTGAACTGTACGAACAAATCCAGGCCGAGGGCGTCGGAATAGTCGAGCAGCTCGCCGATCGTGATCTTGCGGTCCTCCTTGTATTCCAGTTTAGAGATGCGGCTTTGGGTACCGCCGCACTTTTCTGCCGCCTGCTGTTGGTTCATGCCCTTCTTGACGCGCATGACCGTGAGCAGCCGCGAAAGGCTTCGCGCATTGATATAGTCGATCTGCTCCTTTTTCTCCTCGTCGGGCAGATCTATGGATTTGATCAAATCCGAAACGCTCGAGTATTTTTTGGTCATCGTTCCAGTTCCCGTTTTATCTTCCGTACTGCGTTTCGACAGGTTTCAGATCCTGCGTCTGTAAAACTTTCAAAAAGATATACATTTTAAATTGTATAGACACAGAAAAAGCCCGTCCGGATGGATGGGCTTGCTGTTGTAGGCGGGATCGGCGATCCCGCTTTATCCCACCTGTGCGATCGCCTTTTCGAGGCAGGCTTCGAGCATTTCGGGCGTCGGCTTTTTGATGTATTCCTCGTCGATGAGGTGGTGGGTCAGCTCGCGCGCTTCGCCGATCTCTTTTTGGGCGCGGGCATAGACTTCGTCGGCGCTCATTTCAACGCGGGCGACGCCGTCTTCGATCGCCTGCATGGCGACGGCCTTGGCGACGGACGGGAAGGTTTCGGTTTCGTCCATCAGCGGCGCGATATAGTCGGGGCGCAGCCCCTTCTTTTCGGCAACCTCGGCGATGGCGTAGGCGGCGGCGATGGCCATCTTGTCGGTAATCTTTTTGGCCTCAACGAGCAGTGCGCCTTTGAGCAGTCCCGGGAAGCAGAGCGAGTTGTTGACCTGGTTCGGGAAGTCGCCGCGGCCGGTGGCGACAATGTAGGCGCCGGCTTCCTTGGCGGTGTGTGGATAGATTTCCGGCACGGGGTTGGCGCAGACAAAGCAGATCGCCTTGTCGGCCATGGAGCTGACCCATTCCGGCTTCACGGTGTCCGGTCCCGGGCGGGAGAGGGCGATCAGCACGTCGGCGCCTTTCATGGCCTCCTCAATCGAGTTAACCTTGTCGGGGTTGGTGATCTTGCAGAGATCCCATTTTTTGTAGAAGGCGGTGTCGGCTTTAATATCGGCGCGGTCAGTGTGCAGGCCGCCCTTGGAGTCGCAGATCACCATCTTTTTCGGATCGCCGCCGGCCTGGATTATGAGGCTGGCGATGGTGGTGTTGGACGCACCGGCGCCGAGCATGGCGATCTTGACGTCTTCGAGTTTTTTACCGGCTACCTTTACGGCGTTGATCAGACCGGCGAGGGTGACGCAGCCGGTGCCTTGGGCGTCGTCGTGCCAGACCGGGATTTCGCACTCTTCGCGCAGCGTGTCGAGCACCTCGAAGCAGTTGGGCTGGGAAATGTCTTCGAGGTTAACGCCGCCGACGCTCGGCTGGAGCATCTTCACAAAGTCGATGATTTTCTTCGGGTCGGAGTTGCCGTTTTCGTCGCGCGAGTCGATGCAGAGTGCGATGGCATCGACGCCGCCGAGATATTTCATGAGATAGGCTTTGCCTTCCATCACGCCGAGGCCGCCGGCCGGGCCGCAGTCGCCGTCGCCCAGCACGCGGGTGGAGTCGGAGACGACTGCGATGAGGTTGTGGCGGTTGGAGAGGTCGAACGAGCGCGCCTGGTTTTCGCGGATTTCGGTGGAGACTTTGGAGACGCCGGGCGAATACCAGACGTTGAACCAGTTAAAGCCATAATAGCCCGCCTTCGGAACCGTCTGCATCTTTCCGCCGTAAAACTCGTGCATCGTTTCCGCGACTTCCTTCAGGAAAAGCGTCTGGGCTTTCGCAATCTGGTCGGGCGTAAACGATTCCGGAAAAAGGGATTCAATGTTTTCGAGTTTCAGATCGGTGATTTTCGGCATGGCTTCTTCTCCAATTAAAAAGGTTGGTGGCGCGGGATTATGCCCGCCTCTCCCGACAAATCAATCCCAACCTTTGCGCTCTTTGCGCTCTTTTGTTACACGTTGGCTATGAAGCCGAAGGAAGTGATCGTCAACGACCGGATGCAGCAGGGCTATCGCTACCTGCTGACCGAGCCCGCCGGCCGGAATTTACATCCCGATTTCAAGCCGGAGCTGACGCCGAAGCAACTCCTCGAAATGGGCGTCTTTGGCGGAAAATATATGACCGACTGCCGCGCCGAATTTCCGGCGTCGTGGTTTCAAAGGGCAAAGCTCTCTCCCGACCGCCGCGATCCGGCGCTCAACTATTTCGGCGTCGACGCCTCCAAGCCGCTGGCCTACTGGAAAGAAAAAGGATGGATCCATCCCGACGATCCGCGCGGCTGGTTTCAGTGGTATTGCCGCTACTACATGGGGCGCCGCCATGAAGATGACGAACGCCAGATCAAACGCTGGCGCGCCATGACCCGCCATATTGCGCAAATTGCCAAAAACTGCGCCCCCGGCGACCTCGCGTGCCGCCCGCGCCAGCGCCAGGCCCTCCTGCACTGGGCCTACGACAGCCGGCGGTGACTATGCGCCGCGCAGGAGGATTTCGTCGGCGCAGCCGGCGATGCGCTCATGCAGTTCGTTGAGGCGCGCGGCGGTGGTGCGCGCAACGGTTCTGAATTTTTTGCCGGGCAGGTCGTCGCGCGGAATAAAGGCCTGCAAAGCGAGGCGTTTGGAGCCGCGAACGACTTCGGCGACTTCATCCATCTGCTCGTCGCTGTGGAAGGGGGCGATGACGGTGGTGCGGAATTCGTAATCTTTGGCTTCGGCTTTGATCAGTTCAATGGATTGCCGGATGGCGGCGGTGTTGGAATAGCCGACAAGGTCCGGATAGTCGGAGAAGCCGGTCTTCACGTCCATGGCGACATAGTCGACGAGCGGCAGGCACGCTGCAAGCAGCTGCGGATTGGAGCCGTTGGTGTCGAGCTTGACGTCAAAGCCGAAGCGCTCTTTGAAGAAGCGGATCAGTTCGAGGAGGTCGCCGGCCATGGTCGGTTCGCCGCCGGTAATGACGACACCGTTGACCCAGTCGCTCTTAAATTTGGTGCAGGCGGCTTCGAGTTTATCCCACGAAAGGCCGGCCTGCTTTTTGCCCATCAGTGCGGCGTTATGGCAAAAGCCGCACGCAAAGTTGCACCCGCTGGTAAAGAAGACCGCCGCAAAATGCTTCGGATAATCCACCATCGAGGGCTTTTCCAGATAGGCATAGATGGAGGTGCTGTTGTTCATTGCAATTATCCGGCACAGAAAAACACGGATGAACTCGGATTTCCCGTTCGTCCGTGTTTTACAGTGTTTATCCGTGGCGATTTTACGCCTGGGCTTCGGTGAGGATGGACTGGATCATCTTCGGGGAGATGACGCCTTTGCCGACGTCGGAATAGTCGGTCTGCAGGCCAAGATACTGGTAGAGCTTGGATTTTTTGCAGACGGCATCCTTGGCGCTGGGCTCCTTGGTCGGGACGAGCGTGTATTCGCCCGCTTCCTCGCTCCATTCGCCGACGATCATCGCGGGAATGCGCGAGGGATTGATGCACTCGGCTTCGGAAAAGGCGACGAGGCCGTCGATGGTTTCGACGTCGCAGTAGAGCTTTTCGAAGTCGGCGTATTCTTCCTTTTTGAGCAGTTTATCGAGACGCTGGTTAAGGGTGTGGCATTTGTCGCAACCCTCTTTGCCGAATACTTTAATCTGATATTTTGCAGCCATCTTTATATCCTTTCTTTTGCCACAAAGGGCTCAAAGTTCTCAAAATGAGCGGGTGCCGAGATTGAGTTTTGTGCTCTTTGTGGCGGAAAATACATCCTGTTAGGCGGTTACGAGTTCGTTGTCGTCGGCTTCCACAATGTTGTAGCGGCCGGCGTGGCGGGCGAGCAGTTCGCCGTAGCGCTTGGACTTGTTCCAGTTCTGCACCTTACTGAAGTAGCCGACCACGCGGGTTTCGCCGACCACTTCGGTCGATCCGCATTCGGGGCAGCTTTCGAGCAAGCCGCGCGTCTGGTGCTGGCAGTTGTCGCAGAAGGTGAACTCCGGCGACACGCAGACCTGTGCGGACTGCGTGCGGTGGAAGACCTCGGTCATCAGGTGCGCGATGGAATTGGCGTCGGGGCGCTCTTCGCCGATGAAGCAGTGGGTGATGGCGCCGGACTCGATCATGCTGTGATATTTGGACTGCTCGACGATGCGGTCGACCAGCGAAACGTCGGCTTCGGCCGCGAGGTGGATCGAGTTGGTGTAATATTCAGCATCTTCCGGACCTTTGACGGTGTCCTTGGCCTCGTCAGCAAAGTAAATCAGGTCGGACTTGGCCAGACGGCGCGCGGCGGATTCGGCCGGCGATTCCTCGAGCGTAATCTTGAGGTTGTGCTTGGCCGCCATCTTTTTGGCCTTGCGGTACATGTGCGCCACAATCTTGAGGCCGAAGCGCTGGGCTTCGTTGCTGTCGTGCAGCTCCTGGCCGATCAGGAATTTGACGGCGTCGTTGACGCCGATGAGGCCGAGAATGTAGGTGCAGTTTTCGAGGTCGACATACGGCTTGCCGTCGTTGGCTTCCTTGCCGATCTGCCAGAGCGGATGACCGGGGCCGCTGAGCATTTCGGCGGCTTTGGCCTTTTTCTGCAGGTGGGCGTCAACGGCGAGTTCCATGGTGCGGTCGAGCTCGTCGAAGAAGTTCTGCATAATGTCGCCGCCGGTACGCGCCGCGCGGTAGGAGGCCTGCGGAATGTTGATGGTGACGTTCTGGAAGCCGCAGAAGCGCATGCTCTCGGGATGCTTGAGCATCCGGCTGTCGCTGATGGTGGTGCGCAGGCGGCAGCAGGCGGAGAGGGTGACTTCGTCGCGGTCGAAGATAAAGTAGGTCGAGCCGTTCTTGGAGGCGAGCTCGCACGCTTCCATAAAGATTTTATACTGTGCCGGATCTTCGTAGGTTTCGTCGGAAACGTGGAAGTCGCACTTCGGGAACTCAAAGATGCGGCCGTGGGCGTCGCCTTCGGCGAAGACTTCGAGCAGGACGGAGCAGAAGTCCTGCGCTTCCTGGGTGTAGTCGCCGTAGGTGACGATCGCTTCGCCGTTTTCTTCGAGCATGGCCTGGACGTCGGGGTCGTAGATCATGCCTTCGGCTTCGTCGGCGAGTTCGCGCAACACGAGGCGCGGGCCGAGCTCCGGGTCGTCGTAGAGCAGATCCATCATCTTATTGCCGGCGGCATCGAGATCGCCGCGCAGCTCTTCGGTGAGTTCGACGATGGAGCCGTCCTTGAGGCGTAGCTGATAGTGGCCGCCGGGGCCGATGGCCGGGACGGATTTCATGTAGCTCGGGACGCCGGTGTGAATGTTAAAGTCGAGGAAGAGCGTCTGGCCGCCGCGCGAGAAGGCGTTCTGCGAGCCGTTAAAGATGAGCTCCTGCGCGACCTGCTTGAGTTCCTTGCGGTCCATGCCGACGAGGAACGGTGCATAGAGAATGTTGATGTAGGCAATGCCAAGCGCGCCGGCATAGTTGGCCTGCATCGAGGCGAGGAAGGTGTTGAGGTGACCGGTCAGGACCGACGCGGTCCGCGCCGGGCTCGACGAGGTGTTGAGGTTGATCAGGCCGTTGAGACCATACTTTTTGACATACTCGATCGAGTGCGACGAGCAGTAGACGCGCGTCGGATAGCCGAGGTCGTGAACGTGAACGGCGCCGGTATCGTGCGCGCGCTTGACTTCGGGGGTGAAGATGGTGTCGAGCGCCCACTGTTTGAGGACCAGCTCGGCGATGCCGAGGTTTACCGCCTCAGGATTGTTGTTCACGATGTTCGAGTTTTCGGTCGATTTGGTGAACATCAGGTTTTCGAGATAATCCTTGGAGACGCGATAGAGGGAAAGGTCGCGCAGCTGCTGGGAATAACCGCGTTCCATCAGCTCGTTGTTGACCAGCTCGCGGATGAGGGTGGTGTTTACGACGCCCATGTCGCCGGCGATGATGCGGTTTTCGACCGATTTAGCGACGTTGATTGCCAGCTCGATGGAGAGGTCGGTCTTGTCGAGGATCTGTTTAACGATGCGCTTGCGGTCCCACGGGAGGTTGACGTTGTTGGAGGAGGATTCAACGAGCAGGAGGCTGGCGTCGGTTACATCAACCTTGCCGTCGGCATCGCCGCGGACGCGGATGTTGCGGCGGGCGATGTCGCGCTGCTTGCGGTAGCGTTTATAGGTGGCGACCACGAGGGTTTCGCCGTTTTCGGAAAGAAGGATTTCAACGAGGTCCTGAACGTCCTCAATCTTGGGGATGCGTTTGCCGCTTTCGTCGGGGTGGACATAAAATTCGCTCTGCGGATTATTGAGCTGCTGCAGCACCTGGTCGGTGACCTTCGAGGCCAGCCCTTCGTTCTTGGCGGTCTGGTTTTTGCGGGCAACGTCATCGACGGCGCGGTCGATCGCCAGTTCAATTTTTTGCCAACTGAATGGAACAACGAGTCCTGAGCGTTTCTGAAATCCGTCGAATGCGGCGTTGGTTTGAGTCTTTCCTCCCGACATATTTCCCCCTTGATTGTTAGTGAGTTAGATAAAAAAAGCGCGGTTTTTTGCCTTTAAAGCGACCGAGATGGTATGCAAAGGAATGTGGGAGTGTCAAGGGACACACACAACATATTGTGGTTTTTAATCAAAATTGCGCTATTTCCTAATAAACGGCACATTTACTGCCCCGTTTTTAACCGAAAGCTAAATTCAGGGCAGATGTGGCTTTGAAATTGCTATGAGAAATTCCATAGTTTCATCGGATCGAAATGGAGGTTTTTTCGATGATTCCGGAGTGGTTGAGCTTTATTGATGTAATTTTTGTGGCGGTCGGCCTGCTGTTTGCCTGGGGCGGGTTCCAGAAGGGGTTTGCCGCGCAGTTGGCGCATATCCTGACGTTCCTGGCGCTCGGCGTGACGCTCTTTTTTGCCTATCCCTCGATTTTTGACTATTTTCGCAACGTCTTTCATCGCGTTAACGAAACCTATCTGACGTGGATGATTCTTGCCGGCGCGGTCGCGCTGGCCTTTATCCTCTTCTTCGTGGTCAGCAAGCTGCTGCAGAGCCTGCTCAAAACCCAGATTTCCGACCGCTCCGACAAAGTCTACGGCTTCCTGCTCGGTTTTTTCCGCGGCGCGTTGATCGCCCTCTTCGCGATGGTTTTCCTCGTCGTCCTCGGCTCCGAATCCGTCGGCGAAAACTTTTCCGCCAAATCCTACACCGGCCGCTTCGTCTGCAATAAGCTTGCGCCGCCGCTCCAGCCCCACCTCACCCGCGAGTCGCTCGACGAAAAAGTGCAGCAGCTCCGCGTCCGCCTTCTGGAGCAGCAAGAGGCCGGCGTGGTGGAATAATTCCCCTTTTCTTCACCGCAGAGGTCACCGAGGTTCACGGAGATGGTTTTCTCTGTGCTAATCCATGTTCTCATAGCCAATGCGCGGACATTTTTAACTTATTATCGATGCCATGAATTATCACGATTTCAACAACCGGCTGATGACGCTGTGGGAGCGGATCCCGGAGCAGTCCAGAAACAGGCGAGTTCCATTGTTTGCCGAGGAGTTAAAGCAGGATCGCCTGCTGTTCATCGGGATCAATCCATCCTTTAGCGCGCGCGGCTTTAAGCAGGTGTTGGGTAAACAGATTGACATCAACTCATTTTATGCCTTCCCGCCTCCTTCCGGATTCCGTTTTGCGGATTACGTCGATAACGAATCCGGAGCGCGCGGCAATCACCCCTACTTCAAACGCTTCAAGGAAATTGCCGAAGATGTTGATGTGGAGTGGGAACACATTGACCTTTTTTTTGTTCGTGAGACGAGTCAGAGCGCGCTCAAGAAGATGATCCTGATTAATAAAACCGGAACCAAATTGACTGAATTCGGGCAAGAGCAAATTAAGATGTCGTGGGAGCTGGTCAGAGAGAGCCGACCGCGGGCCATTGTTGTGGCAAACGCGTTTGGCGGGCGGCTCGTTAAAGATCATTGGGAGGGGCTGACCTACAGCGAAGAGGCCGGTCACTATTTCTTCCCGATGGGGGAGCGTACGGTTCCGGTGTTCCTGACCTCCATGTTGACGGGCCAGCGAGCATTGGACAGCCACAGTTTTGAACTGCTGAAGTGGCATATAAAGAAGGTGTTGAGTAATGAAGTTTGAGGCCGTTAAAGAACGCATTGCCGAGTTGGGGAAACAGTTTCGGGAGAGCGCCGACGAGTTTGCCTATATTGAAGATGAGGCGCGTGAATGCATCTATGATTTTCTCGTTGCCGAAGGGCTATCCATTCCGGACGTAGACCTCGATGCTTTCAACAAGGATGACGAGGATGGTAACTTTATTTATGAGTGGACGGCGACCGTATCGGACCTTTACGAGAAAGCGGAGAATGATGCGGACTGCAAAGCGAACCTTCCGTCGGAACTGGTCATGTTGTTGGAGTGGATGGATCATTGCTTCGGGTGGTGAGGCGGAGGTCGGGGTTGCCTCGTTACACGGAGTCAGGTAGCGTACAGCATTTCTGGAGACGGTAGATTACGACATGGCGATGATTCCCAAAGAGACGATTGAAGAGATACGCGCGCGCTGCAATATTGTGGACGTGGTCGGCGCGTATCTGCCGGAACTGCGTCGCCGCGGCTCGACCTACAAATGCAACTGCCCGTTCCATAAGGAAAAAACACCGTCGTTCACCGTCAACGACGCCCGCCAGATTTACCACTGCTTCGGCTGCGGCGCCGGCGGCGACGTCTTCCGTTTTGTAATGGAATATGAAAAGGTCGACTTTGTGACGGCCGTCAATGTGCTGGCCGACCGCGTCGGCGTCGAAATCCAATATGAAGGCGGGCAGCCCGAAAAGAGCGGCAACAAGGATGTGCTCTATAAGCTCCACACCGACGCCGCCAACTTTTATCACCGCATGCTGCTCGACAGCCCCGAAGGCGCCGAGGCGCGCCGCTATCTCGAAGAGCGCGATCTGCCGCCGGACATCATCAAAGAATTTCAGATCGGCTATGCGCCCAACGATTGGGAAGGGTTGCTGAGCCGCGCGCTCAAAAAAGGATACGAGGCTGACCAGCTCGAAGACGCCGGTCTGGTGGTTCCGTCCGACCGCGGCGGCCAGACCAGCCACTATGACCGCTTCCGCAACCGCGTCATGTTTCCGATCTGCGACCAGATGGGCCGCGTCATCGGTTTTTCCGGCCGCATCATGAACAAGGCCGAAAAGGGCGCCAAATATGTCAACAGCCCCGAAACGCTGCTTTTCAAAAAGAACCGCGTGCTCTTCGCTTTCGACAAGGCGCGCAAGGCCATCGTCGAATCACGTCAGGCCATTGTGGTGGAAGGGCAGATCGACGCGATCCGCTGCCATCAGGCCGGACTGCATAATGTGATTGCCTCGCAGGGCACCGCGCTCACCGAAAACCATGCGCGGCTGATTAAGCGCTATGCCGACGAGGTCATTCTCGTGCTCGACTCCGACGCCGCCGGGCTCAAGGCTGCGCTGGGCTCTTCCGAAACCTTTATCGCCACCGAGCTCAGCGTCCGCGTGGTTACGCTGCCGGAAAAAGAAGATCCCGATTCGCTCATCAAAAAGAGCGGCCCCGAAGCGTTGACCGAACTCATTAAAGAAGCGCCTTCCGCGCTCGATTTTCTTGTCGACGCTTTTCAGAAGCAGGAAGATACAACTACCGAAGCCGGACGCATGCGCGTCGTGCAGGCGGTGCTCAACCTGATCAATCACTGTCCTTCCGCCGCGCGGCGCGACCCGATGATCCACCGCGCCGCCGACCGACTCAATATTTCGCCGCAGGCGCTGATGCAGGATTTGCGGCGCACCAAGCAGAAGCCCGTGCCGCGCCGCGAAGAGGAGGCGGCGCCGCCGGCACCGGTTCCGCAAAAGACCTATCCGCGTCAGGAGACCGCGCTGCTCGAACTGCTGGCGCATCACTATCACGAGGTCCATCCGCTCGTGCACGATTTTCTGCCGCCCTATCTGCTGACCGATCCGACCTGCAAAAAGCTGGGCGAAATCCTGATGCTTGATCCGCCCGAAACCCTCACGGAAGATCTGCACGATTTTGATGAGGATACGCAGAAGGTGATCAGCCGCGTGATGGCCGAGGAGTCGCGCGCGATCGATTCCGAAACCTCGGCGGCCGAGCTGGCGCAGCGCTATATCCTGCTTTTCTGGAAGCGCTATCTGGAGCGCGAGCAGGCGGCACTGGCGCGCCGCACCGATATTTCCAACGAGGAGCGCTTTAAGGAAAGCACGCGCCTCAAGCATGATCTGCATGCTTTGGCCAAGGGCTGGGACGACGCCGCGCCGATGCTCGAAAACCGCCTCCACTCCGACGTCGATTTTTAGGACGTTTGCGGCGGAGAATTTTTAGACGGGATGAACAGGATTTTATTTAACCATCTCCTGTAGATCCTGTTCATCCTGTCAAAGAAAGACCTTTTAGCCGATGGCTTCCGGGCCGGTTTCGTCGGTGCGGATGCGGATGCATTCCTCCATCGGCATGACGAAGATTTTGCCGTCGCCAATGGTGCCGCTCTTGGCGCCCTTGACGATGGCCTTGACGGTGTCATCGACAAACTCGTCGTTCACGGCGATCTCGATACGGATTTTGTCGAGCAGGTTAACGGAGCGAACCTGTCCGCGGTAATGTTCGGTGAAGCCCATCTGCTGGCCGCAGCCGCGGACGCGGCTGACGGTCATTTTGTGAACCTCGGCGTGGAAGAGCGCTTCCTTCACATCGTCGAGCTTTTCGGGCTGAATTACTGCAATAATCATTTTCATAATAAATTCCTCCGGAATTGGTTTTAAGTGGTTAAGTTATAGGCGTCATTGGGAGCCTAAAACTTAACACCTAACACTTAAAACTATCCTCTTACATTGCCTCTTCGGGGTGGGCTTCAATCATGTGGACGGTCAGGTCGGAGCCGCGCAGCTCTTCGTGGGTGTCGAGGCGGATGCCGACGGTGAGCTTGAGGGCGCCGTAGACCAGCGTGCTGGCCACGAGGCAGATCACGATGATGATTGCGGTAACGATCAGCTGCGAGAAGAAGGAGACGCCGCCGAGGCCGCCGAGCGCCTCCTGGCCGAAGATGCCGGCGGCAATGCCGCCCCAGGCGCCACAGATGCCGTGCAGCGGCCAGACGCCGAGGACGTCGTCGATCCGCCACTTTTCGGTTTCGGTCTCGAACATGAAGACAAAGATGGCCCCGGCAATGGCGCCGACGAGCGCCGCGCTGACGGGGTGGTAGATGTCGGAGCCGGCGCAGACGGCGACGAGGCCGGCGAGCGCGCCGTTGTGTACGAAACCGGCGTCGTTCCTGGAAATCGCCAGAGCGGCAATC
Source organism: uncultured Verrucomicrobiota bacterium (assembly GCA_964483355.1). Lineage (GTDB taxonomy): Bacteria > Verrucomicrobiota > Kiritimatiellia > Kiritimatiellales > Pontiellaceae > Pontiella. Next base: position 42,919 of record CAZABK010000007.1, on the reverse strand, counting down.
GTGCCGCCGACCATCGCCATCAGCGAGTTGATGGCCACGAGGCCGGAAACGGATTTAAGCGCGCCGGCGCTCATAACATTGAAGCCGAACCAGCCGACGATCAGGATCCAGCTGCCCAGTGCGAGGAAGGGGATCGAGCTGACCTTGATCGACTGGGTCTCATAGCGCTTCAGGCGCGCGCCGAGCAGGATGATGGCGGGAAGCGCGAGCCAGCCGCCGGTGGCGTGTACGACGACCGAGCCGGCAAAGTCGTGGAACGGTGCGCCGAAGGTGGTGGCGAGCCAGCCATCGGCTCCGCCGAGGCAGTTGCTGAATTTGCCCCAGGTCATCCCTTCGATCAGCGGGTAGACGAGACCAACGAAAATGCCGCCGGCGAGCGAGTTGGTCCAGAACTTGGCGCGTTCGGCTACGCCGCCGGAAATGATGGCGGGAATACAGGCCGCAAAGCCGAGCAGCAGGAAGAATTTGACGTATTCAAAGCCGTGGTCGACCGCCATTTCCTGCACGGGGACGAGGAACGAAACGCCACGGGCGATCGGGTAGCCGATCAGGAAGTAGATGATCGTGGAAAAGCCCCACTCGCAGATAATTTTGTTGAGCGCGTTCACCTGGTTCTTGCGGCGGACGGAGCCGACCTCAAGAAAGGCGAAACCGCCATGCATCGCCAGAATCATTACTGCACCAAGCAGAATGAAAAGGGTGTTTGATGAACTCGCCAGTTCTCCCGCAGCATCTCCTTCTGCGGCCATCGCTGTTCCCGCCAGGCCCAAGCCCGCCAGAAAAGTGACCGTTGCGGCCACTTTCTTACCAATCGGCATTTCTCTCTCCTGTTAATGTTGCATCCTCAGATTCCGGCCGGCGCGGTTTGCCGGGCCACAACGGCCGTGATCATACAAAAACTAGGCGGCGGGGTTCGCAGGAGTTGTGCCAGTGGGGTGTGCGAAGGGGCTAAGTGATTGGTGTTAAGCGGGATGGCGGATGCGCAGGCCGTCATGCCAAAAGGGCGCATGAGACAAAATTGTCTCATGCGCCTGCACAATGCGCCAAATTTGGCATAATCTTAGATGGCTTCGCCGCCGCGCTCACCGGTGCGGATGCGGATGCATTCCTCGAGCGGGGTGATGAAGATTTTGCCGTCGCCAATCTTGCCGTCTTCGCCGTGGCGGGCGGCCTTGAGGATGGTGTCGACCGTGATGTCGACAAACTCGTCGTTGACGCCGACCTTGATCTCCACCTTGGGAATCAGGTTGGGCGCCACGACCAGGCCGCGGTAGATCTCGGTTGTTTCCTGGCGGCCGTGCCCGGCCACGCGGCTGACGGTGATGCGGCCGATTTCGGCCGCGGTCAAGGCTTCGCGTACCTCGTCGAGTTTGTCTTCCTGAATAATTGCAGTAATCAGTTTCATATCAAAAAGTTCCTTTTTGAAAGTTTTGGGTTTTAAGTGGTTAAGTTTTAGATCCGGTGCGGGTGGGCCGTGGCCTAACACTTAACACTTCATTATGAATTAAGGTTCAGCATACCATAGCCGTGCTCGGTGTGCAGGCTGTGGTCCATGCCGGCCTTTTCTTCGTCTTCGGTGAGGCGGAAACCGAACAGCTTGTCGACGAGGACGATCAGGACAAAGCTCATGATGCCGGCATAGGCGAGGCTGACGAGACAGCCTTCGGTCTGGACCCATAGCTGATGTCCGAACGAGCAGTCGATGGTGCCGGGGCGCAGAACAAAGGTCAGGCCGACGGCACCCCAGAGGGCGGCAACGCCGTGGATGCCGAAGACGTCGAGGGTGTCGTCGTAGCCGAGCTTGTTTTTCATCTCGATGGCAAGGTAGCAGAGGACGGAGGCAACGGCTCCGAGCACCAGTGCGCCCCACGGCTGAACTGCACCGGCGGCCGGGGTGATGGCCACGAGGCCGGCGAGTACGCCGGAAACAAAGCCGAGGGTGGTTACCTTTTTGTGCAGGATGCCTTCGAGCACCATCCAAGAAAGCGCGCCGGCCGCGGCGGCAACCTGGGTGACGGTCAGTGCCTGGGCGGTAACGAGGCCGCTGGCGACGGACGAGCCGGCGTTGAAGCCGAACCAGCCGACCCAGAGGAGTCCGGCGCCCATGAGGGTCATCACAAGATTGTTCGGGTGCATCGCGGTTTTCGGATAGCCGCGGCGCGGGCCGAGATAGAAGGCGGCGACGAGTGCGGCCGCACCGGCGGAAATATGAATGACGGTGCCGCCGGCAAAGTCGATGGCGCCTTTCTGGAAAAGGAAGCCGTCTTCCGCCCAGACCCAGTGGCAGAGCGGGTTGTAGATCAGCAGGCTCCAGAGAGCGATGAAGATGCAGTAGCCGCGGAACTTGACGCGCTCGGCAAATGCGCCGGCGATCAGGGCGGGGGTGATGATGGCAAACTTGCCCTGGAACATGGCGAAGACATATTCCGGAATGCCGGCCTCCAGAATGTTGGTATCGATGCCCTTGAGCATAAAGTAGTCGGAATTCCAGCCGCACCAGCCGCCGAGCACGTTGGGGCCGAAGCTCATGGAATAGCCGCAGACCATCCAGAGGACGCCGACGATCGCCATGGCGGCGAACGAGTGCATCATGGTACCGAGTACGTTCTTGGTGCGGACGAGCCCGCCGTAGAACATGGCCAGACCGGGAACCATCAGCAGTACCAGTCCGGTAGAGGTTAGCATCCACGCCGTCGTACCGGTGTCAACCTGGGTGGATCCTTCGGCCGCGAAAACCGTGCCTGCAGAGCACAATAGCGCAGCAAAGACAGCCAGAATGGCTGCCAATCGTGATTTTGGCATTTTCTCTCTCCTGTTGTTACATCCTCGATCCTGACATTCAGGATCAACACAGCGGGGCGTTGTTTTGCAAGAGGTATGCCATCTGGTTGCTTTGGGCCTAAGGGCTTGGCGCATAGGGTGATGGGGCGACCGTTGCGGGGGTGAGGGTCGGGCGCAGGTATACAAAAGTGTTGCCATTTGGGTGCGTAGGACAATTTTGGCGTTCGCTCGGGCTCACTGCTCCGCGATTAAATCACTCACAAAGTAACCGGCGGATATCCGCGGCTGAATTTCTTTATTTAACGTAAAACCAGACCACAATATAGGCCGTCGGCAAAATCAAAACCACAATGCCGCTGAGGATATACATCCAACGGGGGAGAAATGCTTTTCCGTCACAGGTCTTGATGATGTTGCCGGTGATGCCTGTCCAGAGCAGAAACAGGCCAAAGATTCCAACGATGAGGGCTGCAATTATGGCTTTGGCTGAATAGATCATTTGTTCCTGAATCCTCCTTTTTTCTTCGTTCCTGCAATGGCCTGCTTGTAGTCAGATTCGGTTGCATAATCAGACCGGGCGATTTCAATTTTCTGTCTATGTTTTATCTCACGGACCGCATCTTCTCAAAAGCATCTATCGATTCTTTCCCACGCTAAGGATGTAGAAGGGCTCAACATCGTCATCGACAAACTTCCGGAGTTTATCATCCGAAAAAGCCCCGATGGGGACAGCGCCGATCCCCAATCCCGGTGCCTGCAGGCACAGGTTTTCGGCGGCATGACCCACCTCGATCAAGACATAGCGTCGTGCCCGGTCGCCATACTTAGCCGCCGTTCGGTCGATGATTCCGCCAATGATGATGTTGGCGGCCGCCTTCGTGACCGCGCGTTGACCCTGGGCGGCACGGGCCAGTTCCGCGGAGCGATCGCCTTTCTGGCGCTGCTCAAGAGCGTGGTTATCTATTCCGGGGCCGGGCCGATAGCAGTAGAGACCCGCGTCCAATCCATCCACCCGCTTCACCAGCACATACACCTCCAGCGGATAGAGCGCCCCCGCCGACGGTGCGGTGCGGTAACTGAACTGCGCATCCTTTCGGCCCAGCTTCCAGGTTTCGATTTTACTGATCCCCTGACAGGCCCAAAGCAATTGAGCCAATTCCTGTTGCGATAGCGCTTCATTCGAATAGTCCCTCACCGAACGGCGGTTGAGCAATGCCTGCTCAACCGAATAGTCGCTGTCAAAGCGCGGCGGGGGGAGAGGAATGCTATCTCTTTCTTCTGCCATGGTTTTTCCAATGAACACCGAGGGCAAGAGCATTGCTGCAATAACTGTGAATCTAAGGTCGTTCCTCATGAATCATCTCCATTTATTACAAAGCATCTTCGCCGGTGAGCTTCGTTTCATCTTATCCGGATTTATCCGTCAACCGCCAGGCCCTCCTTCGGGGAATCCAGCGCGGGACGCACTGTTTGTATTGTAAATAGGTGGTTCCGAACCGCTGCTCGAGCCCCTTCTCCTCAACCCAAGGAATATACAGGATGTTTCCGGCGAGAAAGAGGACGAACCAGGCAAACAGCGGGACAGCCCAAAGCAGTACGGCCTCCCCGAGAAGAAACAGGATGACGCCAAGGATCATCGGATTCCGGACAAAACAATATGGGCCACGCACAACGAATCGTGTCGGCGGATCCCAGGGCGCCGGAGTCCCTTTGCCGTGTCGAGCAAATGTCAACACGGACCATAGAGCAAGCGCAAACCCGAGCCCCCCGGCAGCTGCCCCAAGCCAGAATATGGGAGTCGAGGGTGTCGCGAATGAATGTGTCCAGCGGCTGGATCGGAACGTGAAGATGAGCGCGGCCGGGATCAGCCCCGTCACCGGGAGCGGGAGGGTCAATACTGCAAGAAGCCATCGACGTTTCATCTTATTGTCTCCGCCGGCGTTACGCATGAGTCTGAACGCATAAACTTCGGCTTTACCAAATCGGGATTGCTGCCGTAACCTGTTCCGTTTTTTATACCTGCGTAAGACGCGATGTTCAATAACCGCTTCTGGTGATGCGGCCGCAATCTTAGGTGGAAAGAAGCGTTCGCAGGTGCCGCCGGGTTACGCGGCTTTTACCGTTGAACCGCAATTTTTGCATAGACATGCGGCCGGAGAAATCTGCGATAGCCGGTGCCGCCCAAGGGGTAAGAAATCTGTCGGGCCACGCCAATTGCCTCCTGCCGTTGAGCTTGAAGTCGAAAAATGATTGGAACCCGATTGTGCTGCGAATTTTGCCAACAGCCTTTATTTGAAGGGGTTCCAATGAATTTTGGCGCCGGGATTCTTTCTCGTTGGAAGAAAGTCGAGGCGGAATTTTGTTTGACCTTTCGGGGAAGTCGCGCTAAACATCGCGACTTTTACATCAGGCCAGAAAAAGTGTCGTTAGTCCTTGGGAAGCAAGGTGTAATAAAAACACTTTACCGGCTTGAAAAGAGCTATTCAGATGGCGGGAGATGCGATTTATGGCATGGCAAGTGCTCTCTCTTCGTCGACTGCAGCGCGCTTCCGGCGACGGGCGACCGACACCGGAAGAAGCATCCTCGGGGGCGGATGCGGGCTGCGAAACCAAAACAACGGGAAAAACATGAATATTAAAGCAACAAAATATCTGGCCGGTGTGGCGGCGATGGGGTTGGTGTGCTCTGTCGCGATCGCAGAAACCCTCCCGGCCCCTGAGCACACTGGTCCGCCAGGCAATGTAACCTTTCCGGCTGCATTTACGGCGTTTGATCTTTCCGCAGTGGTGGATGCCAATCTGACGCCGGCGGCCGGAACTCCGGAAATTGCCGAGTGGATCCGCAGCAATGGTCCCGGAGACAGCATGGTGCTATCGGGCGCCGGGTTTTCAACTTTTGCCGGTGATGCCGAAGGGCGGGATACCCGTTTTAGAGTGTATGGCAAGTCCGGTGGAGCCGATGTGCTGGCCGATGGTCTCATTAATCGGCAAGCTGGCCTGCAGCTCACCCTGACTTTTCCGGATGAGCTTCCGGAAAATGAAATGTATCTGGTCTGGCCCCGGAACAGCGAGGGCTACGGTCTGCCGGTTGCGGTCAATCAGGCCGAAGCCTGGTGGCTGGGGCTGGGCACCATCGCCGCCGGCAGCGAGTTTTCGGTTTTCGGAAGAAACCTTCAGCTGGGCGCCGGGAGCTGCTTCCTCTATATCGAGGAGCTCGACCTGTGGCTCGAGAGCTCCAGTGCCAACCCCTATAAAGCGGATTTCACCCTCCCTTCAAACGTGGGCGAGGGAAGCTATACCGTCTGGGTGCATAACGGACACGGCGGAAATTATGGCTGGAGCCCTGCGCTTGCGCTGGAGGTGGCGGACGAACTGGAATTCAGCAACGATTCCGCAACCTGGATCAACGTGAAAGATTATGGCGCCAAGGGCGATGGTTCGACGGATGACTATGACGCGATCGGTGAAGCCATTGATGACTGCCCGAGTGGCGGCACGATCTATTTCCCGGCCGGCACCTATCCGGTTCGCCAGCGCATCTATGCCGGCCTCGGCAATAAGCGCGTGCTGGGCGCCGGACCGCAGGAATCGGTGATCACCACCCATTCCTCCTATTCCGAAGACTCGGCCTACGGCATGTTCCATTCGTCGTTGTCGGGAACGGTGTTTGAAAATATCGGGTTGGCCGGCGGCTCTTCCAATGTGGGCAAGCTGCTGCGCTGCCGGAAATCCCAAAACAGCCGCCTGATCAACTGCCGTTTCAGCCAGCTCAATTCGTCTTCGACCCAGAACATTGTCGATTTCCACAAGAGCGAGAACCTGACGATCGAAAACTGCGAATTTATTTTCCGCCAGGCGCCTTACCTGACCAACTGCGACGGACTCTATGTGAAAGAGTGCAAACTGTATGGTTTTGGCGATGTCACCACCGGATTCCTGTTGGATATCGGCGGGGCCGACAACGCCAGTGTCATGGACTGCATCGGCGGACATTATGACAATTCGGACTATACCGACGGGCATGGATGGTGCCAGGGGCGCTTTATCTATGGCTCCGGTAACAACGGGGCCTCCCGCCATGTGTATATCGGCGGAAACTCCGCCACCGACATGGCGCCGCGCTTTGACTGGGACAACCCGGGCGATCCCGGCCATCAGAATGCCGGCGAAATGCTGTTGTGGGAGCACACGCGCACCAAATTCCGCGGTGCCGTTACGGCGGCCAGCGCCAATACCGTCACCAGCTCCGGGCTGAGCAGCTCGCTCGCCGCCGGACAGATGATCACCGTGGTCAGCGGCCGCGGCTTCGGACAGAGCCGCTTTGTGAATTCGGTGGACGATTCTTCCGGCACGGCCACGCTGAGCGAAGCGTGGCAGGTGATTCCCGACAGCAGCAGCATCATTATGGCCGGCAGCTACTGCTCGCGCATTGCCGTCTACCAGAACACGCTCGACGGCGTTGAGCGCGTCTACGATCCGGACTTCCCGTCATCGACCGCCTCGGCCGGCGTCTCCTTCTATGGCGGCTCGAGCGATACGATCGTGGACAGCAACAGCTTTTCCGAGATTGAAGATGCCATCGTGCAGTGGAGCATGATTGACGACCGCGCCAATGTGGACGGCTTTGTCTGCGAACCAAACTATTTTAATCTCTACACCCGCAACACCGTCTCCAAATGTCAGCGGGCAATGCGAAGCATCGTCCCCAGTGTTGCTTCTGCCCCGGCGGTAGACATCGGCATCTACGGCACGGTCTTTCGCGCCAACACCTTTTCCGAGGTGACCGCCGAGCTGATCCGCGCCGGCACCGGTGAGGAAAATGTTACGATCTGCGGCATGGTCTACGAGCATAACACCGCGACTAGCCTGATCGAAAACCTCGGTTCTGTCGAGATCGACAGCAACCTGGTATTGCGGAACAACGTGTTCATTGGCGACCAGGGAGGCGATGGCCTCTCCTATTCCGGATCGCAAGAGCCGTTTCTCCACAATAATGCCATCAGCGGGTTTTCTCCGCTGCACAGCGGATCCGCCATGCCCGATAAGGTGCTGGAGATGCCTTGCCGCGTGATCCAACTCACCGGCGCAGTTCCCAGCGGAAGCCTGACCGTTCTCAACGGCGGGGTCGAAGCGATGTCCTGGTCGGCCAGTTCCTCCGCCGCCTGGCTGGAAGTCACAGCCGGCAGCGGCCAGATTGCTGACGAGTCCGCAACCGGAACCCTTTCGTTCCGGGTAAACACATCCGCGTCTCCGGCAGATGAAGATGAGGCTGTCATCACCGTCACCGGCGGTGGAGACACCCGTCAGATAACCGTGCTCTATTCGGCCGATGGAACCTCCGAACCGACGGAGCCCGGAACGCCGCCGCCGGCGGTGCTGACCGGCCTCGCGATTTCCGGACCGACCGATGTGGACGAAGGGGCGAGCGCGCAATACAGCTGCACCGCCACCTATTCCGACGGTACCACGCAAGCCGCCGCTGCGAACTGGAGCGAAAGCTTTGCGAACGCCGGCATCGATGCTTCCGGTTTGCTTTCCGCCGGCAATGTGGATGTCGACGAGACGGCCACCATCACCGCCACGTTTGGCGGTCAGGTCGATACGCTCGACGTAACCATCAACTATATCGAACCGGTCTTGACCGGCCTCGAAATCATCGGCCCGGCGTCGGTGAACGAAGGAGCGAGCGCGCAATACAGCTGCACCGCCTCCTGGTCTGACGGCACCACTGAAAACGCGGTCGCCAGCTGGAGCGAAAATTCCGCGCATGCGGCCATCAGCTCCACCGGTCTCTTGAGCGCGAGCGATGTCGACGCCGACCAGAGCGTAACTGTTACGGCCAGCTTTGGCGGACTCTCTGCCACCAAGTCGGTGACCATTGCCTATAATGCGCCGGTGCTGACGGGAATTGCGATCTCCGGCCCGTCCAGCATGGATGAAGAGAGTTCGGTGCAATATTCCTGTATCGCCACCTGGTCCGACGGATCGAGCCTGTCGATCGAGCCGAGCTGGTCGGCCTCCGATCCGGCCTTGATCTCCGCATCGGGCCTGTTGAGCGCTGGCGATTTGGCGGACGACCAATATGTGACGGTCAGCGCCAGCTATGGCGGCCAGAGCGATTCGCACACGGTGCTCATCATCGATAATTCGCCGGAGCTCACCGGCCTGGCCATCACGGCGCCGGCCGAACTGGAAGAAAACTGCAGCACGCAGCTCGTCTGCACCGCCAGCTATGCCGACGGTTCAACCGAGGAAATCGCCCCGACCTGGAGCCTTGTTGCCGCCAACGCGGCCATCAACGGCGACGGCTTGCTGAGTGTCGGCAACATTGATGCTGATGAGGAACTGTCGGTTACGGCCACCTTCGGCGGCGAAACGGTTTCGGTCACCCTGACCGCCGTGACAGTCGGCACGCATGTGGTCTTCCCGCTCAGCGGCTTTGACGGCGAGACCGTCCGGGCCGAGTTGTGGGATAACACCGCACAGGAATGGCGCGCGCTGGGCGAGTCCGTCGGTCCCGCTGAGCTGGTGGTGGCCGATGTCGAGTCTGATCGCTGGTATTGGCTCTGCATCGAGCAATATGACGCCAGTCTCGGCGACTGGGTTCAGGTCCACGCAAACTGGCTGAGCATGTAAAAACCCCGAGGTGATCATTATGAAAAAATCTATTTTAGCAGCACTGTTGTTGATTGTTTGCGGAAACGCATTTTCCGGAGTGGTGGGGGTACCCGCCGAGCACGTTGCACTTCCCGTCGTCCAGGGCGAACATTTGGTTTGCATTTGGGACGAAACAACGGGAGCATGGCTGCAAGCCTTCGAGAGTTACGACCATTCCGGCAGTTATGAATTTCAGCTGCCCGAGTGGGGCCGGTGGTACTGGGTCGGTCTTTGGGACTCCGCTGCCGGAGAATATGTATTTGGCAAATGGATTGGGCATTTCGTCACGGAATAGCCCCGTAAAACAGGAGCCGATATGAATGCAATCAAGCTCATCAGCTGTTCTCTGAGCGCCGCCCTGCTTGCCGGCTGCGCCACCATGCACAACAACGTTCCCGGCGCGCACGGCCCCCGGCTGACGGCCTTTGGCCGCGCCACCGAAACCGGCACCTATGCCGAAGTCGGCGTTCAATTTTCGACCGCCAGCGACTTTGTCGCTCTGGTTTCGCCGAAGCGTTGGAAGTCGCCGGTCAAAACCGGCGGCAGCCTGTCGTGGCTCAATCCCCAAGCGTGGCGCGCCGATCCCGGCCGCACCGGCCGTATTCTAGCCGGTGAGGTGGTGCTCATCGGCGGTGTTGCGGCAGTCGCCGCCTCTGCCGGCGGCGGGAGCGGCAGTGGGGGATATGCCGCAGATACCGACCCGGCTGGCGGCGGCGACTTCGGCAGTCCGCCCGAAGTGCCGTCCGAGCCTCCGCGCTGATTTTGCCGCACCGGTAAAATCGGTTGTTTAAAGCTAAAAAGCGCTCCGCATCCGCGGGGCGCTTTTTGTTTTTTGCGGGCGCGGAAGTAAAGATCTTGCATCATGCTCGATGAAGGTTTAAAGAAAGCCTTGTGGCGTCGAGAGCGTTATGCGAAGGAGTTAATATGCACAAATTTGCTGTAACATCCGCCGTGCTCGTTTTGGTGCTGGCCGCGTACACCGGCTGCACCTCAAAGTTAACATTGTCCGATTTTGACGACATCCGAGAGGGAGGGGCCGGCAATGAAACCCGGTTGGCATCCGGGGATACCCTGGAACTTTCGGTGGAGGTGGACGGTCGCATGGAGGTGGCGCTGCACCGGGCCAAGGTGGATATGCGCGGGGTCGTGACGCTGCCGCTGGTGGGTGAGGTTAAGGTGGGCGACATGACGCTGGAGGTCGCCCGCCGGGTGATTGCCGCGCGCTACGGCGAGTATTATGTCAATCCGCCGCTGATCATGCTGGCCACCATCGAGGATGATGAAGTGGGCGAATGGGGGCGGGTGACGGTGCTGGGCCGGGTCGGCCAGCCGGGCGTGGTGCCGCTGTCATCGAGCCGCGGCATCAATCTGACGGCGGCGATTCAGGCGGCGGGCGGTTTTGCCCCGAGCGCCAAGACCAGTGCTATTCGGGTGTGGCGCACCTCGAAGGAAGGAATGAAAATACGCGTTACGGTGAACTTTGACGAGATTGGCCGGCAGGGCAATACGGCGGCGGATCTGAAGCTGATGGATGGCGATATTGTCGATGTGCCGGAGCGTATTTTCTGATGAAGCGGCCGTGGAAAGTTTACGTCGGCTGCCTGCTTCTCCCCTTTGCGGGGGCGGCTCAGATTGCGGACGACCCCGGTTTTGAGCTGGGCATTTTCCGGATGTACCCCGAGCTCTTTGCGGAGGGGTTTTATGACGATCGCGTGGCGATTGATGCGGCGGACAATGCCGCCGACGATGTTTACGGAGAGCTGGGGGCGGGGCTTACGCTGGATAATGGCGATGCCCGCTACCGCCTTGCCGGGCGCGGATCATACGGCCGCCGCCAATATGACGAATATAGCGAGCTGAACGACGATTTTTACAGCGCGTTCGCGTCGATCGGCGCGCGCAATGATCCGCTCCAATATGGTCTTTCCGGTCAGCTGAGAAAGAGTCTGGATTATGATCCCGCCAACCTGGCGGAGGAGCCGGGCGCCATTTTGACGTCGGACGTTTCCACGCGCTATTCCGCCACGGCTGACATCGGGTATGAGTGGGCGGTTTCGGAGCGGACCGCGCTGATGCCGGGCTATGCGTTGACCCACTATTTTCAGGAATTCGAGGCGCAGGTGGATGCGGATGCTGAATGGCAGATTCACCAGGCCAGCCTGCAGCTGGCGCACGACTATTCCGCGCAAACCGTACTGATGCTTACCGGCTATGGCGCCAGGCACGTGAATGACGATGAGGATGGCGTGCTTGGAACTGCCGCCGTTGGGGCCCGAAGCCGAAGCTTCGAAAATAGCGTGTGGGAGGCGGAAGCGGGAATTTCTGTGGCGGACTACGAAGAGTCTGGTTCGGCGCAGGGATTTTTCGGAAAGCTGCGCGCAACGTGGCGGGCGTCTGAAAAGGTTGCGTTTAATGCCTTCGGTTCCAGCGATTTCCGGCCGGGGTATGATGGCGGCTCCGCGCGGCGGATTCGGAGGCTGGGCTGCGGTGCGGAGTGGAATCCATGGTCAAGGTGGTCATTCGGCGTACAGTCGCTGCATGACTATCAGGAAGAGATTACCGATGCCTCGACCGATCCGCTCAACGAGGAGTGGCGCCACTTTCTTTCGGCGCAGGCGCGCTATCGCCCGACGGATCATTTTGTGCTGACGCTGGGCGGGCAGTTGAACCGGGACGAAGAGGTGGAGGAGCAGCGGATCGTGTCGTTGCGGGCCGTTTTTAGGTATTAAGGATGAAATAGTTATAAAATAAATTCGCCGGAAAGTTTGGAGAGGATATAATTCTCGAACACTGAGAGAGTGAACCATACTGGGACGATCAAACGATGGATAAAAACAACGTATATCAGGGCGTGGTTTTATCGGAAGCCTCCCGCTATAAAGGGGCGGCCAGCCCGTTCAATCCTCTCAACCTGCTGCGCATGCTGGTGCGCCGGTGGCTGTTTATGGTGCTGATGGTTATTGTGGGCGGTCTTGGCGGTGTGTTGTATTTATTGAATGCGGAGCCGCTCTACAAGGCGCAGGCGGAGCTCGAAATGAGCGTGCGCCGGCCCAAGGTCATCAATAATGAAGCGGTGTTCGAGGATCGCAGCTGGGTCCGTGATTCCGACATGATTTTCAATACGCGGTTTACCAAGTTTCGTTCGCCGACCATGGAGTCACTTGCGGCGAACGAATATTTCCGGCGCTATCCCCAGGGAGATTCGGTGGGTGAGGACCTTCATGTGGGAGACTATATGCTGGCCACCTGCATTCGCGAGGTCGAGTGGTGGAAGGATCCGCAGGCCAACATTGTTACGGTGGCTTGCTACAGCCATAATCCGGAGTTTGCAGCGCGGCTGGTCAATGTGCTGACCCACTGTGCCGGGCTACTGATGATGCAGGAAAACCGGGCGGTTTCCGACGAGGCGGTCAAGTGGCTCGTGGTGCAGGCCGAAGAGCAGCGCGATGTCCTCAGTGATTTGGAGACGCGACTGATCGGTAGCCGCAAAGACCTGCAGCTCGATTCGCAGGAGCAGCGCAGGGAAGTGCTGGGGCAGTCCATGGGGGCTGTGGCGGCCGAACGCGAACTGCTTGTGAGCACCCTGAGCACGCGGAAAACAGTTTATGATTTTATGACGGAGTTGAAGGATTCTGATCCCAACCTGGAAATGCTCCCTGCCGGCCTGCCCAAGGAGGAGGAGCTTAACAACCTGATTCTGGCCTGGCGGACGGCCACCGAAGAATTCCATCCCATTGCCAGCCGCTATACGGAACTCCATCCGGCATACCGCATGGCTGCCGAAAAGCAAAACCGCGCCCGCACCCAGTTGGACCAGTTCGTCGAACTCTCGATCCAGTCGGTCAAAAATGAAATCGAACTCTTGAACAAACAGCTCACGCAGGTGAATGGACGCATTGAGGCCATGAAGAGCGAGTCTATCGAGCTGGAGCAGCGCCTCGCCGACAGCATGCAGCGTCTGCAGGGGATTGTGGGGCAGCGGGATGCCGCCCGTACCGCCTACCAGGCCATGTTGCGGCGCATGGAAGAGGCCCGACTATCGGCGGACGAGGAGATGGCCTACACCAAAGTAATCCGTGCCGCGACTGTGCCGCGTGTTCCGGTGAGTCCCGTCAAATCCAAGACGCTGGCCATCGGTCTTGCGCTGGGCGGGGTATTCGGCATGCTGCTGCTGGTTCTGATTGAGCTTTCTCTCGACCGGGTTGTCCAGGTCGCCGATCTCAAAGAGCTCGGCGCGAACGTGTTGGGCATTATTCCTTCCCAGAAAAAGGCCGATGTGCGAGAAGGTTTGGCCACGATCGGTTTGCGCGATAAGTTCAGCCATATGGCCGAAATCTTTGCCGGCCTCCATGCCCTGATCTCTTCCGGGAAATATGCCGACCGCTCCAGGATGCTCCTGGTTTGCAGCGTCATGCCCGGCGAGGGAAAAACCGTCTGTTCATGCAATCTGGCGATCAGCTCCGCCCTGAATGGCACCCGCACCCTGCTGATTGATGGCGACTTGCGTCGGCCGCGGCTCAACGATGTTTTTGCCATCTCCGATACGCATCCGTCTTTATTGGAGTGGCTGTCGAGCAATGGAACTTCGATGGAGCATCATGAGTTGATCTCTCCCAATGTCATTGAAAATCTGGATGTCATTACCAGTCGGCCGCTGAAAGAGGTTAACCCGGCCGAGCTGCTGGGGCAGGGACGATTGCAGGAGCTGCTCGCCTGGGCGCGCGGTCGTTATGAGCGCATTGTTATCGATTCGCCGCCACTCGGGCCGGTGGGAGATGCACAGGTGATTGCCAACCTTTCGGACTCGGTGGTTCTTGTTTCGCGGATGAACAGAACGCATAAGCGCGGCTTACGCTTTGCGTTAGCGCGGTTCAAGGAAACCGGGGTGCCGGTGCTCGGCTGCATTGCCAACGATGTGCGCTATTCATTGGCGGGCATGTTTGATGGCGGTGAGGGGTATGGCTATTCCTGTGGGCGCGGCGGTTACAAACCCTATCTGGCCGAATAGGTTTTCCGTATGCATAGGCCAAGACCAGAACGGAACGGATCGCAAGGTTTCAGCGGACGGGCTGAACGACCGATGGCGGCAGCGCAACAAAATTGATTCTGGTGGACCCGTGAGGGTTGCGCCGGTTCGATCATCGCCCGATGGGCAGTAATGAGCAGTTCCTTTTCTTTCACCCCTGAAACATGGAGAGCGACCATGAAATATGCATGGAGTTGCCTGCTGGTTTTTTGCGCAAATGTCCTTGCGGCATACCTGTTGTTTTTTTTAGTGCCGGCATCGCACGATGCGCTGCTGCAGGAAGACGGGGCGGTGGAAAACCTCAGTGCGGTGTTGTATCTGTATGCCTTTCTGGCGGGAATGTTCCTTTTCCGCAAGAGTGTTTCGTTTCGGAAGAGCCTGCTGCTGGTGGGCGTACTGGGGCTGGTTGGCTGTCTTGATGAAATCAGTTTTGGTGAAAGGCTGACGGGTGCTGAAATGCCCGAGCTGCTGGGCTTCAAGGTGGATGGGGTACATGACCTGTTTTATGTCGCGGCGATAACCCTCGACAGTATTCCGCGGCTCTATGCGGCCCTTTTGGTTTTGGCCGTTATGGGGGTTCTGGCTTTTGTGGCGGTTAAGTATGCTCCCCGCCTGATTCGCGCGCTTTGGTCTCTTTATCCGCGGTCGAGCATTATCATTGGCCTGGTGTTCATGACGCAGCTTTTTATTTCGCTGGTCATTGACCTGGAACTGATTCGTCACGACCTGCTGTTTGTTTTGGAGGAACAGCTCGAAATGAATGCCGCGGTTTCGCTCATCTGTTTGAGCTTGAGTCTGTATGGCGTCGGGTTGGCCCAAGCGGCACCGGTCGCAATAGAAGAGTGAGCCATGTCCGACTTTAAATCTGACAGCAGTGTGAGCCGGATTCTGAAGAATGCGGGAACCGGTGCGTGTCGGTTTGCCGTATTTGCTTTGTCGGGGTTTTTCTTTATCCCGTTTCTGGTGAGGCAGTATGGCTCCGGATCCTACGGCCTGATTGCGCTGGCCGGATTCCTGACCCAATATGTGGGGCTGGTTTCCGGATGCGTCGGCGCTTCAGTTTCGCGCTTTATGAATATTGCGCTGAACAAGAATGACTGGAAACAGGCGAATGAAATTTTCAGCACCGCGCTTTTCGCCAATGTTGTGGTCATTCTGCTTCAGATTCCCGTGTTTGCCTTTGCGGTGTGGAAGCTCAACTGGGTGATCGACTTTCCGCCCGCGCGCGCCCTGGATTTTCGTATATTGGTAATTTGCAATCTCGGAGTCTTTTTTATCAGCATTCTCAAGGGCGTCTTCTTCACGCCGGTTTATGCGGCCAACCGCCTGGACATCGGCGACAAGTTTTGCATCTGTACCCTGATTTTGCGGATCATTCTGCTGCTTGTGCTGATAAATACCGTCGGGCCCTATTTGTGGATTATCGGGGCAGTGGATCTTGGGCTGGCCATTTTGAACGGCTGTGTAAGCTTGCTTCTTTATCGTCGGCTTGTCGGGCATCAGCTGACATTCCGGAAAAAGCATATTACCCGCAAATGGGTGAAACCAGTTCTCAACATGGCCGGCTGGGGCGTTGTGGCAACGCTGGGACAGGCGCTGTTTCAAAAAACCGATGTCTGGATCATTAACCGCTTTGTCGATATCGAGCTCGCCGGCATCTGCGCAGCCTTGCTGCTCTGGCCCAATTTTGTGCAGCAGATTGCGAAAAATTTTTCATCGCTCATCATGCCGGTGTTCATGATCGACTATGCCAACAACCGGATCGACCGTATCCGGTCGGCCGCGCTGTTACTGAGCAAAGCCTATGCGATCATGTCGTTGCTTATTTTGGGGTTCACGATGCTTCTGGGCGAATGGTTTCTTGATGTGTGGATGGGTCCCGCCTACGGCCGGTATCATGGATTCCTTATTTTGATGCTACTTCATTTTCCTCTGACATTAAGCCGGGAGGCCATCTGGGCCGTTTTTCCGGCCTTTGACAAAATGCAGTATGTCGGCATCGCCAACTTGTCCAGCGGCGTGCTGAATATTGCCCTGTCCCTTTTGGCGGTCTATTGGGGATTCGGACTGGCGGGGGTTATTGTTGCCACAGGCACAAGCCTGATCATTCAGCGGACATGGCTGCTTTCGCGCTCGGCCGCAAAGCTGCTGGGGTTCAGCTATCGCGCGTTTATCAGGATCTACAGCCCCGGGGTGCTGGTGCTGGCCGGCTATGGTTTCCAGTGGATGTTTTTATCCAATGCCTATGTCCGGTTGGTCGGCCTGATAAGCATCGGGCTGGCTGTTCATTACGGTTTTCAGGTGGTTTTTCGCGATGCCGCCTTCAAGGCTTTGCAGCACTCAATCCTAATGGCTCTCGGAAGACGACCCGAGCCTGCCGGAAACGTGCAGACGCAGGAGTGACGATCGGATGGATCTGTTTGCCCTTATTATCTATGGATCGGTGAATCTGATGATGATTCTCTTCCATCTTTCGGAACGAGGTCGTTTTTACCAATTCCCGTTTTGGGCCGGCGTGCTGGGCCTGGGGTGGTTTTTTCCGCAGATTGTGGGCGGCTACCTGAACCGCGCGGATTTTCCGGCCGGCGCCTATTCGGCCGGCCTGTTGTTTGCGGCCCTCTGTATGGTCGCCCTGTGGGTGGGGTTTGCGGTGGCCTTGAGGAAAGCGCCGACCGCCGACTCCTGGATGGCTGTTTCGTTCGACCGGTCGCGGCTCTTCATGGTCGGGATGATATTGTGCATAGTCGGTTTTTTCTTCCAGTGGAAGCTCAGAACCCTGCCGGATGAATTGACGTCGGCGACGATGTGGTCGGGCGCGGCCGTAAAATATCTGTTTCTCGGCAGCATTTATCTGCTCGGCTTTCTGATGGTATGGCTGCTCTATATCAGCCAGCACAGGTGGATGGCTCCCAAGCTGCTGCTGTTCATTATTCCCAGCCTGATGTTTCTCATCGCCGCGGCGGTGGTGCACGGGCGCCGCGCCATCATGATGGATTTAGTTTCCTATTTTGCCGTGGGGCTTTGGCTGGTGAGGCGCATGGCTTTGCCGCGCGGGCTTCTGCTTGCCGGTCTGGTCTGCGGTTTTCTGTTGATCAATGCCATCGGTCCGTATCGCCACATCATGAAGGACGATGACACTCCCCTGCGGGAGCGGCTGTCGCAGGTTGCTGAAATCGATTATGCCGCCTTTACCTCGAAAATAACCAAAGTGCCGGGATCGGAGCTGAAGAACTATCTGTTCTATCGAAAGGTTCATGCCGAAGAGGGCATCTATGACTATGGACTGGTTCACTGGAACCGCCTGGTTTTCAACTTTGTTCCGGCGCAGCTTGTTGGGCACGGCATAAAGAATGCCCTGATGTTGTCGTTGGGTGAAGACCCGCGGGATCTGGCGGATCAAAAATATGGCTTCGAATATGATTCCGGAACCACCAGCACCGGCTACAAGGATGCGTTCGGCTCATTCGGCTGGATGGGGTTCATCAAATTTTTTCTGGTCGGCTGGGTGATGGGGGTGTTGTACCGCCGCGCGATGCAGGGTTTTTTCCTCGGGCAGATGCTCTACCTGTTTTTTCTGGGAACGGCCATGCACATTATTTCACACGGGACTCACCGGTTTGCGGCCGGATGGGTGTATTTCTTCATTCTGGGATACCCGCTGTTGTGCTGGGCCAGGGTTCGGGTTTCACGGGAAAAGCACGATGCCACAGAACAGTAAATCAGGCACAGGGGCCGTGGTGGTTTGCCAGCGGGGAGCCCGCCGCCGCTATGCCGTGCCTCGCATGTTGGAGCAGGCGGGCATGCTGGCCGCACTGTATACGGATTCGAATGCCTTCAGCCTGGCGGGCCGGATGGCTTTGCGGCTGAAACGTCGCGGTGTGGCGATGCGCCCTTTGGATGCGCTCTCTTCCCGCGTGCCTTCCGGGATCCCTCGGCACAAAGTCCGCTCGTTCGACCGCACGCTACTCTGCGGGAGGAGCGTCAGTGCGGTGTACAGCAAATGGGGCCTGCAGGGTGCCAATGTCATTTACAGCATGTATGGCGAAGAGGCCGGCTTCCTGAAATGGGCCAAATCGCAGGGCGCCAGAATTATTGTCGATGTGTTCATCCATCCCGCCACCAACCGCATTGTGGCGGCAGAAAGCGCGCGTTTAATTGGCGGGTTCACAGCAGATACGGAGTTGATGGCGCGCGAGGACGGACATTCGAGACGAACCTTCGAGGTTGCCGATATTCTGCTGTGTCCGTCAGAATGGGTGGCCGAAGGGGTACACGAATTTTTTCCGGAATGCGCCGGTCGGGTTCGCGTCGTCCCGTATGGCAGTAGCATCGAACCCATGGATTCGATCAATGAAAGCCCCACAGTTGGAAGGGTCCTGTTTGCCGGCAGGGAGCCATTGCGCAAAGGGGTGCATTATCTTGCGGAGGCGACACGAATGGTTCGGGAAAAAGGCGGGCAGGTGGATGTGCGGCTGGCCGGCGTTACCGCCGCCGAACTCGGCTGGGTCGAACACCGGGAGGAGTTTAACTGCATCGGCACGCTTCCGCTCGATCAAATGCGCGGCGAGCTGCGGCGGGCAGATCTCTTAGTTCTGCCCTCCCTCTCCGAGGGGCAGGCCGGGGTGGTAGTCGAGGCCATGGCCTGCGGCTGTCCGGTGATCGCCACCCGTGAAAGCGGGGTTGATTTTAAGCCCGGTTGCGGCATCACCGTTCCCGCACGCGATGCAGCCGCACTGGCCGATGCGATTCTTGGAGTGGTGAAAAACCGCGAACGGCGGCGGCGTCTGGCCGAGGGCGCATTGGCGCAGTCCGGCGAATTTTCCATGGCGAAGTGGCGCCAGCGCCTGGTGGAGGTGGTGGAAGAGGCAATCGCCCTATGACGGAATGAGCAGATGAATTACGAACCTCCGGTTTCCATCTTTATTGTGACCTACCTCTCGTCGGAAGAGCGGTGTGCGGTACTCAAGCGAACCTGCGAGGGGGCGTTGACGCAGCGCTATTCCAACTTTGAGGTGGTGGTGTCCGACAACGGCGGCAGCTATTCGGCGCATGATGCACTCGCGTCGCTCAACGATCCGCGGCTGAAAATCTATGGGCATGCGGAAAACGTTGGATTTACCGGCAACATGAACCGATGCCTGGAGCACTGTTCGCACAATATCATCAAACCGATCTGCGACGATGATCTGATCCATCCCGACTTTCTGAAGCTGACGGTACCTCTGATCGATGATGAAACGCTGGTGGTGGTTGATGTCGAAAAATATCTCGTTGGCCGCGATCCGGCATTTGCTGCCATTGCAGAATCTCCTGATGCCACGGTGCGCGCCGCCGGCTATGGCCGCGATATCTGGGCTTTGCCCTATGCCGCCAGCTGTATTCCTTCGGCCACGCTGTTTACCCGCAAGCTGTTTCGCAGCCTGGGGGGATACGACCGCCAAACCATCATTTCCGACTGGGATTTTTTCATTGAAGTCGGCCTGCATCGGCGGATTGTTCATCTTCCCCAAACGCTCTGCTTTGTCGGCGTCTGGGCCGGAAGCCTGACCGAGGAGATGCAGGAAAAACCCTTCTTCTTTCCGCTCGAAGGGCTCTACACCAAGTTCCGGGTGTACCATTGCAAGAACATGGTTGCCGGGGACAGGTCGGAATTGCTGCGCATGCTTTTGCGGGAACTGTTTTTCGAAATGCTCCGGCCGCTGAAGCACCTCCACCGGCGGGGATATCGCGAGGGAGCCTGCGACTACATAAAACGTTTTTTCCAATTGCTCCGGCAGGATCAGGCGGCCTTCACGTCCCGTCCCTTCCGGCAGCCGTTATGCCATGAAAATTCTCCACATATGTCAGCGGGATGATCCGGCCACCGGCGGAGCCCTGCGGGTTGCAGAGGCGCTGATCCACGAACAGCGCTCGGCCGGGCTGGAGGTCTGGCTGCTGTTTCTTTATGGACCCATGGATCTGATTGCGGCCCGCTTCGCGCCGCAGGTCCACTGTCTGGAGCTGCAATCATCCCGGCAGGCGCTGAAGGGCATTGTTGCCCTGCGCAAGGTCATCAAAAAAGTCCGTCCCGATATCATCCACTGCCATGACGGCATCATGTGGCCGCGTTTGGTGCTGATCCAGTTCCGAATTCCGGTGGTCATGCATTCGCATCTGCCGGCACAAAAGCCGGACAGCATTAAGCGGTGGCTGGGTTGGGCGCTGGTCAAAAAGACGACCGATTCTCTCATCGGTATTTCGCGGCACACCATCAACACCTGGATCAAGGCGGGCTATCCGGAATCGCGCATTCATTATGTTCCCAACGGGGTGGACTTTGATCGTTTCGCTTCTGTGGATGAATACACAAAAATCGCAATCCGAAAGCAACTGAGGCTTCCGGCGGGAAAACGAATCCTGCTGTGGGTCGGGCGGCTGCACCGCAGCATGAAAGGGGCCGATCGCCTGGAGCAGATGGCATGGCTGCTGCCCGAAGACACGGTGCTGGTGGTGGTCGGCAACGGGCCGGAATTTTCCGGAATGGTTGGCCGGTGCCAGAACCTGATCCATGCCGGCCGGCTGGTCATGGCCGGGGCGACCAGCACGCCCGAAGAATATTACAAGGCGGCCGATGCCTTTTTGTTTACCTCCTATCACGAACCGTTCGGACTGGTGATTCTGGAGGCCGTGGCCTCCGGCCTGCCGATCCTGGCATTTCCGCTGACGCAAGGTGGCGGCGCGGCACTGCTGCTGGAAGAGTTCGATGCGCTTCGGATTGACGATGCCGTTACGGCGGAAGAGGCGGCAAGTTCCCTGGATGCATTGTTTCGGCGCTCGGGCGACGGTGCGGCTCTCCGGGAAAAGGCACGCAGAAAATATTCATGGCCGGAATTGTCCGGCCGGCTGACAGAGGTGTACCGAACCATCCTCAACCAGCCGGTCCAGGCTCCTGCGCCGAGAATCCTGCACATTTGCCAGCGGGATGATCTGAGTTCAGGCGGGGCAACGCGTATCGCATTTGATCTGGTGGTCGGGCAGCATCGATGCGGAGCACGGGCGCACCTGCTCTTTCTCTATGGACCGCCGGGCGAACTGGGGTCGTTGCTGTCTCGGGAGGAAACACACTATCTCGGGCTCTCTTCCGGGGCCGAGGTGTTGTCGAAGGGGTGGCGGATCCGGCGGGTGCTGAAGGAGTTCAAGCCGGATATAGTGCATCACCATGACATGCTCTCATGGCCGCAGCTGTTTCATGTGCTGCCGCACCGTTATCACATGGTCTATCATGCCCATCTCGATTACCGGCCGCAGACCACCATGAAAGCGAGCATTGCCGCATGGCTGGTGCGGAGAAACTCTGATCGGATTGTCGCGCCCAGTGCCTTTGGACGCTCCCGGCTGATTGAAGCCCGGGTTCGCCCGCAGTCGGTTGCCGTCATTCCGAATGGTACGAATATTCCCATTCTTCAGGCGGTTGAGCGGAATGAGGTCTGGTTGAGGGATGCGCATAAAATCGCGGCGGGAAAGGTGGTTTTAGGGTGGGGCGGCCGCCTGCATTGCGAAGCCAAGGGGACGGATGACTTTATTCGGCTGTTCTGCCACTTGCCCGAATCGTTTATCGGCATCATTGCCGGTCAGGGCCCCGACGAAGAGCTCCTGAAGAACATGGTGCTGCAGCTCGGCCTGAAGGATCGGATTCTTTTCCATGGCCTTGAAAAAAACATGGAACGGTTCTATCAGGGACTGGATGGTTTTGTGCTCACCTCCCACTTTGAATCGTTTGGTCTTGTGGTCATCGAAGCCCTGGCCAATGGCGTTCCGGTCTTTTCGTTCCCGGTGGAAGGCGGCATTGCCGACCTCCTGACGCTTCCCGGTATTATGGTTGTGCCGGAACGCTCCCTCGAAGCGCTCGGCCATCAAATCCAGACGTTTTGGAACGGTTCGGGATTTACCCTGCCGAACTCGCGCTCCGGCCGGGATGAGGTGAAGGCCCGTTTTTCCATCGACCGGATGGCTTCGGAAACATTGACGCTGTATGAAAGCATGAAGGACGCATGATTCTCGTTTTCGACATCAACACGATTTGGCGCGAAATGCCATTCCGGGCATTGTCGAATCGGGTGGCGGTTGTGGGGGTGCGCCCGCGGGATCGGCGTACGCCCGCCGTTCCCGGCAAAAGCGGCGAGCTCAAGGAGTGCCCGGTAGTACTGCCGCCCGGGTGGGCCACTGTGACGGCTGGAATCAGCCAGCGGCTGCTGTGGAAAAAGGCGCTTCGGTTCGCCGGCCGCGCCGAACCGGAAGCTGTTTCGGCGGTGATCGTAACCAGTCCGCACTACCACGCGCTGCTCGATCAGGTATCGGAACGGATCAAAACCTTCTACTATGCGTCCGACGACTACCGCAGCTATGAAAAGTGGAACAACATGGCGCTGCTGGAAAAAAGAATGGTTCAGCGTGTAAACCACTCCTTCTTTATTTCGCGGGCGCTGCAGGAACGGGCCGTTCGGGAATATGGCGTGTCCGAAGTCCAAACCTCCGTCAGCATGAATGCGACCGAGGATCGTTTTTTTGCGTCGGGCAGCGGGCGTTCGTGCCAACCGCCTCTCAACGGAATTTCCCGGCCGATTGCCGGGGTCATCGGTGGGATCAATGAGCGGCTCGACTTTGGGCTGCTCCGCCGCTGTGCCGACCTGCCCGAGCTGGGAACCCTTCTGTTGGTCGGTGCTCTTCCGTCCTGGCGGTCCGAGCAGCTCCGGCAGTTGCTGCAGCATCCGAAATGCAGGTGTGTCGGTACGCAGCCGCACGAGACCATTCATCAATGGTTCCAATGTTTGGACGTGGGACTGATTCCCTATGTCCGCTCGGACTTCAACCGCTTCTGCTCGCCTATGCGCCTGTTCGACCATCTGGCAAGCGGGGTGCCGCTGGTGGCGACCGACGCCTGCCGGCAGGTTTCCGGCTTTAGCGCAAACATTGCCGTCTGCGCCGAGGAGCCCGGGTTTGTTCAGGCTGTTGCCGCGCACCTTCACCATTCCGGTTTTTCCGATCCCGACCCGCAGGCGTTGGGCATCCGTTGGTCGGACCGGGCGGAAAGCCTGCTGAACGTCATGCAATCCTCATGAAGATTCTTTGTGTAATACAATGCGCCAACCTGGGCGGCATGGAGAAAGTAACGCTGGATTCGCTTGCGCTGCTCCAGGCCGGCGGACACGAGGTCCGGCTTTTTTCCCTTCATCCGGTGGGCGACCTGAAGCCGCTGGCGGATAAAAAGGGCATTGCGCTGAGCGGCGCGCGGAGCTACCGGCTGTACGGGCTGGGAAGTCTGGGCGGCATGTTGCGCACGATACGGCAGTTCAAGCCGGACCGCCTCTGGCTGGTCGGTCACAACTTTGCGGTGCTGGCGCTGGCGCGCTTGGTTCGCTGTCCGGTCTATCAAAGCATCCACTATCATCACAGCGAGCGTTCGCCGCGGCTTTGGAAACTCTTCTATTCTTTGGCCGGGCACACCTGTTCCCGGATCCATTTTGTGAGCCGATATATTTTCGAAGAGGTGGCGGACTGCATTGCGGAGGAATCGGTGGTCTGTTTTCCCAATATGGTGCCGCCGCCGGAAACCGCTCCGTCCCGCGCGGTGGCCAGGCAGCTGATCGGCCTGCCCGCCGATGCGTTTGTGGTGGGGAATGCCGGCTGGCTTATTCCGCGCAAGGCGGTGGATGTCTTTCTGCAGGTTGCCGCCCGCGTGCGCCGGAGCATCCCCGATGCGCTCTTTGTGATTGCCGGCGATGGAGCCGAGCGGCAGCGCCTTGAGCAATTGGCCGTTGAGCTGGAGCTTGAGAATGCCGTCTGTTTCCCGGGCTGGCAGAAGGATCTGGAACCGCTGTATGCATCGTTGGATGTACTGCTGTTCAACTCGCATTTCGATTGCCTGCCGACCACGCCGCTCGAAGCCATGGTGCGCGGCGTTCCGGTCGTCTGTTCCCTGGCGGCGGGCGGCCTGAAGGAAATCCTCCGGCACGGCCGGGACGGGTTTCTGATGGACCGGCACGACATATCCGCGCTCGCGGATGAAATTGTGCGGCTGCATGCCGATGCGCAGGGCCGGGCGGAAATGGCCGAAGCCGGTCGCCGGCGCGTGCAGGAAATGTGTTCGAGCGAAACCCACCTGAAAAACCTGAACCGGTTTCTGGAGCTCTAATGAAAGTTGTATGGCTGATTCAAAACCTGGTGCCCTATCACCATGCACGCTTCGAAGCGTTCGCGGCGGCCTTTGACGGCGAAGCCCATCTGGTGCAGGTGACCGAGCGGGATGCCTTTAATGTTCTGGAGTTTGCGGCGGCAGAACGCTCCTATACGTTGCACACCCTGTTTGCGGGGGCTGAGCGCGCGGCCATTTCCCGTCCGGCCCTGCGATCGGCACTTGCGGCGCAGCTGGCCAACATTGACCCGGATTGCGTGTGCGTCAGTGGCTGGGGCATGGAGATTGGCTGGCTGATGCAGGATTGGGCGCTTCGCCATCAACGGCCCATCGTGATGTTTTCCGAAAGCACGGCCTATGATGAACCAAGAACGGCGTGGAAGGAGTGGATCAAATCCCGGCTGGTTGCCTCCTGTGCCGCGGCTCTCGTCGGCGGAACGCCGCATCGGGATTATATCTGCCGGCTGGGCCTGAATCCGGCCACCGTTTTTCTCGGGCACAACGTGGTGGACAACAGCTATTTTTCCCGGGCCGCGAGCGCAAGGCCCGCCAGCCTGCCGGATTGGCTGGCGTGCGGGCCCTTCTTTCTTTCCTGCGCCCGATTTGGTGAAAAGAAAAATCTGCTTCGCTTGGTGAAGGCCTATGCGCTCTATGCCCGACGGGATCAAGTCCCGTGCCGGCTGGCGATTGCGGGGGATGGCGAACTGCGCGGTGCGCTTGAGGAAATGATAGCCCGGGAAAATGTGCAGGATGGAATCACGCTCCTCGGCCCGGTGGGATATGACGCGCTTCCCTGGCTCTATCAGCACTGCTGCGCCTTTGTGCATGCGAGCACCACCGAGCAGTGGGGGCTGGTGGTCAACGAGGCCATGGCATCGGGAGCGCCCGTGCTGGTGTCCAATCGCTGCGGCTGTGCGCCGGATCTTGTGCAGGAGGGTCAAAACGGGTTCCTGTTTGATCCCTTCAATGAAGCCGCGCTGGCCACCGGCCTGTGGCGCCTGTCGCAGTTGGATGAAACCGAGCGGCGGGCCATGGGTTCCGCCAGCCGGGAAAGGATTGCCGAGTGGGGACCGGATCGTTTCGCGCGGAGCCTGGATGCGGCCGCGCGAAGAGCGGTTGAGTCGGGGCCGCCGCGTTCGATGTCGAGCGGTCGATTGGTTCGTCTGTTGCTGAACTGGGGGACGCCATGCGTGTAGTGGTGCTGTCAGGCATCAGCCGCAAGGCCGGCGGCCTGTTCTATGCCGTAAAATCGCTCTGTCAATCGTTGGCTGACTATGGCGTGGAAATGTCAGTGGCCGGTGCCGCCGATTCGTATGCCCGCATTGATCTTGCCGAGTGGAATCCCGTCCCGGCCTCTGCGTTCCGGGCCTTCGGCCCGTTAGGCTATTCGCCGGGGCTGCGGCGGTTCATCAGCCAAAAAGGGAGCGATGTGCTGCATGTGCACGGTATCTGGATGGATGGACAGTGGGCCGCGCTGCAGTGGCAGAAGCGGACGGGGCGGCCGGTGATCGTTTCGCCCCACGGCATGCTTGATCCGTGGGCCCTGAAAAACTCGGCGTGGAAAAAGCGGGCGGTGGAAAAACTCTTTGCGCGCGAAGCGCTCGAGCGGGCGGACTGTATTCATGCGCTGTGCCGTTCGGAGGTTGAATCCATCCGGGCCTATGGACTCAAAAATCCGGTGGCCCTGATTCCCAACGGCGTCGAGCTTCCGCGACTGGAAGCGGATCGGAAGAGCTGCGGTGAGCGCAGACGGCTGCTGTTTCTTGGGCGGATTCATCCCAAGAAGGGGCTGGCGGAACTGCTGCAGGCCTGGACCCGTTTTGACGGCGACTGGGAACTGGTGATTGCCGGCTGGGATGACGGCGGGTTCGAAGCGGAGATCCGCCGGCAGGCGGTCGGGCTGAGCGTTTCCTTTGCCGGGCCAACGTATGGCGAGGAAAAGGAGGCGCTTTTGCGAAGCGCCGACGCCTTTATTCTGCCCTCGTTTTCCGAAGGGTTGCCGGTGTCGGTTCTGGAAGCGTGGGCGCACGGGGTGCCGGCGCTAATCACGGACCATTGCAACCTGACCGAAGGCTTTGTCGCTGCAGCGGCCATTCGGATTGAGCCGGCCGCCGATTCCATTCTGAACGGACTGAAGCAGCTTGCGGCACTTTCGGATGAAGAGCTGCAGCGTATGGGATCAAACGGCCGGAAGCTGGTGGAGGAAAAATTTGCGTGGCCGGAAATTGCCGCGAATATGAAGCGGGTCTATGACTGGTTTCGGACGGGGCGCCATCCGCCCGATTGCCTGGAGCTCTGAGGGAACTATGGGAACACTCAATATCGAAAAAAACCGCGCCGCCCGAAAATATTCGCTGGGCGTTCAGTTTCGGCGTTTGGCCTGGGTCGCGGGCAAGGTGCTGTTCCGGCTTATTCCGCGTCCGCTTTATGCGCCGCGCCGGATGCTGTTACGCTGTTTTGGTGCAAAGGTCGGGCGCAACGTGAACATTGCCAATACGGCCGTTATAGAGTTTCCGTGGAACCTTGAGATCGGCGAGTGGTCGGCCATCGGGGAGCGCGCGCGGATCTACAGCCTTGGCAAAATCAGCATTGGTCGGCAGTCCACGATTTCGCAGGGTGCGCATCTGTGTGCCGGCTCGCACGACTATCGCGATCCCGCCATGCCGTTGCTCACGCCGCCGATGGATGTGTGCGACCAGGTTTGGGTTTGTGCTGATGCCTTCATCGGGCCGGGCGTATCGGTGGGAAGCGGGGCGGTGGTCGGCGCGCGCGCGGTGGTTTGCCGCAATGTGGAGCCCTGGACCGTGGTTGCGGGAAATCCGGCGAAGCCGGTCAAAAAGCGGGAGCTCAGGGAGTGTGAATAGGATGATTCCGGTATCCGTCGTCATTCCGGTCAGGAACGAAGAGACCAATCTGCCGCATTGCCTGGAGCGGCTGAAGTCGTTTGCCGAAGTGATCGTGGTGGATTCGGGCAGCAGCGACGCCACGCCGGAAATTGCGAAAGCGCACGGGGCGCAGCTCATCGATTTTAACTGGAATGGAACCTTTCCCAAAAAGCGCAACTGGGTTTTGCGCAACGTGCCGCTGGCGCAGGGGTGGGTGCTGTTTCTGGATGCCGATGAATATGTGTCCGATCGCTTCTGCCGCGAGGTGGAACAGCTCATTGAAAAGCGGCGGTTCAACGGCTTCTGGATCACCTACCGAAACTATTTTATGGGCCAGCCGCTCCGGCATGGCGATCCGATGCGCAAACTCGCGCTGTTCCGCAAAGAGGCCGGAGAATACGAACGAATCGAAGAAGATGCCTGGTCCCATCTGGATATGGAAGTGCATGAACATCCGGTGATTGCCGGAAAGGTCGGCAAAGTGAAATCACCGGTGGAGCATCGCGATTATAAAAATCTGGCGGCCTACATTCAGCGCCACAATGCCTATTCCGATTGGGAGGCGCAGCGCTATCTGGCTCTGCGCCGGAAAGGGTTTGCAGGATTAACCCGCCGGCAGAAAATGAAATATCGGCTGCTGGACAGCTGGTGGCTGGCCCCGCTCTATTTTCTGGGCACCTATGTGCTGAGGCTGGGGTTTCTCGATGGCAAAACTGGATGGTTGCTTGCCACCCATAAAATGATCTATTTTTTCCAGATCAAGTGCAAGATCGAGGAATTAAGGAAGGGGCTGGCAGATCGCGCCAAAGGTGAGTCATGAAAATTTTAGTTACAGGTTCCGCCGGCTTCATCGGCTCGAATGTGGCGCACGCGCTGCTCGACGACGGGCATGAGGTGGTCGGCTTCGACAACTTTAACGACTATTATCCCGTTGCGCTCAAGGAGTCCCGCCACGCCGCGCTCGACGCGCGCGACGGCTACACCGGCATTCGCGGCGATCTGGCCGACCTCAAGTTGCTCGCCTCGACTTTCGAGGGACACGGCTTTGACCGCGTTTGTCACCTCGCCGCGCAGGCCGGTGTCCGTTATTCGCTCCAGAATCCGCACGCCTACGAGCAGGCTAACCTGGCCGGCCACCTCAACATGCTCGAATGCTGCCGGCATAACGACATATCACGGCTCGTCTATGCCTCCAGCTCCAGTGTCTACGGCGGCAACAAAAAGGTGCCCTTCAGCGAGCGTGACCCGGTTGACCATCCTGTCAGTCTCTACGCCGCCACCAAGAAGGCCAACGAGCTGATGGCCCACTCCTACACGCATCTGTATGGGTTTCAATCCATCGGCCTGCGTTTCTTTACCGTCTACGGTCCCGCCGGCCGCCCCGACATGGCCTATTGGCTCTTTACCGAAGCCATGCTCAACGGCCAGCCCATCAAGGTGTTTAATCATGGCGACATGAAGCGCGACTTCACCTATATCGACGACATTGTCCAGGGTGTTAAAGCTGCTCTGTTTGCAGATGGATTGGAGCCGTACGAAATCTTCAACCTCGGCAACAACCAGCCCGAGCTGCTGATGGATATGATTCAGTATCTCGGTGACGCCCTCGGCATTGAACCGCAGATGGAAATGCTTCCCATGCAGCCCGGCGACGTGCCGGTCACCTTCGCCGACATTGATAAGGCGAAGGCCAAGCTCGGCTATCAGCCGACCACCAGCCTCCCGGAGGGGCTCGGCAAATTTGTCGACTGGTACAAAACCCAGAGGTTCTGCACGGCCTAGTGCCATGAAAATCTCCATCATAACGGCGACACGCAATTCCGGGGCGAGCGTTGCCGATACGCAGCGTTCGCTCGCGCAGCAGGATTTTCCGCGCGGTCAGATCGAGTGGATTGTGGTCGACGGCGCGTCGACCGACGACACGCTCGCGCGCATCCGCGCGCACGAATTCCAGCCGGCCCAATTGGTGTCGGAGCCGGACCGCGGCATCTATGATGCACTCAACAAAGGGGTGCGCATGGCGACCGGCGATGTGATCGGCTTTCTGCATGCCGACGATTTTCTGGCATCGGCCGATGTCCTCCGCCGTATTGCCTGCGCTCTGGAAAACTCCGGTGCCGAGGCGCTCTACGGCGACCTGCAATATGTCCGTCCGCTGCGCAACGGCGGCTTCGGGGTGGTGCGGCACTGGGAGAGCGGAATCTACCACCGCCGCAAACTGCGCTGGGGCTGGATGCCGCCGCATCCGGCGCTCTATCTGCGCCGCGCGGTCTACGACCGCGTCTGGCTGCCGAACGGCGAGTGGTTCGACACCTCGTTCAGCTGCGCGGCCGACTATGATTTCATGATGCGCGTGCTCGGAAAATATAAAGTTGAGCCCGCCTACCTGCGTATGGTGCTGGTCCGGATGCGCATCGGCGGCGTCAGCAACCACGGCCTCCGGAACATTCTGCGGAAGTCGCACGAAGACTGGCTCGTGATCCGCCGCAACCACATTGGCCACCTTCACACCTTGGCCTGGAAAAACCTTGGGAAGCTGACCCAGTTCTTGAAATGAACGGAAATCATCTATTCCAGAAAAGCGCCGCCGGCCTTGCGCTGGTGCTCTATCTGCTGGTGCTCGGCTTTTTTGCCTTTCGGCCGTTCCGGCCTATTCCCGGACGGCTTAAAAAATCGGATACGGCGTTGGAGGCAAACTATCGTGACGTTCTTTCCATGCGCCGGGCGCTGATGCAATCCGGGCGGCTTACGCTTGAAGCGAAACTGCAGACGGCGTCCGCCGGGCAGGGCGGTCCCGCGCGCATCGTCACCTATTCGCGCGGCACCATGAGCCGCAACTTTACGCTGGGACAGTCCGGCAACGCCCTCGTTTTCCGGCTGCGGACCACATCCGCCGAGCATAGCGGGCAGTACCGCAGCCTGCTGGTTCCGCAGGTGTTCGACGAACAGCGGGTTCAGCATCTGGCGGTCACGTTCGACGGTTCGCGGGTGCGGCTCTATGTCGACGCACAGCCGCATCCGGCCACCTTCGGGCTGGGCGGCGATTTTTCCGGTTGGGGTCGCAACCATCGGCTGGTGTTTGGTGACGAGCCCGCCGGCGGCCGCGCGTGGGAGGGAACCCTTCATCATGTCGCCATTTATGACCGCGCGCTCGCGGCCGAAGAGATTGCCGCGCTTTATGGCGGCCAGCCGGTTGCCGGCGCGGTGTTTCGGAGCGGGCAGAACATGCGTCCACTGCGCTACCGCAACCTTTTTGTCTCGGTCGATGCGGCGGCCTATCATCTGGATGACTGCCTCGCCAATATTTTCGGCTTTGTTCCGCTGGCCGGGTTGGTCTTTCTTGTTTTTTCCGCGCGCCTGAAAAAGATGAAACGCGCGCGGCTCCTTGAACTGTTTGTGCTGCTCGGTCTGGTGCTCAGCGGCATTTTTGAATTTGCGCAGCGCGGGATCGCCGGGCGGGTTCCGACCCTGCTGGATTTGGCATACAACACCTTCGGTGCCGGACTCGGTGCACTGCTTCTGGATTTTGTGCGGTTTCGCGGTAAACGGGGAGAGTCATATGAAAATCATCATTGTGGGTAATCTGGGCTATGTCGGTCCCTGTGTCGTCGAACATTTCCGGTCGGTCTTTCCCGCCGCCGAGCTGATCGGTTTCGACATCGGCTATTTTGCTCACTGCCTGAGCAACGCCGCCCGCCTTCCGGAAACCCGGCTCGATCGGCAGGTGTTCGGCGATATCCGTGCGTTTCCCGAAGCGCTGCTCATCGGTGCCGATGCGGTGGTCAATCTCGCCGCCATCTCGAACGATCCGATGGGAAACCGGTTCGAAGAGGTCACCATGGCGGTAAACCATCGGGCCGCGGTGCGGCTGGCTGAACTGTGCCGCCGCAACGGCGTGAAACATTTTGTCTATGCTTCGAGCTGCAGCATGTATGGCGCCGCCAGCGAATTCCCGAAAAAAGAGACCGACGAACTCAATCCGCTGACGGCTTACGCCCGCTCGAAGGTAGCCGCTGAACAGGATCTTCAGCCGCAGGCTGGCGACGACTTCACCGTCACCTGCCTGCGCTTTGCCACGGCCTGCGGCTTTACAAACCGCCTGCGGCTCGACCTGGTGCTCAACGATTTTGTGGCCGGTGCGCTCGTCAATAAGAAGATCGGAATTATGAGCGACGGCACTCCGTGGCGCCCGATGATCAACACCCGCGATATGGCCCGCGCCTTTGAGTGGGGCGTATTGCGCGCGGCATCGAACGGCGGCGCGTTTCTCGCTGTCAATACCGGCTCCAACGATTGGAACAACCAGATCCGGCCGTTGGCCGAAGCGGTGGCGCAGCAGATTCCCGACGCGACCGTGAGCGTCAACCCCGATGCGCCGCCGGATAAACGGTCGTATCGCGTCAACTTTGATCTCTTTCGGAAGCTGGCACCCAACCACCAGCCGCAGTGGAACCTGGATGAGACCATTCACGAACTGAAGGATAATCTTACGGCGATGGGATTTAAGGATCCCGATTTTCGCAAATCCCAATACATTCGTCTCAAGGTGCTGGTGCACCACCTTGATAGCGACCGCTTAAACAGCAATCTGGAGTGGAGGGAAAGGGGCTGATGCCGCGTAAAAAAAATGACCCGGTACAGGCGGTGGTGCTCGCGAAGGATGAGTCCGGCATCGGCATCCTCAAATGCCTGAAAAAAATCGGCGTGCGCTGTGTCGCCGTTTTTGATGGGCCGGATGATCTGGGCATACATTCGCGTCTCCCGGCCGAGACCGTGATTCTCGATGGGCGGAAAAAATATGCGGATGCCCTGCAAAAGGCGTTGGTGCCATATGCCGGACAGGGCAAGGTGCTGGTTGTTTCGACGGACTTTCATGTTTCTGTGGTGGCGGATCTGTTCGATTATTTTACGGAAAACTTCCGGTTTCTGGCGCCCGGCGCGGAGACGCTGCGGCAGCTGGTCGACAAGCGAGGCGAGTCGCAGCTGGCATCGTCGATGGGCATCAAGATGCCGCCGTCGATCATTCGTATAGAGCCCAATGCCGACTGGATTCTGGAGCGGTTGGCCCTGCCGATTATTTTCAAACCGAAGGCCCATTTTGATAATGTGCTGGGCGAGAAAAACAGGGTGGTGCAGAACCGCGCGGAGCTGGATGAATTTCTCGCTGATTATGGCGATGTGAGTGAGAAGGTGATGGCGCAGGAGGTGATTTCCGGCGGCGAGGAGTGCATACGGGTCTGTATGTGCATCTACGGCGCGAACAATGAGCCCGTTTCGATCTTTATGTTCAAACGGCTTTCGTCGTGTCCCAAACTGTTCGGTATTACCGGCCTAGCGGTCAGCGAATATGACGAGCGGCTTCTGCCGTTGATTTGTGCGTTGGGAAAAAAGATGGAGCTCGTCGGCCCGGCCGACATTGACTTTAAGTATGATGCCCGGACGGGTGAATATAAGTTTCTCGAGGTCAATCCCCGGATTGGCGGCTATATCTATTACGATGCCGTTTGCGGGGTGAACAATGTTGCCAATTTGTATTACCTGTCGCGCAACGAGGCCGACCGGGTTCGAAGCAACCGGCAACAGGACGGCATCTACTTTGTGTCGGCCCATTTGGATTTGTACTGGAGGTTCAAGCTGCGGGAGCCGCTGGCGGCGACGCTCCGGGTATACCGCCCGATCTTTTTCCGCAAAACCGTTCACCATCTTTTTGCCTATACCGATCTGAAGCCGGTGATGGTTTTCACCTTTCGCATATTTCATTCTGCCGTCAGCAAGTTGTGGAAGAGATGCCTGCCCAAGGAGGACACCGTATGAGGTTTATTGAGTCCAGGTTGCGGGGCGCATTTCTTGTCGAGATTGAGAAAATTGAAGATGACCGCGGCTTTTTCGGTCGTGCGTGGTGCCGGAAGGAGTTTGAGGGAATGGGGCTGAATGCGGAGATCCAACAGCTCAACACTTCGTTTTCAAAAGAGCGGGGAACCCTGCGCGGCTTGCACTATCAGGCCGATCCGTTCCAGGAGGTCAAGTTTGTGCGCTGCACCCAGGGCCGCATCTTTGATGTGATCGTTGACCTGCGGCCGGAGTCGCCGACATTTCTGCAGTGGGACGGCTATGAGCTGAGCGCGGGAAACGGGCGCATGCTCTATGTGCCCGAGCGGTTTGCCACCGGCTTCCTGACGCTGGAGAACAACTGCAGCATGTACTATACGACGACCGAGTTTTACGCGCCCGAAGTCGCGCGCGGCATTCGCTACAACGATCCGGCGGTCGGTGTGGAGTGGCCGGTGGACATCACCTGCATTTCCGACGTGGACCGCGATCGCCCCGATCTTGATCCCGATCACCTTCATTAAGAAAGGTCTGCCATGAGACATACCGTCTGTCCCTGTTGCCAGAGCACGGATATGGAAAGCTTTTTCACCATCCGCAATGCGCCGGTTCAGAGCCTGGTCACCATCAAAAACCGCGAGGAGGCGCTGGCGGTTTCGCGCAAGGATATTGTGCTGACGTTCTGCAATGCATGCGGTTTCATTTTTAACAGCACGTTCGATACCTCGATTGACTATTTTACGCAGGGCTACGAGGATCAGCAGGGCTTTTCGCCCACCTTCATGCGGTTTCTCTCCGGCGTTTCCGAACGCTTCATCGACTGCTACCACATGCGGAATCGGAAGGTGGTCGAGATCGGCTGCGGCAAGGGCGACTATCTCCGGCTCTTCTGCAAGCTTGGCGGCAACCGCGGCTTCGGTATCGATCCGGCCTATGTGCCCGGGCGCGGAGAGGAGGTTCCCGGAGTCGAATTCATACAGGAGCTTTATGACGAAAAACACGGTCAGCTTCAGCCCGACTGCATCACCTGCCGGCACACGCTGGAGCATATCCACGATACCGCCGGGTTCATGAAAACCATCCGCGCCTCAATCGATGCTTCGGACCCGGTTCTTTTTTTCGAGGTGCCCTGCATTGTGCGGATTCTCGACGAGCAGGCATTCTGGGATATTTTTTCCGAGCACTGTTCCTACTTCAGCCCCGGTTCGCTGGCGCGTCTTTTCCGCCGGAGCGGGTTCGAGGTACTCGACCTGCATCTGGAATATGACAACCAATATCTCTTTATCGAAGCCCGCCCGGTGAATGAATCCTCGGAAAAAATCCATGCGCTGGAAGAGCCGATTGAAGAGCTGAAGGCAAAGACAAAAGCATTTGCTGAAACGATCAGCGTGCAGCTGGGCGAGTGGCGCGCACGGCTGGAACGGTTTAAGGGCGATGGAAAAAAGGTGGTGGTGTGGGGCGGCGGCTCCAAGTCGGTCGGTTTCCTGACGCAGTTTGCCGCGCTCGATCTCATCGAACATGTCGTGGACATTAATCCGCACATGACCGGCAACTATATTCCGGGCATCGGCATCCAATACATCGCGCCGAATTTTCTCGAAAACTATCGTCCCGACGTTGTGGTGGTCATGAATTCCGTTTACTTGGATGAGATCCGCGCCGACCTCTCCGCGCGCGGATTAAGTCCCGAGGTGTTGGGGTTGTAACGCCCTTCATAATAAAGGATTCCGGTTTCTCGAAATATCCTTGATGAAGCTCGTCAGAGCATTAACATGTCGTCAGCGGCGACGGAGAAATGGTTATGAATGAACAACAAACCGTAGGTGTTATCGGCGCGGGAGTGATGGGAACCGGGGTTGCGCAAAATCTGGTCCAGTTTGGGTTCCGGGTGGTGTTGATCGATCTCTCCAATGATGTGTTGGAGAAAGCGCGAAACGACATCAGGAACAGTGTCCGCTTTCAGGCGTTCATGAATAAAGACAAGAGCAAGGCGCAGGATCCTGACGAAGTTATCGAGCGCATTCAGTTTGACACCGCGTATGATCCGCTGCGCGAAGCCTTCTTTGTGGTCGAAAATGTTTCGGAAAAATGGGCGGCCAAACAGGAGGTTTATCCGCAGCTGGATGCGGTCTGTCCCGAAGAAACGGTTTATGCCGTCGATACCTCCTGCTTTCCGATTACCCGTGTTGCCGCGCTGACCAACCGTCCGGACCGGGTGGTCGGCATTCATTTCATGAATCCGGTTCCGATGAAGCCGACCGTTGAAATGATTCGGGGATTTCATACCAGCGGCTCGACCATCGCCATTGCAAAGGAACTGCTCGCCGCAATGAAGATGGAGTGTGTGCTGGTCAACGATTCGCCCGGCTTTGTTTCCAACCGTGTGCTGATGCTGACCATCAACGAAGCCATCTATCTGCTGCATGAGAGCGTGGCCGAGGCGGAACAGGTGGATGAAATTTTTAAGAAGTGCTTTGCGCATAAGATGGGGCCGCTCGAAACCGCCGACCTGATCGGCCTCGACACCATCCTCCACTCGGTTGAGGTGTTGTATGAGTGTTTCAGCGACAGTAAGTACCGACCATGCCCGCTCCTTAGAAAAATGGTTGATGCGGGCCTGCTCGGCCGCAAGAGCGGAGAGGGATTCTACAGCTACCGGCAGGGGGTATAGTCATGAAACGTAAAAATATTGAGCGGCAGGTTCGGGATTTCCTGAGCCAGTTTATCAGCAATGCAGAGATCGATCCGGACGAAAACCTGTTTGCTTCCGGCGTGGTAAGTTCCCTGTTCGCGATGCAGCTGGTTCTATTTGTGGAAAAGGCGTTCGGCATTCAGGTGGCTAACGAGGATCTGGATCTCGAAAACTTTAAGTCGATCAATGCCATCACGGCATTTGTTGAATCCAAGGCGGTTTCGGCGGTTGAGGAGGGGCTATGATTATCGAACTGAATGAAGTTCAACGCGCTGTTCAGGCCGAGGTTCGGAATTTTGTTAAAGAGCGGGTTGCGCCGTTTGCGGATGAATTTGACCGTAATGAAAAACTGCCGGAGGACCTGATCCGCGAGCTCGGCGCACGCGGCTATCTGGGTGCGCTTGTCCCGGCGGAATATGGCGGCAAGGGTATGGATGCCCTTTCGTGGGGACTGCTCTGCGAGGAAATCGGCAAGGGGAGCGCTTCGCTGGTTTCGCTGCTGACCGTGCATAGTATGGTGGTTCAGGCACTGCTCAAGTGGGGCCGCGATGAGCAGCGGGACAAGTGGCTGCCGCGGCTGGCAACGGGCGAGTCTTTCGGCGCCTTCGGCCTGACCGAGCCCGAGGTCGGCAGCGATGCTGCAAGCTCGCGAACCGTTGCGATGGCCGATGGCGATGAGTATGTGGTTACCGGCCGAAAGCGCTGGATTTCCTGCGGCCAGATTGCCGATGTGTTCCTGATCTTTGCGCTGGTGGACGGAAGCTCTACCGCCTTTCTGCTGGAACGGGGAACGCCTGGATTCAGCACCGAAGCGATCCACGGTCTGCTGGGATTCCGCGCGGCGATGCTGGCGGAACTGCATATGGACGATTGCCGCATTCCGGCCGAAAATCTGGTGGGCCGGGTCGGCTTCGGCTTTTCCCATGTCGGCGGCGCGGCGCTGGATCAGGGGCGTTATTGTGTGGGCTGGGGATCGCTGGGGCTGCTGGAGGGGTGCGTGGATGCCTGCATGGAATACACCGGCAAACGCAAACAGTTTGGCGCCTTCCTCAAAAGCCATCAGCTGATTCAGGAAATGATTGCGGACATGATGGTGCAGACCAAGGCGGCGCGTTTGATGTGCTATCACGCGGCGGCGCTTAAGGATCGCGGCGATCCTTCCCTGATCATGGAGACGTCGATTGCAAAATATTTCACCTCCCGCGCGGCGCTCAAGGCGGCGCTGGACGCGGTGCAGATTCATGGCGCGAACGGCTGTTCCGATGAATATCCGGTGGCGCGTTATCTGCGCGACGCAAAGATTCTGGAGATCATCGAAGGCAGCAACCAGATGCAGCAGATCATCATCTCCAAATATGGCTATCAGGAATACATCATGGCCAAGCGACAGGCGCGGAAACATGGGCCGAAACAATAAAATAAAGTGTCTGGTCTGGGACCTGGACAATACGCTGTGGAACGGCGTTTTGCTTGAGAGCGAGGAGGTTGTTCTGCGCGCCGGGGCGGTTGCGGTGATTCAAACTCTTGACCGGCGCGGCATCCTGCAGTCAATCGCCTCCCACAACGACCACGACCTGGCAATGGCCAAACTGGATGCGTTGGGGCTGAGCGAATATTTCATCTATCCGCAAATTAACTGGAATGCAAAATCCGCATCGATCCGGACCATTGCCGAGTCGATTAATGTCGGCATCGATGCGCTGGCTTTTATCGATGACCAGCCGTTTGAGCGGGAGGAAGTGGCTTCCGTTCATCCTCAGGTGCTTTGTATTGATGCCGCCGACCTCAGGCAGCTGCCGGAACTCCCGGCGTTGATGCCGCGCTTTGTCACGGAAGACTCCGGCCGACGGCGTCAAATGTACCGAGCGGATATCGAACGTAAGCAGCAGGAGGACGCTTTCAGCGGTGCTCACGAGGAGTTTCTGGCTTCGCTCGATATGCGGCTCTCGATTGCTCCGGCACAGGAACAGGATTTGGCGCGGGCGGAAGAATTGACCGTGCGCACTCATCAGCTGAATACAACCGGATATACCTACTCCTACCGCCAACTGGATGAATTCAGGCATTCGGATGGCCATCACCTTTGGATTGCGGGGCTGGAGGACAAGTATGGAACGTATGGTAAGATCGGCCTGGCGCTGGTCGAGGCCAACGAGACGGAATGGTGGATTCGGCTGCTGCTGATGTCCTGCCGGGTGATGAACCGGGGCGTAGGACCAGTATTCATTAATTATATCCGCAAACAGGCCCGCGCGGCCGGAGTCCGGCTGATGGCGGAGATGATTCCGAACGACCGCAACCGCATGATGTACATGACCTATAAGTTTGCCCATTTCCGGGAGATAACGGCAACGGATGACCGGGTGGTTTTTGAAAATGATCTGACGGCGCAACAAGCCTTTCCGGACTACCTGACGCTGATGCTGGAATAAACAAAGGACAGGTCCATGAGCTACAAGCTACAACGGTATACTCCGAACCTTTGGCGACAAATCTGCCGGGTGCACAAATGCCTCGGCGGACGGGCGGCGGTTGTTCCCCCCGCCTTTCTGGACTGGAAATATCTGCGCAATCCCTTCCTGGAGCAGCCGTTGATTTATCTGGCGCTTTCCGGCTCCCGGGTGGTGGGTATGCGGGCGGTTTTTGGAACCTGCTGGGAGACCGGAATCGATTCGCAAAACGTGGTGCTGCCGGTGTTTTCGGATACCGGCCTTGTGCCGGAACACCGAGATCGCGGCCTGTATCGTGAGCTTTCCGACTATGCCGTGGAGGATCTGCGCTCTCGCGGCTTCAGTCATGTGCTCAGCTTTACACCCAACGCAAACAACTATGTGGTGTCGGTAATGACCATGGGATGGCGCCCGCTGGGGTCACAGGAATCGATGACTCGCGGGGCTCCTGCTCCTGCATCAGCGGATGGCAATGCCCCCACTCCGACCCTTCTGAAAAAAATGAGGGCCGGGACCAGGGAGGCCGGCATAAACGCCGGCCGGCGGCTGAAAGCCGTTTTGTGCACCAATGCCTTTGCGGCGCTCGAGAAAAAGGTGCTCTGCAGCAACAGCCCCCTGACTGTTTCAAGAAAACCGCGCCCGCAGGCCATGGCCAATCTGGAGCCAGAGGCCGGCGGCGACAAGCGCCTGCGTCATGTTCGCGACAACGCCTACTTTTCGTGGCGCTTTGGCAATCCGCGCTTCCGCTACCGTTTTGTTTTCTGGGGGGATAAAGATCCTGGCGGCTACATGATTCTGCAGAACACGCCCGGCCGCCGGCAGGTCAATATCGTGGACTGGGAAGGGCGCGATGCGCAAATCCGCACCAAGATGCTGGAGGCCGTGATCCGCCTGGGTCAATTCCGGACCATGTCGACCTGGGGCGCAACCTTAAGCGAATCCCGAATCGAAGCATTGGAGCGTAATGGTTTCTCCAATACAGGAGCGTCCTGCGGCCACGCCGAGCGCTTTATGATCAAACCGTTGATGCCGGAATCCGCTGATGCCCGCATTCTGGGCTGTAATCCGCTGCAACAAAAAAACTGGAGCCTGCGGATGATTTATTCGGATGGCGCGTGATTTCTGAAGATATGAAAAAACCGAACCAGGTGTGCCGCTTTTGCGGCACCGAGTTGAAGCATACGGTGGTCGATCTCGGCATGTCGCCGCTATGCGAAAGCTTTGTGCCGGCAGAAAGGCTGCACGAGGCGGAATCATTCTATCCGCTGTGTGTGAAGGTTTGTCACCAATGCCTGCTGGTACAGATCGACCAATATGTCAGCCCTGGCGACCTCTTTTCGGAATATGCCTATTTTTCTTCCTTCTCCGATTCCTGGCTCAAGCATGCCGCCGACTATGCCGGGATGATTGCTGAACGGCTGGAATTGAACCGCGAAAGCTTTGTCGTGGAACTGGCGAGCAACGACGGCTATCTGTTGCGTAACTTTGTAGAGAAAAAAATCCCGTGTCTCGGCATCGAGCCGGCCGCCAATGTGGCCGCAGCCGCGGAAAAGATCGGTGTGCCGACGCTGGTAAAATTTTTCGGCGTGGAAACCGCGCGGCAGATGGCGGCCGGTGGACAGTCGGCCGACCTGATTGTCGGCAACAACGTCTTGGCGCAGGTGCCGGATTTGAACGATTTTGTGGCAGGCATCCAGATTTTGCTCAACCCCGCCGGAGTCGCCACCATTGAATTCCCGCATCTGATGCGGCTGCTCGATGAGTGCCAGTACGACACGATCTATCACGAACACTTCAGCTATTTTTCCTGGCTGGCCGCGGAACATATTTTTGCCCGGCACGGTTTACGGCTGTTCGATGTCGATGAACTCAAAAGCCATGGCGGATCAATCCGGATCTATGCCTGTCACGAAGATAATGGCGCACTTTCGGTTTCTGAAAAGGCGAAGGAGCTGCGCGAACGCGAGTTGAACGCCGGCCTCGATCAAATGGAAACCTACAGCAACTTCGGCGAAAAGGTGAAGGCCTCCAAACGCGCGTTGCTTTCATTCCTGATTGAAGCAAAAGAGCAGGGCAAAACCGTCGCCGGCTACGGCGCGCCCGGCAAAGGCAATACGCTGCTTAACTATTGCGGGATCGGAACCGACTTCATCGATTTCACGGTCGACCGCAATCCGTACAAGCAGTGCCGGTTCCTGCCAGGATCGCACATTCCGATCTATCCGGTTGAGAAGATTGCTGAGGCGCGGCCCGACTATGTGCTGATCCTGCCCTGGAACCTCAAGGCGGAGATTGTTGAACGGATGGTACAGGTACGCGAATGGGGCGGTCAGTTTGTGATTCCCGTTCCGGCGGTTGAGGTGATAAGCTAACTCTGTTGAAGGGAGGTTGTTATGAAGGTGGTCTTATTTTGCGGCGGACAGGGCACGCGCATCCGTGACTATTCCGATCAGATTCCCAAACCCATGGTGCCCGTCGGCTACCGGCCGGTGCTCTGGCACATCATGAAATATTATGCCAGCTACGGCTATAACGACTTTATCCTCTGCCTCGGCTACCGCGCCGACGTCATTAAAAACTATTTCCTCAATTATGATGAAAGCCTGACTAACGACTTTGTTCTCGAAAACGGCGGGCGCGACATCAACCTGCTGCACAGCGATATCGACGACTGGCGCATCACCTTTGTTGACACCAGCATGAACGCCAATATTGCCCAGCGCCTTGAAGCCGTACGGCCCCATCTGGAAGGGGATGAGATCTTTCTCGCCAACTACAGCGACGGTCTCACCGACTATCCGCTTCCCGAGCTGGTGGACGAGCACCGGGAAAACGGCGCCGTCGCCAGCTTTCTTTGCATCAAGCCCTACCACAGTTTCCATGTGGTCGAAACCAACGGCGGCAGTGGATGGGTTACAAAAATCCAGGACACCACCCATGCGGACTTTTGGGTCAACGGCGGCTACTTTGTGCTGAGTCAGGAAATCTTTAACTATATCCACGATGGCGATGAACTGGTCGATAAACCCTTCCAGCGGCTGATTGCCGAATCCAAACTCCACGCCCATAAATACCCCGGCTTCTGGGGCTGCATGGA
Organism: uncultured Verrucomicrobiota bacterium; assembly: GCA_964483355.1. GTDB lineage: Bacteria > Verrucomicrobiota > Kiritimatiellia > Kiritimatiellales > Pontiellaceae > Pontiella. Next base: position 1,331 of record CAZABK010000007.1, on the reverse strand, counting down.
TACCTTCAAGGAAAAGCAGATGCTCGACGATCTCTACGACTCGGGCCACGCGCCGTGGGTGCGTGACCTGCCGGATTAAGCGGGGAAACGGTGATGCTCGGATGGATTCCCCAGATGGAAGGCGGCCGCCCCCTGCGGATACTGTGTCTCGGCGCGCACGCCGACGACATTGAAATCGGATGCGGCGCGGCCTTGCTGGAAATGCTGAAAGTACGGCCGCTCGAAGTCCGCTGGATCGTTTACAGTGGCGGGCGTACCCGCGCCGAAGAAGCCCGCATGAGTGCGGCCTATTGGCTTGAGCGGGTGTCGGAAAAAACGGTTGCGCTGCATCAATTCCGCGACGGCTTTTTTCCGGCCGAGCGGGCGGCCATAAAAGCCGAATTTGAAATGCTGAAGGATTCGTTCTGTCCAGATCTGATTTTTACCCATTTTCGCAACGACTTGCATCAGGATCATCGCATTATCAGCGAACTGACCTGGAACACGTTTCGCAACCATTCCATCCTGGAATATGAAGTCCCGAAATATGATGGCGACCTCGGCACGCCCAATTTTTATGTCCCCGTCTCCGTCGAAACCGCGCGCGCCAAGACGGATGCGTTGATGAAATATTTCGGGAGCCAAAATGCGAAACATTGGTTCTGCGAAGAGCTGTTTCTTGGTCTCATGCGCATTCGCGGCATGGAATGCTGCGCACCTTCCGGGTATGCCGAAGCTTTTCACGCGCGCAAAACCTGCGCAGCGTTTTAATTCAATTCCGGAACTTCCACTCCTTCAATCGGGCACTCCTCGATCGAATCCAGAAACAGCCGGCCATACCACTGGTTGCGGACGCGGCTGTCGAGAATCGTCACCGTTCCAAAGTCGCTCCCGCTGCGGATCAACCGACCGACGCCCTGGCGGAATTTCAGCACCGCCTCGGGCAACGAATATTCCTTGAATGAATTTCCGCCGCGCGCTTCGATCGCCTCGAACCGCGCCTGGATCAGCGGATGGTCCGGCACCGCAAAGGGCAGGCGGGTAATGATGACGTTGCTCAGCGCTTCGCCCTGCACATCGACGCCCATCCAGAAGCGGTCGAGGCCGAACAGCACCCCCGCATCGTGATTGCGAAACTTTTCGAGCATGCGCTTGGGCGGCATGCCGGAACCCTGCACCAGAAATTCATAGCCCTCCTCTTCAAAATTAAAGCGCAGGTCGTCGGCCACCTTTTTCATGAAGCGCGCATTGGTAAAGAGCACAAAGGCGCGACCGCGGCTTTCGTTGACGAAGTGGAGGATGGCGGTGGACGCGGCTTCCTCAAAATTATCGGCCGCCGGTGGCGGCATGTT
>CAZABK010000006.1:0-71902 GCA_964483355.1 uncultured Verrucomicrobiota bacterium | reverse complement strand
AATCTCGGTTGGGATGCCTATGCGCTTAAACACCGCACGCCGGAGGCGGGGCCGGCTAATCCGGACTGGATGCAACCGTTTGCTCCCAAGCCCGCCGAAATGCTGTTCGACCTCGACGCCGACCCCTTCGAGCTCAATAACCTCGCCGACGATCCGGTTCATTTTAAAACCCTGAACAAAATGCGCGCGGCGGTTTCCAGCCATATTCGCGAAAGCCGCGACCTCGGCTTTTTTCCGCCGACCGCCAAAATCGCGCACGACGGGCAGGGGCTCTACGACTGGGTGCGCTCAACCAACTATGATCTCAACGCGCTGCACGATGTCGCCGAGCGCGCGTCGATGCCGCAGCCGTCCGATGAAAAATATTTTATCCAATGTCTGGAAAGCCCGCATCCTGAGATCCGTTTCTGGGCCGCCAACGGGCTCGGACGTCAGGGAATCTGTTCCGACCAACTGAAACAGGCCGTTAACGATCCCGATTCGTCGGTCGCCGCAGCCGCCGCCGAGGCCTGCGTGCATGCCGGTTTTTCGGCCATTGGAATGCCTATTCTCATCAACGGGCTGAAAACAAAACAGGGCGAGCAGAAAGACCCGTTCTATTCCGCGCTCGAAACGCTGTCGTGGCACCCTGCGCAGCGCATTGTGTTGAATGATTATTTAGAGCAGCTCAAGGCTGCCGGCGGTTTTCCCTTTAAGTCCATTGCCGCGAACCTCGGCTACAAGCCGTTGAAGCAACTGTATAACCAGCAGGCCCGGGAACAGGGCATTAAAACAAACCGAAACCGCCGTCCGCTAACACCAACTCCGTAGGGTTCTATGAAAGCATTTCTGGCAACACTCTTTGTGACTTCGACCGTTTGGGCCGCAAACCGCCCGAACGTATTGTTCATTCTTGTCGACGATCTCGGAATCCAGGACATCGGCGTGGAAGGCAGCACCTTTTATGAAACGCCGAACATTGACGGGCTGGCCAACTCGGGAATGCGCTTCGAAAGCGGCTACGCGGCCTGCCAGGTTTGCAGTCCGTCGCGCGCCAGCATCCTGCTCGGAACTACGCCCTCGCGCCATGGCATCACGCAGTGGATCGGCGACAAGTCCGGTATGGCCTGGAATAAAGGCGATCCCGTGCTGAATGCAGAATATGTCCACAGCCTGCCGGCGGCGGATACCACGCTCGCCGAGGCGCTGCGCGCCGGCGGCTACACCACCTTTTTTGCCGGCAAGTGGCACATCGGCGACGAAGGCTCGTGGCCGGAAGACCACGGCTTCGACATCAACAAAGGCGGCTGGGAGCCCGGTTCGCCGAAGGGCGGTTACTTCGCGCCGTGGATCAATCCCAAGCTCGAAAACGGCCCCGCCGGCGAATCGCTTACCCTGCGCCTCGCCCGCGAAACCGCCGCGTTCATTGAGTCGTCTAAAGACAAACCGTTCCTCGCCTACCTTTCATTCTATGCCGTCCACGGTCCGGTTCAGACGACGGAAGAACTCTTCAATAAATACCGCGACAAGGCGCGGGCGCTTGATCATGAAGGGGCACGTTTTAAGTTCGATCGCCGTCTGCCGGTGCGGCAGGTGCAGGATCATCCAATCTATGGCGGCATGATGGAAACCCTCGATGACGCCGTCGGTATTATGCTTGATAAGCTCAAAGAAACCGGACTGGATCAGAACACCGTCGTCATCTTTACGGCGGACAACGGCGGCGTGTCGTCGGGCGATGCCTTTTCTACCAGCCTGCTGCCGTATCGCGGCGGCAAGGGGCGCCAGTGGGAGGGCGGAATCCGCGTGCCGTTCTACGTTCGTGTGCCGGGAATGACCGCGCCGGGCTCCACCACCACAGTTCCAGGCATTGGAATGGACTTTTTCCCGACCCTCCTTGAACTGGCGGGCCTGGAACAGATGCCGGAGCAGCATCAGGACGGCGTCAGCCTGGTTCCTGTGCTGAAGGGCGGAGAGCTCGAAGACCGCGACCTGTTCTGGCATTACCCGCACTACGGCAACCAGGGCGGCGAGCCGTCATCCATCATTCGTTCCAGACATTGGAAACTGATTTTCTATCACGAAGACCAGCGGATGGAGCTCTACAACGTGGCAAACGACATTGGCGAGCAGACCGATCTCGCCGCGGAAAATCCGGAGGTCGTGGCCGGGCTGAAGAAAAAGCTCGAGGCCTGGATGGCCGAAACCGGTGCGATCATGCCGAAGCCGGATCCGCGTTTTTCACAGGAACGGTTTGAGAAGAAACTGGAAAAGGCCCGCACGAAGAAACAGCAGAGCCTCGAAAAGAATCATGCGAACTATTTGAAGGTCGACTGGAAGCCCAATGCCGACTGGTGGGGCAGTGCGCCGATTGACTAAAGGGGACTGAAATGTTGAAGCGAATTTGTTTATTTTTGTTTGTAGCGGCTTGTGTGCATGCAGGCTCCCCGAATGTAATTTATATTCTGTGTGACGATCTCGGCTACGGCGAGGTGGGATATAACGGTCAGGAAATGATTCAGACGCCGGAGCTCGATGCACTGGTCAAAAAAGGCATGCAGTTTACGGATCACTATTGCGGCAGTGCGGTTTGTGCTCCGTCGCGCTGTTCGCTGATGACCGGGAAACATCCGGGACACAGTTATATTCGCTCCAACAGCCCGGGCTATCCCAACGGTCAGACGCCGATTCCAGCCGATTCGGAAACGCTTGCGAAGCTGATGAAACGCGCGGGCTACACAACGGCCTGCATCGGCAAGTGGGGACTAGGAGGCGAAGCGCCGAACGGAACCCTGAACTACGGGTTCCCCACCAAGCAGGGGTTTGATTATTTCTTCGGTTACTGTGACCAGCGCAAGGCGCACAACTATTATCCTCAGTTCCTGTGGCGCAACGAAGAAAAGGTGCAGCTCGGCGGTAAGGTCTACAGTCACGACCTGATGACTGAAGAGGCGCTCAAGTTTGTATCCGACAATAAGGAGAGCCCATTCTTCCTTTATCTGGCCTACACCATTCCGCACACAAAATATCAGGTGCCGGAACTGGCTCAGTATGCCGACAAGGACTGGCCCGATAAATTTAAGAAGCACGCCGCAATGACTTCCCGCATGGACCGCGATGTCGGCATCCTGCTGCGCCGTCTCGAAGAACTCGGGATCGATGAAAACACGCTGATTTTTTTCAGCAGCGACAACGGCGCGCACGGCGAGCAGGACAGCGAAAAGTTTTTCAACACGTCCGGCGAGCTGCGCGGCATCAAGCGCAGTATGTATGAGGGCGGCGTGCGCTCGCTGTCATTCGCTGTCTGGCCGGGAACCATTAAGCCGGGCCAGGTCAGCGATCACCTGTCTGCATTCTGGGACATGCTGCCGACGCTGTCCGAGCTGACCGGTGAGCCGATGCAGGGTGAAACAGATGGCATCTCCATGCTACCGACGCTGCTGGGCAAAAGGCAGAAAGAGCACGACTATCTCTATTGGGAGCTGTATGAGCGCAAGCCGAACCAGGCGGTGCGGATGGGCAACTGGAAGGGCGTGGTGGTTGACCGCCGCGAGGGCCAGACGATTGAGCTCTACGACCTTACGAAAGACGAAAGCGAACAGACCAATCTGGCGGATCAGAATCCTGAGGTGGTCGAGCAGATCCGCCGAATGATGAATGAATCGCACGATCCGAGCCCGCTGTGGGACAAGTCGTTCCCCGGAAAAATGTTTAATGTGGATGCCGCGCGCGAAATGTCCGGCGTGAACGGTGCGGTCCAGACGAAGACAACGCAGGCTCCGTCGAACGTTTCCAGGGATTGGAAATGGATTTCTAAAGACGGCGTCGCGACGCACAGCTCGCTCTCTGAAAAGTGGGGCGTGCCGCACAACCACACGCTACTGACGACCATGGAGGGAATTCAATCGTTCCATACGGCGGGTGAAAAAGAGCCGTGGGTGATGATTGACCTCAAAAAAGAGCAGCCGGTGATTGGGGTTGAGATTCTGAACCGCACCGATGGGCACTGGAACCGCATCAAGAACCTGCATGTCTGGGTTTCGTCGGATGGCTACAACTGGGAGCAGGTCTATAAAAACGCCAAGCCGCAAAAGCGCTGGCTGATCGATCTTAAAACGCCGAAGCATGCCCGCTATGTAAAAATCGGCACCGTGAATGCCAAGCCGCAGTTTTTCCACCTCAAAGGCGTCAAGGTGTATGCAAAAGAGGGTGCCGGCGCGAGCTCTGACAAAGGAAAGGCTGCGCCGGACGAAAGCGTGGTGTACAAAACGGCCGGCGATGCAGAACTCAAGCTGCACATTTTCAACCCCGAGGGGCATCAGGCTTCTGATAAACGCCCGGCGATCGTCTTTTTCTTTGGCGGCGGCTGGGTCGGCGGCTCACCGAGCCAGTTTTACCGTCATTGCGACTATCTCGCCTCGCGCGGTATGGTGGCCATCTCGGCCGAATACCGCGTGAAGTCCCGTAATAAAACGACACCGCGCGAGTGTGTGATGGACGGTAAGTCGGCGGTTCGCTGGGTTCGTGAACATGCCGATGAGCTCGGCATCGACCCGGACAAACTTGCTGCCGGCGGCGGATCGGCCGGCGGACACGTGGCGGCCTCCACCGCAACGGTCGACGGATTTGAGGGAAAGGGTGAGAACCGCAAGGTCAGCTGCCGTCCCGATGCGCTGGTGCTGTTTAATCCGGTCTTTGACAATGGCCCCGGCGGATGGGGGCATAAAAGCGTCAAAGCCTACTGGGAAGAAATTTCCCCGATGCACAACATCAGCAAAAAGACGTCGCCGACGGTTGTTTTTCTCGGCACCCAAGATCATCTCATTTCCGTTGCAACCGCCGAGGAATACAAGCGCCGCATGGAGAAAAAGGGTCGGCGCTGCGACCTGCATCTGTATAAGGGCGCAGGGCACGGATTTTTTAACTACAGCAAGGGAAAACAGAATTTCACTAAAACCGTGGTCGAGATGGATCGTTTTTTGGAGTCGCTGGGATATCTGAGCGGTGAGCCGACCCTGTAGAACGGCTGAATGCGAGTGAAACTAAATAATTGTAGGGCTGGAACGGTTGAGGAACGAGACCTTCCAGCCGCTCGGCGGGAAGGTTGTTAACCATTCCCGCCCTACAATCTGAGGATTGAGTGATGAAAAAATGGATGGTCTGGATGGTCTGGATGGCGGTTGCGGGCGTCGCGACAGCACGCGAAGTGACGGATTTTAATGAAGGCTGGCGCTTTGCCCGTTTCGGTGCGATGCCCGATGGGTCGCAGAAAGCCGAGCCGCAAAATCTGGAAGCCGTGGAGCTGGACGATTCCGGCTGGCGCGCGCTGCGCCTTCCGCACGACTGGGCGATTGAAGGGCCGTTTCGGATGGAGCTGCCGGGCCGCACCGGCAAACTTCCATATGAGGGCATCGGCTGGTACCGCAAAAACTTCACCGTTCCGGCGTCCGACAAAGGACAAAAGGTGTTCGTCGATTTTGACGGCGCAATGAGCCGCTCCAAAGTGTACATCAACGGCCAGTACGCTGGTGAGTGGCCCTATGGGTACAGCTCGTTTCGCATTGAGCTGACGGATCACATTAACTTTGGCGGAGAAAATACGGTGGCGGTGCGGCTCGACAACAAAGGGTTGTCTTCGCGGTGGTATCCCGGTGCCGGCATCTACCGCAATGTCCGGCTCGTCAAAACCGCGCCAGTCCACATCGCCCACTGGGGCGTTAGCATCACTACGCCGGAGATCAAAAAAGACAAAGCTACGGTTCTGGTGGAAACAGAGCTGTGCGGTGCGGGGAGCAGGCGAGACGCCTGCGATACAAAGGACCGTACCGCAGGCGTCCCGCCTGCAACGCAGGATGGGGCCGCTGTAATGGTATTGCATGAAATCCGTGAGCTTAGATCAGACAAGGTCATTGCACAGGGCAAAGGAAAGAGTTGTTCGATCAACGTTTCAAATTCCCGTCTGTGGGACCTCGATACGCCGAACCTGTATGTGTTGAAAACCATCGTCTCTGAAAACGGAAAAGTGGTGGATGTCGTCGAAAACACCTTCGGATTCCGGACGATTGAGTACACCGCCGATCGCGGGTTCCTGCTGAACGGGCGGGTCGTGAAGATGAACGGGGTCTGCATGCATCACGATCTCGGTCCGCTGGGTTCGGCGATGAACCTGCGTGCGCTCGAACGTCAGGTGGAGATCCTGCAGGAGATGGGCTGCAACGCCATCCGCACCTCGCACAACCCGCCGACGCCCGAACTGCTCGACCTGTGCGACCGGCGCGGCATTCTGCTGCAGGTGGAAGCATTCGACTGCTGGAAAACCGGCAAGACGCCCAACGACTATCAGCATTTTTTTGAGGAGTGGCACGAAAAGGATCTGGTGGCGATGATCAAGCGCGACCGCAACCATCCGTCGGTGGTCATGTGGAGCACCGGCAACGAAGTGCGCGAGCAGTGGGAAAAGAATGATCCCGGGTTCAAGATTTCCCAAATGCTGACCGACATTGTCCACGAGCTTGATCCAACCCGTCCGGTTTCGATCGGTTGTAATAACGGGCAGGCTGGCTGGAACGGCTTTCAGAAAACGATGGATCTGTTTGGCTACAACTATAAGCCGCACCTCTATGGAAAGTTCCGTGCGGCCAACCCGGACCAGCCGCTCTACGGCAGCGAAACCGCTTCGACGGTCAGCTCGCGCGGCGAATACTTTTTCCCCGTGTCCAATAATAAAAAAATGGGCGTGGGCGGCGACTTTCAGGTCAGCTCCTACGACCTGACCGCGCCGCCGTGGGCCAACAATCCGGATGTCGAATTTACCGCGCAGGATAAACTGCCGTATGTCTTCGGAGAGTTTGTCTGGACCGGCTTTGACTACCTTGGCGAACCGACTCCTTACAACGACGACAAAACCAACCTGCTGAATTTTTCCGATCCCCAAAAACGCAAGGAGATGGAAGAGCAGATGAAGGCGCTGGGCGGAACGGTGCCGGCGCGCAGCTCCTATTTCGGTATTCTCGATCTGTGCGGCTTCAAGAAAGACCGCTTCTTCATTTATCAGGCGCGCTGGCGGCCCGAGCTGCCGATGGCGCACATCCTGCCGCATTGGAACTGGCCGGAGCGCGTCGGCAAGGTGACGCCGGTGCACGTCTATACCTCTGGTGACGAAGCGGAGCTGTTCCTGAACGGCAAATCGCTGGGCCGCAAAAAGAAAGGGCCGTATGAATACCGCTTGCGCTGGGACGATGTGGTTTATGAGCCGGGCGAACTCAAAGTGGTTGCCTATAAAGACGAAAAAAAATGGGCGGAAGAGGTGATGAAAACCACCGGCGCGGCCGCGAAGGTCGACTTGTCGGCCGACCGTTCTGTCATTTCTGCCGACGGGCGCGACCTTTCGTTCATTACCGTGCAGATTTCCGATAAGGACGGCCTGCAGGTTCCGCGCACCCACAATGAGGTGGAGTTCAGCATTGAGGGGCCGGGCAAAATTGTGGCGGTCGGCAACGGAAACCCGGCCAGCCATGAACCGTTCCAGGCCAGCAAGCGCAAAGCGTTCAACGGCCTCTGCCTGGTCATCGTTCAGTCCGAAAAGAACGTTCCGGGAACCATTCGTCTGTCGGCAAAATCAGAAGGACTTGAAACAGCAGCAATTAAACTGGAGAGCGAATAATGATGAACATAAAACAACTGTTGATTGCGGCGGTTTGCGGTGGAGCCATGGTTGCGACGGCGACCGTTCGGCCGAATGTGGTGATCATCTATGGCGACGACGTCGGCTTCGGCGATGTTGGAGTCTATGGATCGAAAATGATCCCGACGCCGAATATTGACCGCCTGGCCAAAGGGGGGCTTCGATTCACCGATGGCCACTGTTCCGCCGCCACCTGTACGCCGTCGCGCTATTCCATGCTGACCGGCATTCACGGGTTCCGCTCCAAAGTGAACATTCTGCCGCCGAATGCGCCGCTCTGTATTCCGACTAATATCTTGACGCTTCCTAAACTGTTCAAGCAGGCGGGCTACACCACCGGCGTCGTCGGCAAGTGGCACCTTGGGATCGGGCAGAAGGGCGTTCCGGTCGATTGGAACGGGGATGTAAAACCCGGACCGCTTGAAATCGGCTTCGACCGCTCCTTTCTGCTGCCGTCCACCAACGACCGTGTTCCGTGCGTGTATCTGGACGGTCATCGGGTGGTGAATCTGGATCCGAACGATCCGCTGTTTGTCGGGAATAGTAAGAAAGCGGTGGATCGGCCGGGCAGCACGTCGTATCCCAATGCACGGTATAACAAGGCGGCCATGACCTACTATCAGAGCACGCACGGCCACAACAACAGCGTCATCAACGGTATCGGCCGCATCGGCTTCATGGCCGGCGGTAAATCCGCCCTGTGGGACGATGAAACCATGACCGACGAATTTGTGAAACAAGCCAAAGCATTCATTGCCGACAACAAAGAGCAGCCGTTCTTCCTCTACTTTGCATCGCAGTGCATTCATGTGCCGCGCGCGCCCAACCCGCGCTTCCGCGGAAAAACCAAACTCGGCTACCGTGGCGACGCCATGGTCGAGTTCGACTGGGCCACCGGTGAAATCATGAAAACGCTCAGAAAATATGGATTGGAAGAAAATACGATCGTGATCTTTTCCAGCGACAACGGTCCCGTCTACGACGATGGGTACGATGACGGAACGGTTGTGAAGACGACGATGGAGGAAGTGGACCAGGGGCACGATGGTTCCGGCATCTACCGCGGCGGCAAATACCAGATCTTTGAAGGCGGCACCCGCGTCCCGTTTATTGTCCGCTGGCCGGCCCGCATTAAGCCGGGCGTCTCCGGCGCATTGGTCAACCAGATTGACTTCATTGCCTCCTTTGCGGATCTGCTGGATGTTGAGGTTCCCGCCGGGGCGGCTCGTGACAGTCGCAATATCCTGCAGGCCTTTGTCGGGGAAGACCCCGTGGGCCATGCGGTGGTGATTGAGGAGTCCTTCGGGCTTGGCTTGCGGCAGGGGCAATGGAAGTACATGACCAAACAGAAAGTTTCCCGCCTCGGGGTCAAACCCGCCGCCCTGTTTAACCTGCAGGACGATCCTTCCGAAGCAAACAACCTCATTGATCAGCATCCGGAAAAGGCCAAATCGATGGCCCGCAAACTGGCGGAACTGAAGTCCGCAACCGGAATGCGATAGCCTGAACACTAGCTCTTTGGGTAGCTGTTTTTTGCCGGAGGTTGGTGTTTAATCATTATCATGTTGTGTTTGCAGTTTAGGAGAGCAGGCAGGTCGTGTAATATTGAAACCTGTCGCGTGTCATTTTGAAGACTGAGGCGGGGTTTAAGAAGTGTAGGAATGGTATCACCAGTGTCGGATGCTGGAATAATATTCGTTTTTAGATAGAGAAAGGATGCGAAGGATGAAGTTTACAAAGGTGTTGGCGGCGGCCTGTTGCGGGCTGGCAGTGGCGGCGGGAGCCGCAGTCGAGAAACCGAACATTATTTATATCCTGGCCGACGACCTCGGCTATGGCGATCTGAGCTGCCTGGGGCAGGAGCATTTTCAGACGCCGAACATTGATGCGCTCAAGGCCAAGGGCATGTTCTTTACGCAGCACTATTCCGGCAGCACGGTCTGCGCGCCGTCGCGTTCGGCGCTGATGACCGGCCAGCACACCGGCCATACCTTCGTGCGCGGCAATAAGGAAATTATGCCGGAAGGCCAGCATCCGATTCCGGCTGACGTGACATTGATTCCTGAAATGCTGAAAGAGGCCGGATATGTTAGCGGTGCGTTTGGCAAGTGGGGCCTCGGTTTCCCGGGATCCGAGGGCGAGCCGCTTAAAAAAGGCTTTGATGTGTTTTACGGCTACAACTGCCAGCGCCTTGGTCACCACTACTATCCGTTCCATCTCTGGGACAACGACCAGAAGGTGATCCTCGAAGGCAATGCCGGCACCGCCAAGGGAACCTATGGCCCGACGCTGATTCATGAGCGCACCATCAAGTTTATTGAGGACAACAAGGACAAGCCGTTCTTTGCCTACGTCGCTTCCATCATTCCGCACGCCGAGCTGGCCGCGCCGGAAAAATACATGAAGATGTTCAGCGGCAAGTTTGAAGAGCCCAAGCCGTTCAAGGGTCTTGACGCCGGTCCCGAGCTGCGCCTCGGTCGCTATCAGTCTGCCCCCGAGCCGCGCGCGGCCTTCGCTGCGATGATTACGTTGCTCGACGATCAGGTCGGCGAAATTGTCGCTAAAGTTGAAGAGCTCGGCATCGCCGACAAAACGCTGATTATCTTCACGTCCGACAACGGCGCGCATCAGGAGGGCGGAGCCGATCCCAAATTTTTCAACAGCAACGGTCCGTTCCGTGGCCATAAACGCGACCTGTTCGACGGCGGCGTGCATGTGCCGATGATTGCCTGCTGGCCGGGTAAAATTGCTGCCGGTTCCGAGTCGGATCACATTTCCGCTTTCTGGGATATGGTTCCAACCTTCAACGAGCTGGCCGGTGTTTCGGTTCCGGAAGACTCCGACGGAATCTCCATGGTTCCGGCGTTGCTGGGCAAAGGCGATCAGCCGAAGCACAAATATCTGTACTGGGAATTCCACGAGCGCGGCGGTCGCATTGCGGTGCGCATGGGCAAATGGAAAGGCGTTCGCTACAACGTGCTTAAAGATCCCAACGCTCCGATGAAGCTGTTCGATGTAACGGTTGATCCCGGCGAGCAGAAAAATGTTGCCGGTGAACATCCGGAAGTGGTGGAGCAGATTCTGGGGATCATGAAAAAGGCCCGCACCCATTCCGATATCTTCACCTTCGGGCAGACACAGTTTAAAGGCGAATAGCGGGGTTTAACCACAGAATACACTGAAACGAATCAGCATCGGTCCTGTTCCGTGTGTTCTGTGTATTCCGTGGTTTAAAGGGAGCTGAATATGAAAAGAACATTCTTTGTGTTGTTGGTTGTTGCTGCTTTTTCCGGCAGTGCCTTATCTAAAACACTGCCGCTGCCGCCGGAGCCGAATCCGGTCGGTGAAAAGCAGCCGGTGTTTGGCGAGGCCGATGCTGATTTTACCTTTGACGGCAAGCCCGCAGTCATCATTTCCGGGTCGATCCACTATCCGCGCGTGCCGCGTGCCTACTGGAAGGACCGCATCCGCAAAGCGAAAGCCATGGGCTTCAACTGCATCGGCACCTACGTTTTCTGGAACGCCCACGAGAAGAAACCGGGCGAGTTTGATTTTTCCGGCAATCTCGACATTGCCGCATTTGCACGGGCCTGTCAGGAAGAGGGCATGTGGCTGATCGTTCGGCCTGGCCCATATGTCTGCTCCGAATGGGATCTGGGCGGACTTCCGCCGTGGCTGCTGAAAGATCCGGAGATGCAGATTCGCACCAACGATCCCAAGTTTCTCAAGGCCTCGGCCCGCTACATGAAGGCGGTTGGCGAGCAGCTGAAGGACCTGCAGGTAACCCGCGGCGGTCCGATTATTCAGGTGCAGGTTGAAAATGAATACGGGCAGTTCGGGCGTCCTGGCAACAAGGACGACATGGCTTATAACAAGGCGATCTACGACCAGCTGGTTAATGCCGGCTTCGACTGCATGTTTATCCGTTGCGACTGGCCGAAGAAAAAGACCATTGGCATCGCGCACATTGACGGCGTGTATACCACGATGAACTTTGGCGGCAGCGCCGACAAGGCGTTCGCCTTCTTCGACAAGGAATATCCGGGCATGCCGAGAATGTGCGGCGAATACTGGGTGGGCTGGTTCGACCACTGGGGCTCCAAGCACCACACCAAAGCACTGGCGCCGTTCATCAAGGAAATTGACTGGATGCTCGGCAACGGCGTCTCGTTCAACGTCTACATGCTGCATGGCGGCAGCAACTTCGGCTTCAATTCCGGCGCCAACTGGTCGTCGGGGCAGTACAGCGCGGACACCACCAGCTATGACTATGATTCGCCGATGGACGAAACCGGCCGCATCACCGAAAAATTCTATACGTTTAAAAACACCATCAAAAAATATCTACCGGCCGATGTTAAGCTTCCCGAGCCGCCGGAACAGATCAAGCGTATCGAAGTTCCGGCTTTTGAGCTGAAGCAGACCGCATCGTTTGAACAGCTGATGCGCGAGCCGTTTAAAGCCGACAAGGCCCCGCACATGGAGGCAATGGATGCCTATCAGGGACTGGCGCTCTACAGCACTACCCTTGATGTTCCAGAGGCTGGAAAACAGAAGCTCGCATTCAGCGCGCTCAAGGACCGTGCCATCGTCATCGTCAACGGCAAGCGCGTCGCCACGCTCGACCGCCGCCTGAAACAGAGTTCCTTCGAGCTGGCGTTGCCGGCCGGCAAGGTTGAGCTTCAGGTGCTGCTGGAAAACATGGGCCATCTCAACTATTCGCGCGAAATGATGAAAGACCGCAAGGGCCTCGGCGATGTGACGCTCGCCGGCAAGTCGGTTCTCGGCTGGACCATTCACACGTTTCCGCTGGAACTGACTGATATCGCTTCGCTTAAATTCAGCGATGGCCCGGCCAAGCCGTCCACGCTACCGGTGTTCTACCGCGGCACCTTCAGCGTTGATGAAGTCGGCGACACGCTGCTCGACATGACCGGGTGGGGCAAGTGCATGGTCTGGGTGAACGGCATCAATCTCGGCCGCTTCTGGGACCTCGGTCCGCAGTACACGCTCTACATGCCGGGCTGCTGGATGAAAGAGGGCGCCAATGAAGTCGTCGTGATGGATATCGAGCCGACCGGACACACGACCATCATTGGCGTCACAGAAATCAAGTATGGCCTGAAGATTGATGCGAATGTGAGCTACAACCGCAAGCCCGGTGAAACCATTGACCTCGCCAATGCTCCGGTGGTCTCAGCGGGGGCCTTTGCGGACGGCGATGCGGCCCAGTTTGTCGATTTCGGTAAAACCATCAAGGCACGCTATGTCTGTTTGGAGTCGCTCTCGTCGCAGGCGCTCGATCGCCACGCGACCGTTGCTGAAATCCATCTGATTGATGCGAACGACAAGTGGCTGGACCGCGACGGCTGGCAGGTGATTTATGCCGACAGCGAGGAGATTGTTGCCGAGCCGTCGTCGGCCAGTAACATTATCGACAACCAGCCGGTGACCTTCTGGCACACGCAGTATAAAGGCGGTGAGATGCGGCAGCATCCGCATCAGATCGTGCTCGATCTCGGCGCAGTGAAGGAATTCCGCTCGCTGCGCTATCTGCCGCGCAACGGACCGAACCCCGGAAAAATCAAAGACTATAAAATTTATGCGTCCAAGAATCTGTTCAAAGGACTGATTCCCGCCAAATAATTCATACGAGGAGAGTACATTGAAAAAGCTGTTGGTTACTTTGCTGTCTGCGGCCTGCCTGACGCAGGCGGAACGCACGAGTTTTGATGAGGGATGGAAGTTTCAGTTGGGCGACCCGGCCGGGGCGGAGGCGATTGCCTTCGACGATGGCAGCTGGCGCACGCTGGATGTTCCACATGACTGGAGCATCGAGGGCGAATACCGCAAGTCCAACCCGATGGGCGGAACGGCCGGGTATCTGCCGGCCGGGATCGGCTGGTACCGTAAGACGATTCCGATCTCTCCGGCGATGAAGGGACAGCATGTGGAGATTGCCTTTGACGGCGTCTTTATGAATAGCACCGTGTATGCCAATGGCCAAGAGCTTGGGACGCGCCCGTATGGCTGGAGTTCGTTCACCTATGATATCAGCGATGTGGTTGCATCTTCCGACTCGGTTACGATTGCAGTGCGGGTGGATAACGAAAAGCAGCCCGCCGCACGCTGGTACACCGGCAGCGGCATCTATGCCCACACCTGGCTGGATGTGAAGCAGAAGGTCCATATTCCGAGTGACGGGGTTTTTGTCCGCACCGACGGGGACTCAGTTGAACTCGATGCGGAAATCCGCAACACCACCGGCAAGGTAAAGAGTGTCGATGCAGAGGTGTTCATTGTCGATCCGGACGGAAAGGTTGTCGGGAAGCAGAAGAAACGCATCAAAGCCACTCCGGACGAAGTTCAGGTTTCCAGTTTTAAATTGAAAGTTTCCTCGCCGCTTCTTTGGGATGTTGATTCCCCCAATCTCTATCAGGCGGTCGTGAAGCTGAAGTTTGCGGGGAAAACCGCAGATACAGCGATCACCCGCTTCGGTTTTCGCGATATTGAATGGAAGCCGGAAAGCGGCATGTGGCTGAACGGAAAGAACGTGAAGCTGCAGGGCGTCTGCAACCACCAGGATGCCGGCGCGCTGGGCGCGGCGGTGCCGGATAAAATTCTGCGCTTCCGCATCAAGCAGCTGAAGGCGATGGGGTGCAACGCGATCCGTACTTCGCACAATCCGCAGACGCCGATTTTTTACGACATCTGCGACGAAGTCGGCATGCTGGTGATGGATGAAATTTTTGATGGATGGAAAAAGAAGGCCGCGCACGATTACGGTCGTTATCACTTCAACGAATGGTGGAAGCGTGATCTGAGCGACTGGATCAAGCGCGATCGCAACCATCCTTCGGTTGTGATCTGGAGCGTCGGCAACGAGACCGGCGGGCCGGTCGGCAAGGAGCTGGTGGAGGTCTGCCATGAACTGGACCCGACGCGCCCGGTGACGTCCGGCCACTCCGGCTCGCAGTGGATGGATGTGTTCGGTGTGAACGGCCACAGTGAGCAAAAAGGCTTTTTTGACCATCTGAAAAAAGACCGTGTGTTTATTGGAACTGAAAATACGCACACGTGGCAGGTGCGCGGCTACTATCGCACCAAAACCTGGTATCGCGACGGCCTGAAACCCAAAGTCTATGAAACACCTGACCTGACCGAAAGCGAAGTGTTTACGCATGACTGGGTTCGCAACGAAGATCGGGGCCACCGCAAGCAGGTGTTCAACTCCAGCTATGACAATGCAACGGTTCGGTTGAACTCGCGTCAGAACATTGAGCAGATTCGCGACATTCCGAACCATGCGGGGTCATTCCGCTGGACGGGCTATGATTACATCGGCGAAGCGAGCTATGTGCACGGCGGCTGGCCGTTCAAGGCCTTCATGGGCGGCGCCATTGACCTGGCCAACTTTGAGAAAGATCTCTACTACCTCTACCAGAGCCAGTGGACCGATGCGCCGATGGTGCACATTCTTCCGCACTGGACGCATCCGACGCTGAAAGAGGGAACGTTGATTCCGGTTTGGGTTTATTCCAACTGTTCTGTGGTTGAACTTTTTCTGAACGGAAAGTCGCTGGGTAAAAAAACACCGGGCCGGAAATGGGACGAAATGCAGTGTCAGTGGATGGTTCCATGGACGTCGGGTGAACTGAAAGCGGTTGGCTCAAAAGCCGGACGTACACTTGCAGAAGAGATTGTTCGCACGGCCGATGTGCCGGCAAAGATTGCGCTGTCGGTTGACGGCAAGCCGCTGGCCGATGCCGGCAAAGATCTGGTGCAGGTTCGCGTGACGACCACGGACGAAAAAGGCGAGATGTACCCGCACGGCGAAACCCGCACCTTCTTCAAAGTGATTGGTCCTGCCCGCATTCGTGCGCTGGACAACGGCAGCCCGATCGATGTTGAGACGCACTATGAGGCGGAAAGCCGCATTGCCTTCTACGGCCTGACCCGCGCCTATGTGGAATCGACCGGTGAAGCGGACGACATCGCGTTGGTCGCCAGCTGCATCCTCGGCGAGAAGAAACAGGTGACGTCGAACAAGGTCAGCATCGACACGCAGGTGCTGGCCTTGAGAGGCGACGCCCCGCAGTTAAATGTCGAAGTGTTCTACACGGTGAATGGCTCAAATCCGACAATGCAATCCGCCCCTTATACGGGTGCCTTTGCCGTGCCGCTTGGAACCACGGTGAAAGCGCTGGTCGTCGTTGACGGCAAGCCGTTCCAGACTTTGGAGGAGCGCTTTGCGCTGGACGAGGGCTTTGTCTGGGACAGCGGGGCGGGAGCGAATCCGGTTGCTTCGAATCCCGGTAGCGAGCAGGCGGAGGATGCCGCGCTTAAAGGAGCAAAGATCAAGAAGGGCGGCAAAGGATTCCGTGGCAAGGGCTATGTCGATTTCGGCCAGTCCCGGAACGGGTTTATTGAATGGTATCAGGAAAATGACGGCTCGGCCGGGCCGGCAATCCTGACGATCCGCTACAGCGGCAAGCGTCCCAATAAGCCCGGGCAGGCCGTGAAGGTGACGGTGAACGGCAACGTGGTCGCGGAACAGCTGATGCTGCCGAATGCAAAGAACTGGGGATCGGACTGGAAAACCGTCAGTGTCCCGTTCCAAATTGGCCGTGGCGCCAACACAATTCGGATTACGAGCCTCGGGCAGGGCGGAATGTATATCGACGAAATTTCGATTAAATAGAACAAATGGAGACGAACATGATGAAGCGGGGATTAACCATTTTGACGTTGGGAGCTGTGCTGTCGGTACAGGCGTTTCAGAACGACTGGGAAAACGAGCGCATGATCGAAAAGGGCAAGCTGTCCACGCGTGCGACATCTTATTCCTATAAAAGTGAAAAAGACGCGCTGGCCGGTGATCGGTCCAAAGCGCGGATGGTTTCGCTCAACGGCGAGTGGATGTTTAACTATACCGCCGATTCCAAAGAGCGTCCGACCGGTTTTTATCGGGCCGGTTTTGATGCCTCGGGTTGGGACACCATTCCGGTGCCGTCGAACTGGGAGCTGAAAGGCCACGGCCAGCCGATCTACACCAACGCTAAATATCCGTTCACGGCCAACGAGCCGTTCATTGATCGGACCAATCCGGTCGGCTCCTACATCCGCGATTTTGAGGTTCCCGGAGATTGGCGCGATCAGCGGATTATTCTGCACTTCGGCGGCGTGTCGTCGGCCTTCTATGTGTGGGTGAACGGCGAGCTGGTCGGCTACAGCCAGGGCTCGCGTCTGCCGGCGGAGTTTGATGTGACCGCTGTCGTGAAGCCGGGCAAAAACCGCCTGGCGGTGCAGGCGTTCCGCTGGTCGGACGGCTCCTATCTGGAAGACCAGGATATGTGGCGGCTGAGCGGTATTCACCGCGAAGTGCTGCTGCTGGCGCAGCCGAAAATTGCGCTGAACGATTTCTTTGTGAAGGCGTCCGCCGACGGTCATCTGCAGATTCGTCCGCGCATTCTCTCCGACGCACTCAACAATTCCAAGGGCTGGAACCTCTCCGCGCAGCTTTACGACGCCAAGGGCCAGCCGGTGCTCGGTAAGCCGATGACCCACGGCCTGCATAAAATCCTGAACGAAAAATATCCGCAGCGCGACAACGTCAAGTTTGCGATGCTCGAGGCCCATGTTTCCAATGTGCGGAACTGGTCGGCGGAAGATCCGTACCTGTACACGCTCGTCTTCAAGGTGACCGACGGAAAGGGCAATCTCCGGGAGGCGCGCAGTTGCAAGGTCGGTTTCCGCACCATCACAATCAGCGACAAGGCCGAAGTGCTGGTTAACGGTGTGCCGGTCAAAATGATGGGCGTAAACCGCCATGACCATGATCGCATCGAAGGCAAGGCGCTGACCCGTGAAGATCTGCGCCGCGATGTGGAACTGATGAAGCAGTTTAGCTTTAATGCCGTGCGCACGTCGCACTATCCGAACGATCCATACTTCTACGACCTGTGCGACGAGTACGGCCTCTATGTGATGGATGAGGCGAATATTGAATCGCACGATGTGCGCGGCCAGCTCGTGAACCGCGCGTCGTGGCACTATGCCGTCAACGACCGTGTTATCCGTATGGTCGAGCGCGACAAAAACCATCCGTCTATCGTTTCGTGGTCGCTCGGCAACGAAACCGGCTATGGTCCGATTCATGCGGCGGCCGCCGGATGGGTTAAAGACTATGATCCGACCCGCTTTATTCATTACGAAGGTGCGCAGGGCGATCCGAACCTGCCGGGCTACGACCCGGAATTCCCGTTGGTCGGCGGGCAGAAACAGCCGCTGCTGGCCAACCCGAACGATCCGCCGTGTGTTGATTGCATCAGCCGCATGTATTCTTCGGTCGCGCAGCTCGCAGCGCTGGCCGAAACAGAGCACATCACCCGTCCGATCGTGATGTGCGAATATGCCCACGCCATGGGCAACTCGCTCGGCAACATGACCGACTACTGGGATCTGATCCGCTCCAAACCCAACCTGATGGGCGGCTATATCTGGGACTGGATCGACCAGGGCGTGTTGACTACCAATGACGACGGTGTCGAATACTATGCCTATGGCGGCGATTTCGGTGACGAGCCCAATAGCGGAAACTTCTGCATGAACGGCGTCATTAATTCCGACCGTACGCCGGGCCCGAAAACCTTCGAGTGTAAATATGTCTTCCAGCCGGTCGCCTTCGAGGCGGTTGACTTGAACACCGGAAAAGTCAAGATCACCAACCGCTTCAACTTCACCAACCTCAAAGAGTATTCCATTCGCTGGAGCCTGTCTGAAGAGGGCAATATTGTTCAGGAAGGCGAAGTGGGGTCCATTGAATTGCCGGCCGGGGGAAGCGGGGTCGTCTCAATACCTTTTAAGCCGGTTACGTCGGATAAAGAGATTTGGCTACGCTTGAGCGTGCACGAAACTAAAGAGCGACTCTGGTGCAAAGCCGGATTTGAAATTGCGAAGGAACAGCTGCTCGTGAAGGGTAGGGATGGTGCGGCAAATCGCCCGTCCGCGAAAGCAAAGCTCTCGGCCAAGGATAAGACGACGGTTATTGAGCTTAAGGGTAAGGGATTCAAAGCTGCGGTGGATAAGGAAACTGGTTTCCTTTTCAGCTATGTCGTAAACGGGAAGGAGTGGATCAAAAGCCCGATGAAACCGTGGTTCTGGCGGCCGCAGACCGACAATGACAAGAAGGGTGCAAAAACGCACAATCTGATGAAACACTGGATGGAGCTGGCCGGAAAGCTGAAAACCGATTCGGTTGAGCTTCAGAAAATCAGCAAATCATCCTCACAGGTGGTGGTAAAGCAGAGTGCCGGGAAAACGGACCTGACGCTCATCTACACCTTCAGCGGAGCGGGGCAGGTTGAGGTCGGTATGGAACTGGATGCCGATCCGTCGCTTCCGTCGATGCCGCGCCTTGGCTTTACCATGGGCGTTTCCGGCGGCTTTGCGAATACGCAGTATTACGGCAAAGGCCCGTGGGAAAACTATTGCGACCGCAACGCCGGCGCTGAGGTTGGGGTTTATCAATCGCCGACGGACGAAATGTACTATGAATATGCCAAGCCGCAGGAAAACGGTCTGCGCACCGAAACCCGTTGGTTGGAACTTTCCGGCCGCGCCGGCAAACTGCGCGTTGATGGAACGGAGCCGTTCAGCTTTTCTATCTGGCCGTGGTCGACCGAAAACCTGTCCGCTGCCGGACATCCGTATGACCTGAAAGATCAGGGCTTCTTCACGCTGAACATCGACCACAAACACATGGGCGTCGGCGGGCAGGATTCCTGGACTCTCAAGGCGCTTCCGTTGGAGCATTATCGCGTTCCGTCCGGAAAATACAGCTGGTCGTTCATCCTGTCGCCGGCGGAATAACCATCAGGCATCAGTAGTCAGGGCGGGAACAGCAAGGCTGCATTGCCTCCGCCGGACGAAACGAAGGGCGAGTCGATCCGGCTACGCCCTTTGTTTTTCCTGTTGGTGCATGAGCATGCACAAGTGTTGCGGCTCCAGACGCCGAGGATGCTTGTTAATTGAAAGTTCCCCTTGTACTTTCCGAGCAAATTGAAACGCTTTAGTTCATAAAGTGTAGCATAAATCGACGAGCGCTACTGTGCTCAGCAGTTGCTTTCAGGCATCCTGACGACCAAGGTGCCTGCCTGCGGCGCCGGTCAGTAGTTTTACCGGGTTATTAAACCCATAAACAACGGTTATTCCGCTTTGGTCAGTGATGGTGGAATTTTGAGTTAACAGGGTAATTGAATGTGGATTGGCGTTTTCCGGACGGAATTGCTATAGCTTTTACCGTTTACAGAGCAGAGAGATCTGCAGAGCGGTATTAACCTCCATATCAGAGAAAACATTTCAAGCGGTTGAAAATTGAATTTCAATCGGTTACATAGTCACCATGAAGAAAATTAAGAAGATCAATAAAGGTGCCCCTAGCGGCTTTGTCGTCAGTCTGCTGATCCATGCTGCCGCTTTTTTGCTGGCCGGTTTGTTTGTTGTTTTTGAGGTGTTCGAGAAGGAAGAGCCCGCATTTGAGCCGCCGAAGGCGGTTGAGCGCCCGAAGATGAAGCTCAAGAAGCCTAAGGTGAAGGTGAAGAAAAGCGCCAAGCCGAAGGCGACGACCAAAATTGTCACCAAGGTGCAGAAGGCCAGCATGCCGGATATCCAACTGCCGGAAATGAGCGGCATGACTGGTGGGTTGGGTGCCGAAATCGGCGGCTTTGATATCATGCCGGACATCGAAGAAATGACCGTTTTCGGTGGTGGTCAGAGTATCGGAAACGATTTTGTCGGAACCTTTTATGATTTGAAACGAGATCGCAGCGGAAAGGGTATTGCGATGGATGTGACGGCGTATGCCGATGCTTTGGGCAAGTTTTGTCGCAGGGGCTGGAAGCCCTCGGCGCTTGCAAAATATTACAAATCCCCTAAGAAACTGTATGCAACCTCGTTTTGTATTCCGCTGACTCGATCTACAATCGCTCCCTTCGCGTTTGATGAGCCCGATACCATTGCTTGTCAGTGGGCGGTTCACTACAAGGGCACACTCGTCTATCCGGAGGATATCAAGTTCCGCTTCTGGGGTCACGGCGATGATGTTCTGATTGTACGTGTGGGTGGGAAGGTCGTGCTTGACGGCTCCTGGGACTCCACCACCTATGGCGCCCGACTTATTTCCGGCGAAGGCTGGGTCAGCAGCGCAACCAAGAACCGTCAGTGGTACCTCGGCAACAATCTGGCCTGGGGCGGCGATTGGATTGAACTGAAGGCCGGCGAGCCTGTGGAGATGGAGGTTCTCATGGGCGAGCAGCCCGGTGGTAAGTTCTGTGCGATGCTGCTGGTTGAAGAGTATGGCGTAGAATATGAGACGAATCCCCAGCATCAGAAGTTTCTGCCCATTTTCCGGACTTCGGAAACGACGCACGATGTGGCTGATGCCATCATAGAGCATCTGGTGCCGGGGGAGGCCGATGTTTTCGGCGGACCCATTTTCCGGGACTATGTTGCTTCCGGCAAGACGCTTCCTGAGCCAGAGCCTGAGGACGAAGTGGTCGAGGAAGAGGCGGAGCCATCTCCGTTCCGTGTGTGGACCCTGAACGACGGCAAAACCTTCGAGGCGGAATTTATCAGCAAGATTGGTGATAAAATGGTGTTCCGTACTACCAAGGGTAAGCAGGTCAAGGTGCCGGCATCAGAGGTGTCGGCGGCGGATTTCGATTATATTGCGCTCACGCGGCCGCCGGAATTTGATGTGGGTATCGTGCGCTCAAGCGATTCGTATAAAGTTGAATTGTCGTCCTATGAGTTGGACAGGAACAACACTCCGCCGCGTGTGCTGGACTGGACGTTTGGAGCAAAAGCGCGCCAGAAAGGTGCTGGCAAATATAACTTTGATTTGACGCTTGAATATTATGCCATCGGCCAGCAGTACCTGGATGCCGACAAATACCGCATCCTCGATCATGGCTCGGAAACGTTTAATCCTGCGGAAGCTGACAAGAGGGAATTCGAATTTACCGGCGATCGTGTGGCGCGCCTCTTCGATTTTGATGTGGATGAACAGCGCCGCGGCATGAAGCTGGCGGAGACGATGGTTCTGCTGACGGATTCCCGAGGGGAAATTATTGCGCACAGTTCAACGGCCAACTGGCTGTTCGATAATCTCGATGAACTGCGCAATAGACGCGTCGGAAACTATATCGATAAAACCTGCAAAAGGGTGTATCCAACCGGCCCCTATCGGAGTGCTAAGTACTAGGGTTATTAACCTCCTTGTGGCGTTAAGAATCGGGCCGGCTCAACCGGCCCGAAAGTTTAAACGAAAAGAAAGACCAATGATTAAAGCGCAATTTCAGCTTAGTGGAGACATTAAGCATACCAAGTCGCTGGGAGCTCATGATGAGCGTCAGCCCGAAATCTACATGGAAGAAATTTATGGTGCATCCTTCATTGCATCGGCTCCCGGTTTGGAGCCGGGTAACTATACGGTGATTGTGGATCTTGTGGAGGCCGTACTCGATGGCGAAGGTTCCCGGGTAATGGACGTCTTGTGCGGCAAGACCGTGCTGGCCAAAGACCTTGATATTGTCAAGGAGGCCGGCGGATTCCGTCAGCCGTATCAGATTTCCGGCGAAGTGGAGCATCTGGGCGACGCGCAGCGCGGGCCGCTGGCGGTCCAGTTTGAAGGCCGGGTGAAAGATGCCAAGTTTAATGCCATTACGGTGAAGGATGAGTCCGGCGACGTGGTGGCGCATGTGCTGGCGAAAGATATGGAAGACGCGGTTGATCCGACGGCCAGTATTGTTCCGGAAGTCGAGGCGCCGGTGATCTATACTGATCCGTCCAAACCGCTGGCCGAGCGTGTGGATGACCTGATTCGCCGCATGTCGCTCAAGGAAAAGATTGACCAGCTGGTGAATGCCGCCGGCCAGATTGAGCGGCTGGACGTGCCGGGCTACGACTACTGGAACGAATGTCTGCATGGCGTTGCGCGCAATGGGTTTGCAACGGTATTTCCGCAGGCGACCGGCATGGCGGCCATGTGGGACACGGAGCTGATGCATGACGTCGGAGAAGTGATTTCCAACGAAGCCCGCGCCAAATTTAATGCGCTCGGTAAGGTCGGCATCTACCACCGCAACCAGGGGCTGACCATGTGGTCGCCCAACATCAACATTTTCCGCGACCCCCGCTGGGGCCGCGGCCAGGAAACCTACGGCGAAGATCCGTACCTGACGACGCAGCTCGGCAATGAATTTATTAAAGGCCTGCAGGGCGATAAAGAAACCCTGAAAGTCGCGGCCTGCGCGAAGCACTACGCCGTGCATAGCGGCCCCGAGCCGGGGCGCCGTTCCTTCGAATCGAAGATCGTTGAGCGCGATCTCTACGAAACCTATTTGCCGCAGTTTGAGTCGGCCGTCAAAGATGCCGGCGTGGAGTCGGTGATGGGCGCGTATAACAGCCTCTACGGCAAGCCGTGCAACACGAGCCATTTTCTTTTGACGGAACTGCTTCGCGATAAGTGGGGCTTTGATGGACACGTTGTGGCCGACTGCGGTGCCATCCGCAGTATTTATGCGCATCATCGCTTTGTGGAAACGGCGGAAGAAGCCGTCGCCGGCGCGGTGAAGGCCGGCTGCGACCTCGACTGCGGTGTGACCTATGGCAGCTTGCTGGTGGCCCGTAAGGAAGGGTTGATTACCGACGAAGAAATTGATTTTGCGCTGCATCGTCTGCTGCGCACCCGCTTCCGTCTGGGCATGTTCGACCCAGTTGAGAACAACCCGTGGTCAACAATCGGCCTGGATCAGAATGATTCGCCGGAAAACAAGGAGCTGGCCCTGCAAGCGACCGAAGAGTCGATGGTGCTACTGAAAAATGATGGCATCCTGCCGCTGGACAAAAAAGCACTGAAGAAGGTGGCGGTGATCGGTTCCAACGCGGATTCGGTTGAAGCGCTGTTGGGTAACTACCACGGCGATCCGTCCGCTCCGATCACCTTCCTGGCCGGTCTAAAAAAGTACCTCGGTGACGACGTCGAGATCGTCTTCGAAGAGGGGTGCCCGTTGGCGCTGCCGAAGGACAACACGGAAATCGATCCGACCATCTTCAACGCCGCGCTCGGCGCTGCCGCCGATGCCGATGTGGTTCTCTACTTCGGCGGCATCAGCGGCGAGCTCGAAGGCGAAGAGATGCCGGTGCTGATTGAGTACTTTAACGGCGGAGATCGCACACGGATTGAGCTGCCGCCGATCCAGCATGAACTGCTCAAAGAGCTGCACGCCACCGGTACGCCGGTGATCTTTATTAACTGCAGCGGCGGTTCGATGGCCTTCCCGTGGGAAGCCGAAAACCTGCCGGCAATCCTCCAGGCATGGTATCCGGGGCAGGCGGCCGGTACGGCCGTGGCCAACGTGCTGTTTGGCGACTGCAACCCGTCCGGCAAGCTGCCGGTGACCTTCTACCGCTCGACGGATGATCTGCCGCACTACTATGACTACCATATGGAAAACCGGACCTACCGCTACTTCAAGGGCGAGCCGCTCTACGCGTTCGGTCACGGACTGAGCTACACGCAGTTTGAATATGGCGAAGCCAAAGCCGACGCGGCAACAGTTTCCGCAGCCGACTCCGTGAAGGTTTCCTTTGATCTGACCAACAGCGGCGCTCTCGACGGCGACGAAGTGGTTCAGCTTTATGTCCGCCATCTCGAATCTTCGGTTCCGCAGCCGATCCACAGCCTGGCCGCCTTCCAACGCGTTGCCGTGGCCGGCGGCGCAACGGAAACCGTCGAACTGGAATTTGCCGCATCAGCGTTGCGCCACTGGGACGAAGCAAAGAAGCAATATGTAGTTGAGTCCGGAGCGTTTGAAGTGCAGATTGGTTCGTCTTCTGCGGATATCCGCCAGACTCTTAAACTCTGCATTGCTTAAGTTTTAAATCAGGATTAGTAACAGAAACCGTCAACAGACGTTACTTAACGTTTGTTGCGGTTTCATTTAAATAGGGGAACACCATGAGTATTTATGATTATATTGTTATCGGCGTCTATCTGGCGTTTATGCTGTCGCTGGGGCCGATCTATAAGAGCTTCAGTAAAACGGCGTCGGACTTTTTCCGTGGCGGCGGCGGGATGCTCTGGTGGGTGGTCGGCAGTTCCGCCTTCATGAACTCCTTCTCGGCCTGGTCGTTTACCGGCGGCGCGGCCAAGGCGTATGAAACCGGCACCTTTTTCCTGATCCTGTTTGTCTGCAACGCCATCGCCACCCTGACCACGGTACTGTTTACGGTGGCCCGCTTCCGGCAGATGCGCGTGATTACGGCGGTCGAAGCGATCCGCAAACGTTTCGGCAACACCAGTGAGCAGATCTTTAACTGGCTGCCGCTGTTCTTTATGACGTTCTTTGGCGGCATCATGCTCTACACGATCTCGGTCTTCATGTCCGGTGTGTTTGGCGCCAGCATGATGATGATCATCCTGATCCTGGGCGGCGTGACTATTTTGATGACGCTGCTCGGTGGATCCTGGGCGGCGACGGCCGGTGACTTTGTACAGATGATGGTGGTGCTGGTGATTACCATCATTATGGCCGTGCTGACGCTCGGCCATGAAAAGATCGGCGGCCTCGGCGGCCTGGTCGGCCAAATGCACTCTTTCACACCTTCGGACTGGACGCAGTTTGAACGCCCGGGCGTGATCGTGATCTTTTCCATCCTGCTGCTGATCAATCAGATCGTTTTTGCCAACTCCATGCAGTCCGGTGCCGCGCGCTACCTGTTTGTGAAAGACGGGCGCGAAGCCAAACTGGCAGCCTGGGTTTCCGTGGTCGGCTTCGTGCTGCTACCGGCGATCTGGATTATCCCGGCGATTGGCGCCTCAATCATCTTCCCCGATCTGGCTAATATGGAGCAGTTCTCCCAGTTGAATAATCCGAACGAGGCGGCCTATGTGGCGATTGCCATGGAGCTGCTGCCGAAAGGTCTGCTCGGCCTGCTCGTCTGCGGCATCTTTGCCGCCAGTCTGACCTCGATGAACAGTATGCTCAACGTCTATTCCGCCGGCTTCGTGCGCAACTTCTGGATCCGTGTCGTCAACAAAAAGGCGAGCGAAGGCAACCAGATTCTCGTCGGCCGGATCTTTATTCTGGTTTACGGAATGGTCTGGATGGCCGTTGCACTGCTCTTTTCCCAGATCAAGGGGCTGGCGCTGTTTGACCTGATTCTGCTTGCTTCCGCGGCCATTGGTCTGCCGGCCGCGCTGCCGATGCTTTACGGCATGTTTGTGAAAAAGGTGCCGGCCTGGTCCGGTTGGACCACGATGGTCGTCGGCTTTGCCGTCTCGGTAATCCTGCACCTCGGCTTTACCAGCTGGGGCTGGCTGGACCTCATTCGCGACAGCTGGGAACCGGCGCTTAACGCCCGCGAAGTGGGCGACCTCAAGATTGCCTATACGACCGGTATTATTGCGTTGGCCTGTACGGTTTGGTTCTTCTTTACGGCGATCTTTCACAAATATTCCAGCCCGGAATACATCAAGCAGGTGGATGACTTTGTCGAAGAGATGAACACCCCGATCGACCGGACTGACGAGCACGAGCCGGACTATGAGAGCGACAGCCGCCAGTACATGGTGCTGGCCAACCTCTGCCTGGCCTACGGCGGACTGACCCTGCTGCTGCTGTTGGTTCCGAACGACCTTAAGTCCCGCATGCTGGTTCTCATCTGCGGCGGCATCGTTGTGCTCGCCGGCGTCCTGCTGCGCACCATCGCCAAGAAGATTGCGTCCCGCGGCAACGCCTAACAACATTCGCGCAAAGACGCAAGGAACGCTGAGTCCTGCAGAGCCTTACGAGCTTTGAGTTCTCAGCGTCTTTGCATTGAACAAAAAGGATTGGAACATGAAAAAGTTTAGCTGGATCGTCGCCGGAGTATTGGTTGGGGCATTGTGTCATGCGGCACCGGACGCAAAGGATCTGTTTGCGAATGCCGAAAACTGGGAAAAGGACGCTGCGGAGCAGCTGGCGGATCTGAGTCAGTGGAAGGGACTTTCCGCAGATGGAAAACTTCCAACGCCTGGAAAAGCATCGTTCACCTATCCGGACGGAGAAAAGGGATGGTACCGCGCCGGTCTCGCACACCGGCATGACGGCTCCGCTTATTGGAAAAACTTTTACGGTGTTCGCTTCGAAGTCTATCTGCCCGGCGACACGCCGCTGAAGGGCGAAGCCGCCATCCACACCGCCGCGCGCAGAGTGTACGGCGGCAGCGAGGAAGTGGTGAACACCTATACCTCCGCGTTCGGATTGGTCGGCAAGGGATGGCACACGGTCACCGTCCCGCTGAAATCATTCAGCCTTGAGCAGTCGATGCCCAACATGCTCGAAACCATCAAAATGTTTGCAGTGAAAGCGGAGTTTTCCGACGGCTCGGCCGGCGATATCCAGATCCGCAATCCGCACCTGATTAAAGGCGATATCCTTGCGCTCGAAAGCGAAATCCGTTCGGCGTCCGCCAAAGGCGGCGAGGATGTGGTCTATGCGCTGGAGGTGTCGAACTGCACCGACAAACCGCAGGTAATCAATCTGGCGCGTCGGATTCAGGGCCGCGAGGTAATGGACACCACCATCACCCCTGCGGAAATGACCTTGGCTCCCGGCGAAAGCAAAAATGTTGAGGTGCGCGTAACGGTCTCCGAACGCGTTGCCCCGGGCGGCCGCGAAGTGCAGACCATTCAGGCGGTGGCCAACGGCCGCGACGCCGGAACGATTGAATACATCACGCTGGCGTATCTCGAGCACCCGTACCTGCTGCACACCAAGGAGTGCTGGGACGATATCCGTGAAAAGGCCGCTACTGTCGAGTGGGCAAAAAAGGCGGCGGCAAAATATATCAAGGATGCCGACGAATGGACGGTGCCGGAGGTCAACTTTGGAAAACTGTCCCGCCACACGAACCAGGAATACATCTATCCGCTCAAAGAGCACGAAAAAATGCTCGGCTGCGCGGTGGCATATCAGCTGACCGGTGAAATGAAATATGCCGAAAAGGCCGCGCTTTATCTGAAGCAGTTGAGCGATCCGGTCGACGGCTATGTCCGTACCCAGGCCGGCGCGGCCGGCAATCTGGTTAAAGAAGGCGGCTTCATGCAGCATGTCGCGTGGGGCTATGACCTGATTTATAACTCGGGTGCCCTGTCTGATGAGGACCATGCGAACATGGCGGCTATGATTCGCCTCTATGCGAAGATCATTGACCAGCACATCAGCCAGGCGGTTTCCGGCAACTGGCAGGTGGCTGAAGCGTTCGGTGCGATTTACGGTGCACTGACCATTCAGGATATGGCTTTGGCCAACCGCTTTATCGAAGGTCCCGGCGGATTCTACGAACAGATGTCGCACGGCGTGATGGCCGACGGCTGGTGGTATGAATGTTCGATCGGCTACAACGCCTGGGTGTCCTCGGAATTCACCCAGCTCGCGCTGGCGATGCAGCCGTGGGGCGTCGACTATGTTGATGCCGCGTTCCCGGCCACCTATTCCGTGGAATACAATATTTTCTCGCAGGACGTCGAAGAGCGCAAAAAGAAGATTTACGGAAAGCCGCTCCAGAAGTATGGCCCGGTTTACAAACCCTATGTCAAAATCAAGGATATGTGGGATGCGCTGCCTAAGTTCATCGACTATCAGGGCATGATGTTTGCGAACAACGACTCCACCGAAAACAAGTTTACCAGCGATGCCTATGAGATCGCCTACTTTGTCTACCGCGATCCGATTTATGCATCGATCATCAAGCATATCGGTAAACGCGATCTGCTGTACGGTGTTGCAGAGCTGCCGGAGGATACGCCGGAGCTGGGGCAGGGTTCGGCCTTTTCCGACAATGCCGGACAGGTAATGCTCCGCTCGAAACAGGAGGAGCCGCGCGAACGGATCCAGGCTGTGCTTAAGTATGGAACGCACGGCGGCTATCACGGCCACTTTGACCGCGCCTGCCTGAACTCGCTGATGCGCTATGGCCGCAGCTTCTACAATCCGGAACACATCTGGTACAGCTATCCTAATTTCACCTATGCCTTCTTTGTACAGACCACGCTGCCGCATAACATGGTCTGCGTCGACATGAAGCAGCAGGAAGCAGTTGAAAGCCATAAAATCCTGTTCAGCGAGGGCGAGCTGCTGCAGGCCGCAGCGGTTGAAACCAAAGCGCGTTGGTCAAACCCGCCGTATGGTGGTTTGAACTACGATGCCTTCCTCGGAACGTTTCAGGATAAATGCTGGCAGGAAGGCCGTTACATGCCGCAGCCGGAAAATGAGCCCATTTACGGGTCCATCGGCGAGTGGTCCGACCGCGTTACCCAGCGCCGTCTGCTGGCGGTAGCCGACGATTATATTCTGCTGGCCGACTATCTTGATGCGCCGGAAGAGCATACCTACGACTGCCTCTTCAACATCAAAGGCCTGCTTGGTATCGACGCGGAAAAGATATCCGAGCCGCGCCACACGGAAAGCATGGACCCCGATCCGATTCTGGCTGCCCAGCTGATCACCGATTGCAGCTGGTACGATGCCGAAGGTACTGCCAAGGTCAGCTTTGAGACCAAGTTCGGGAAAGGGGCCGACAACGAAGGGACACGCATCACCGGAACGCCGGGCGTGCTGAAAATGGATGTCTACAGCGCGTGGCCGAAACAGCGCGAAGTGATGCTCGGGACCCTGCCGGAAGCGCATTGGGTCAACCGCAAGTTCTGGTATACCGTCAAAGGTGACGGCGACGTGCTGGCCGAAGGAAAGTTCGGCGCATGGGTGCTTGGCCGCGATGAAATCGACGTTTCGCTGAAAGGCGTTAAAACGCTGACGCTCGGCACGAAATATGATGGCGATGAGCGGAAGAAAACCCTTTTCTGGGGCAATCCGGTCATCGTAACCAAGGACGGCAAGGAGATTCCGCTGAGCGAGCTGAATCCGGCCTTTGATCAGATTGACAGCACCCCGAAAAGCGGTGTTGATTACTACGGCGGACCGGTCAAAATCTCCGGACTTCCAATGGTTGGAAGTGTTCCGGCCAACCCGGTGAAGAAAAACGTGGACGGCACCATTACGGTGGATCTTTCCAAACTCAACGCCGCGCGCTTCAAAGCTTTCGTCGGCGGCGACTATCCGCTGGGCAACGAAGCCGAGCGCCGTAAATCACTCAGCTTCCGCACCACTGGAAAGCAGGCTCAATACCTGACCGTAGTCGAGCCGTACGAGGCTGAAGGCAAAGTCAAGAGTGTGACCGCTGTTTCCGCCAACGAACTGACGGTTGAACTGAACGACGGCCGCACGCATAAGCTGACCATTTCAGGGCTGGAAGAGGGCAAAGATCCGCAGGTGTCCATCCAGGAATTCCGGGACGGGAAACTTGTTCGCGAGGAGTTGCACCAAAACTAGACGCAAAGAGGTGTGGATATGAAGTTTGTATTGTCGCTGTTGATTTCCGGTTTTGTTTCTTCTGCCGTTTGCGCGGCTGCGGAGAAACCTGTCGAAAAGCCCAATGTGGTGATTGTCATGACCGACGATCAGGGTTATGGCGACCTGGGGTTCGCAGGTAACGAGATGATCAAGACGCCCGCGCTCGACAAGCTTCGCGATCAGAGCACGTTGCTCGACAACTTCCACGTGGATCCCACCTGTGCGCCGACGCGCGCGGCGTTCATGACGGGTCGCTATTCCGACCGGGTAGGGGTTTGGCACACGGTGCAGGGGCGCAGCATGCTGCGCCGGCGCGAAGTGACCATGGCAGACATTTTCGGAGATAACGGCTATGCCACCGGTATCTTCGGCAAATGGCATCTGGGTGACTGCTATCCTTACCGTCCGGAGGACCGCGGTTTCCAGCACTCGGTTTATCATGCCGCCGGCGGCATCGGTCAGGCGCCGGACTACTGGGGCAATGATTATTTTGACGACACCTATATCGTCAACGGCAGGCAGCAGCGCTTTAAGGGGTTTTGCACGGATATCTGGTTTGCCGAGGGGATGAAGTTTATCCAGGCGAACAAGGATAAACCGTTCTTCGCCTACATTGTTCCCAATGCGCCGCACGGGCCGTTCTACTGCCCGAAAAAATATACAAAGCGGTATGAGGACAATCCGCGGATTCCTCATCCCGAAGTCTACGGCATGATTGAGAACATTGATGACAATATGGCGCTGTTGCTCGAGATGCTCGACCGTGAGGGACTGGCGGATAACACGATCCTGATTTTTATGACCGACAACGGAGCCGGCGGCGGCCTGAAACGGGGTCGGGATGACTGGGAGGATAACGGGCTTGGTTTTGACGGAAACATGCGCGGCAAGAAGGGATCCATCTACGACGGCGGTCACCGGGTTCCATTTACGATCCGATGGCCGAACGGTAAAATTGAAGCCGGTAAGGCAGTGGAGGAACTGACCGCCCACATCGATATTCTGCCTACACTGGTCGATCTGTGCGGATTGACTGCTCCGGAAATTAAGTATGATGGTACCAGTCTGCGCGACCTGTTGTATCCGAGTGAAAAGGCGTGGACATCGCGTTCCCTTGTTGTGGAAAACCAGCGGGTGGTGGATCCCATTAAATGGCGCTACTGTTCGGTCATGACGGAAAAGTGGCGTCTGATCAACGGCGAAGAGCTGTATGACCTGCAGGCCGATCATAAGCAGACAACCGATGTGGCATCGCAGCATCCCGAGGTGGTTGAACGCCTGCGTGGAAACTATGAACAGTTCTGGGGCGATGTTTCTCAGGAGCATGATCTGACCAGCTACATGGTGATTGGTTCTGATCACTCTCCGATTGTCGGCTTCTCGTCGCACGACTGGCTGCTGGACATTTATCCGGCATGGGATCAGGTGCACATTGTGAAGGGTGAAGTAGCTGTGGAAGCCAAGTGGGCGATCGAGGTGGAGCGCGACGGCGAATATGAAATTTCCCTGCGCCGCTGGCCGGTGGAAGCGGATAAGGGCATTAACGACGGCACCTATGGCAAAGCCTTTAACTATAAGCAGGCGCGGATGCGTATCGGTGATGTCGATGAAACCATGGATATTCCCGAGGGTGCCAAGGAAGTAACGTTTAAGGTCACCCTGAAGAAAGGCATCACCGAGCTGTCGCCGTTGTTTATCGGTCCGGAGCTGTCGGCCACGCCGTATTATGCCTATGTAACGCACAAGCCGTTCCCGGGGTGGCAGACCCCCAAGGGTATGCAGGTGCCGGTGTATGATCCGGATTACGGGCGCATTCCGCCGCAGCTTAAGAAGTAAACAGGCTCGATGATAGGCACACTGTTGGATGGAAACGGATATGAATCGGATTTATGGAACGCTCCCCGCTGCGGCAACCGATCCGTCGCCGGAAATCCGGTGTTTTATACCCGTTGATAATCCGGCCGGCACGGGCTTGGTCATCTTTCCCGGTGGCGGCTACTGGCAGCTGACAGCCCATGAGGGGGATGACTATGCTGAATATTTCTCGGCGCACGGCATTACCTGTTTTGTGGTGGACTATCGGCTGGCGCAACACGGGAACAGGCATCCGGCCATGATCGAGGATGCCTTTGCGGCGATTTATACGATCCGCTCTCGCGCCGCCGAATTTGGTGTTGATCCAAGCCGGCTGGGGGTCTGCGGTTCTTCGGCCGGCGGGCATCTGGCAGCCACCACTATGCTGCTGCACGAACAGTATTCGTGCGACGTGCCGTTGCGACCTGATTTCGGGGTGCTGTGCTACCCGGTTATTCAGTCCACCGGGCCGTTTATTAATGAAGGCTCGATTGTGAACCTGCTCGGCGAAAATCCGGAGCCGGCGCTGCTGGAAATGATGGCGTGCGAAAAGCAGGTGACGCCGGATACGCCTCCATGCTTTATCTGGTCGACCGGCGATGACGATGTGGTTTCGGTGGAAAACAGCCTGGCCTTTGCCGCCGCACTCAGTCGAAACAAGGTGCCGTACGATATGCATATCTACAACTATGGGGCGCATGGTCTCGGTCTTGAAACGCCCTATAAATGGGAGGCGGAATGCGTTCGGTGGATAACAGGCCTTGAGTTATAATTTAAAATCAGTGCATAACAACTATGCGGGGAGGACGGTAACGATGAAACAAATCAAAAGGATGATAGCGGGGGCACTGTTGGTGACCGCTGCGGTGAGTACTGCTGCTGTGCCGACGGCTTCCGAGCCGTTGGTGCTCGGCTACGGTAAAGAGACGTTTACAATCGGCAAAGAGCTTTATTCGACCGATTTCAGCGACAAGGAAAACTGGGTGATTCAGGTTTCAGTTGATGATGCCGCCTATGCTGAAAAGATTGAATTCAAAGACGGCATTCTGGATCTCTATATGCCGAAACATGGCTGTACGGCCTGGCTGAATAAAAAATTCAAGGGGCCCATCACCATTGTCTATAACGTACGCTGCCCGACGGAGACCGAAAATGATGACGGTGTTCTCGTAACGGACATCAATAATTTCTGGCACTGTTCGGATCCCCGGAAGTTTGATGCCATCCTGACAACCACGGACACCCAATATCACGGCGGTTTTGTCAGCTACCACGAAATGCACGGCTACTATGCCTGCACCGGCGGTGGCCGCAACCGCACCACCCGTTTTCGTCGCTATCCGCGCTGGAAGGACGGCAAGGATATTCCGCACATGGCCGTGAACTGGAACGACGGAAAGAAAGAGTTCCTGATCGAAGCGGGTAAGTGGCACACGATCCAGCTGGTCTACTTCAACGGCATGCTGCAGTACATCAAGGACGGTCAGGTGGTGTATGAATTTAAGGAAGGCGACACCATCACGGTCGAAACCCGCGATAAAGACAACCGCCGGCAGAAACACGAAGAGACCTATACGCTGGATAAATATCCGGCACATGATGAGGGTTACTTTGGTTTCCGGATGGTGAGCACGCACCATCAGTATACGAATCTTCGGATTTATGAACTGCGCCCCAAGGGCGCAGGCAATAGGGATTAGGCATTAGGAAGAAGTGGAGGGGCAGACGCTGTCTGCCCGGGCGCACAGCGTGCGCCCCTCCAGAAACAGAGAAAGGAAGTGCGAGATGAAACTGGTTAAATTGATGTTATTGGGGGTTTTCGTTGGAACGATTGTTGGTTGCCAGAGTGCAAAAATGAGCGAAGAGCCACAGGCCGTGGTTGTTGGTTATGGCAAAGATGCCTTCACGGTTGGCGAGCTTCTCTATGAGACCGATTTCAGTGACCACGAAGAAAACTGGGTGCTGCAGGTTTCGGCGAATCCGAATACAAACGGCAAACCCGAAATCAAGTTTGAAGACGGCATCATGGATCTCTACATGCCGGCGCTTGGCTGCACAGCGTGGCTGAATAAAAAGTTTGAAGGGCCGATCGCCGTTACGTATCAGGTGAAGTGCCCGACGGAGCGCATTGACAACGACATGATCATGGCGCGTGACATCAATAACTTCTGGCATGCGTCCGATCCGCGTAAATTTGATGCCGTGCTGAATGAGACCGAAACGCACTACACGGGTGATTTCTGCAGCTATCACGAAATGAACGCCTACTATGCCAGCACCGGCGGCGGGGCGGACATCGGCAATAAAACCACCCGTTTCCGTCGCTATCCGCGCTGGGATTTGAACGGCAAAGACATTCCGCACCTTTCCCTGAATCATCAGGATGAAAATCCGGAGCACCTGATTCATCCCGGCAAATGGCACACGGTGCAGTTGGTGGCCTGTGACGGGCTGGTTCAGTATATTCAGGACGGCAAGGTGATCTACGAAATCAAGTATGGCGACAAAATCATGTCGGAAGACCGGGTTGACGGCGCCCCGGTTCAGAGCGAAGCGGTGTATTCCCGTGAAGCTTATCCGGCCTACACCGAAGGATACTTCGGCTTCCGCATGGTGCGCACGCATCACCAGTACAAAAACCTGAAGATCTATCGTCTGGATCCGAAATAGAAAAAGAATTAACTACAGAGGACTCAGAGAGCACCGAATACGTATTAGTCTCCTGTCCTCTGTGGTGTTTAATGGTATGTATCCAATAAGGATGTTCTAATGAAAAAGCTGATTGTTTCTATTGTTGTGCTTCTGATGAGCATGGCGTCTTTTGCCGAGAAGCCTAATATTGTTGTAATCCTTGCTGATGATCTGGGCTATGGGGATCTCGGTTGCTACGGTGGCACTATCCCAACGCCCAATCTCGATCGAATGGCGGAAGAGGGGTTGCGTTTGACTGATTTTCATTCCAACGGAACCGTGTGCAGCCCCAGCCGTGCCGCGTTGGTTTCAGGGCGCTATCAGCAACGCACTGGAGTAGACGGCGTTGTGACCGCGGATCCCACGATGGCAGCCTATCAATTCGGTTTGGATCCGGACAAAGATGACACCATGCCTGCGGTAATGAAGCAGGCCGGGTATAAGACCGCGCTCTTTGGTAAATGGCACCTGGGCTATCTGCCTAAGTTTAATCCGATGAATTATAAGTTCGACCGTTTTGTCGGTTTCGTAAGCGGTAACATTGATTACCATTCGCACCTGGACCGCATGGACACATTTGACTGGTGGCATGATCGCGAACTGACGAAGGAGGAGGGCTATTCGACCCATCTGATCACCAAACATGCGGTGGACTTCATCAAGCAGAACAGGGATGAGCCGTTCTTTATCTACGTGGCTCATGAAGCCGTACACACCCCGGTGCAGGGCCCGACGGACGGGATCCAGCGTGGCCCCGGAAAAACGAAGAAGGAAGAGCGCCGGCCGGGACCCGAGATTTATGTCGATATGCTGACCGA
This sequence comes from uncultured Verrucomicrobiota bacterium, assembly GCA_964483355.1. GTDB lineage: Bacteria > Verrucomicrobiota > Kiritimatiellia > Kiritimatiellales > Pontiellaceae > Pontiella. The sequence goes on along the minus strand of CAZABK010000006.1, from coordinate 36,419 downwards.
ACTCGACAAGGGCGTTGGCGAGATTCTGAATACATTGCAGAAAAACGGTCTGGCGGAAAAAACGCTGGTGATCTTTTCATCGGACAACGGGCCCATGCAATTGGCATCGCCTGGAGAGTTGCGGGGACGCAAAGGCTCGGTCTATGAGGGCGGCCATCGCGTACCGGGAGTTTTCTGGTGGCCAGGCACCATCAAGGCCGGGACGGAAAGCACGCAGACGGCCATGCAGTTCGACCTCTTCCCAACCTTTGTAGAGATGGCCTCCATCGAAGGAGAGTTTGATTTCGATGGCATCTCAATTCAGTCTCTGTTGCAGGGTAAAACACTGCCGGAACGAAAGCTGTTCTGGCGCAAGGGCGGCCTCAGCCCGTACGAGCCGAGCCTCGAGAACGGGAAGGATGTGGTGAAAGCGATTCGCGATGGCAGATGGAAGCTCGTGGCTCAGCCCGGATATGAAAAGGTGGAACTGTTCGATCTAGAAAATGATTTGTCGGAAAAGGAAAATCTGGCTTCAACGTTTCCGGAACGAACCGAGCAAATGCAAAAACAGCTTCAGGCTTGGGAGCAGGAGATGCTCACTTATCTTCCGTACAAAACCCGGTCTCCCAAACAGAAATAAGAACAGTCACTTACTTCAGTGAAAACCCGGTATTCATTGCTGCAGCGAGCTCATGACACGGATGATGAAGAGGCTTGGGATCAATTCGTACTCCATTATCGCCGTTTCATCGCCTATATCCTGCGGCAAATCGGGGTGCGTGAAGACGATGTGGATGATTTGACGCAGCAGATTCTGCTCAACCTGACCCGGAACCTGGCGAAGTATGATCGAGCCCGAGCCAGTTTCCGGACCTGGCTGGGGCAGGTGATTCGGAATGCGGCAAAGATGCATTTCCGCAAGTTGCAGAGCCGGCCGGTTGAAGTCTATGACACGGATTCCGGTTTTTTGATTAACGGGGTTCTTCAGGATGCCGAGATCGATCGGTTGATTGAAAAAGAGTGGGAAGACTATATTGCCACTATCGCTCTGGAGCGGGTTCGGGAAACTTTCCACGGCAAGGCGGTCGAAGTATTTGAATTGGGGCTTGATGGACAGTCAGCCGCTGAGATTGCTGAGCAGACCGGTTTGACGGTCACTTCCGTTTATAAGCTGCGAACCAGGGTGAAGCGGAAACTCTTTCTGGAAGTGCGCGCGCTTACGGAGGAACTGGAAGGGTGAGCCCGGAATACAAACCGGATCGGCGGTTGAGCGGGATCTATTCGGCTGCGAATGATCTCGGCCGGAATGGATTAGAGGCGCTTTGTCCCTCGTTTGTTGAGTTGTCCGGGGATACAGAGCGTTATCGGGATGACGAGCGGGTCGGTCGCGGTGCCCTGAAAGAGGTCTTCCGAACGTATGATGCTCATACGCATCGATGGATTGCGATGGCCCGCCTGCGGGAGGATCGCGGCGAGGATTTTTATGATCTGTTTATTCACGAAGCCTGGCTCGTTTCTTCGCTGAGTCATCCCAATATAATCAAGGTGCACGATACGGGCGTGGGTGCCGATGGCCGCCCCTTTTTCACGATGGACCTGAAAAGCAATACAACGCTCGACCACCTTGTGCAAGGTGAGCACCGACTCGGGCTCAATGTCTTGCTTCAGGTTTTTGAAAAGGTCTGTGATGCCGTGGCCTACGCCCATTCGCGCGGGGTGATTCATCTGGATCTGAAGCCGGACAATATTCAGACCGATGCCTTTGGGGAGGTGCTGGTTTGCGACTGGGGTCTTGCGAAGGTGATGGAGCAAACGGACGAGACTGCCGATGAAGCTTCGAGCCTGGTCAGTTCGCTCGGTGGAATGACACTGATGGGGCAGATCAAAGGAAGCCCCGGCTTTATGGCCCCTGAGCAGGTGGCTCCCGATCAGTCGAAGGGAGTCGGGACGGATGTTTATGCGCTGGGTTGTATTCTGTATTACATTCTGGCCGGACAGGCGCCTTTTCAGGGAACCGATAAAAAGATTCTGGCGGATACCGCTGCGTCCCGCGTGACCTCGCCCCGGCTAAAGTTTCCAAAGCGTTACATTCCTGCCAGCCTCGATGCGGTGGTAATGAAGGCGATGTCGCGGAACCCGACCGATCGCTATCAATCGGTTACCGATCTGCAGGCGGAAATAGAAAAGTATCTGGCGGGCTATGCAACCCAGGCTGAGGAGTCCGGTTTTTTCCGCGAAGCCCGTCTTTTTATTACACGGAATCGCATTCCTGCGCTCATTTCATTGGTTTCAATTTTGGTTTTGAGTGTCATGGGCGTGCTCTTTATCCAGCGCTTAAGCCGACAGAATGAGGTTGTTGAGATTGAGCGGGAGCGCGCAGAGCAGCTCTCTTCAGAGGTGGAAATACTGGATGCTGAATATACATCATTTGTTGAAGAAACACGTATTTCGCAGGAGACGCTGGCTAATGACCTCGCTTATTCGGTTCGACGTTTAATGGAACTGTCGATCAATGATCATCCGGTAGAAACGGTTGAGCAGTGCCGAAAGATGATCGACATCGCCTTGCAGCATGATCCCAGCAGTGCCGATGCTGATGGAGAGCATTTTGCGCTGGATTGTTTGGTTTTAAATCATAAGGCTGCGTTAAATCGAGCGGACTACATTAAAGAGAATTTTCAATATCTACGTTTCGATCAGTTTGCTGAAGCGCTTCCTGATTTTGATTTTTCCCGAACAAAGCGTCCTTCACTTGAGCAGTTAATCGATTATTTTCAGCAGGCCAGGTTGCTGGATCCGGAACATGTCTATCTCATAGAGCGTGTGTTATCTTATGACAGTGCGGTCCGCAGGGATAAAAGAGGATATGCGTCGGTGGTTGAAGCTGCCCTGCAATATCACCATAAGGGGCCGGATCATTTTAAACTATCGCACTATGAGCGGACGTCCGTTCTTTCGTTATGGTCGGATCTGGATGTCCGTCTGATTCTGGCAAGGCATCATGGGCAATGCATGTTGCGTTTCCTTTCGTTCCGTTTTTTGGAACTGGATATTGCAGGTTCTTGTTCTTTGTCTGATTTGACGGGTATGCCGATTGAGTCGCTGGATGTGAGCCGTTGTCCGAAACTGAACTTGAAGAAATCGACCGCGCTGCCGCAGCTGCGCCGGCTTCTGGTGAAAAAAGGGCAGTTTTCAGAGCAGCAACTGCGCACAAAAATCCTCTCGAACGCCCGCTTCGAAATCGTTGCCGTCGGCCCCGATTCGCAGGAATCCGTTTTTCCGGAGTAGAGCTTGTCTAGTGCCTTTATTCCTTCGGCCTGAGTAGGCTACAAAAGGGGCAGGCCAGAGGCCTGCGATTGCTGTGCCGCCCGCTTCCAGCGGGCTCCTGGGAGCCGCCAGTATGGCGGCGATACAGGGTGTGGCGCAGGCGTTTCATCTGCTTCGTGCAAAGAAACCACACTTAGGTCAGCGACATTAGCCCTCCCGGCCGTTTGATTTTTTTTCAGATCCATTGTCTCGATCCCCGAAACCGGCGCATATAGATGAGCATGTTACTAATCGTCAGTGAAAAAGGTGGGTTTCTATGAAGTGGATTTTAGCGGGTTTGGTTTGTTCGATCGCTGTTATGGCGTGGGCCGACGGTGGTATTGTTGATTCAATCCAGTTCGGCAGTGCGGCGTCGGAAGAGGCGCACGGGCTGCGTGCGGAAAACAGCGAAATTATTGACGGTGCGCTGGGCCTGAAGGCGCGGCGGTTTCTGCCTCGCGAAGATCATCGCTGGCGCGGTGGGACCGCGGTTTTTGAGATGGCGGTGGATCCGGATACGGTAAACTATTGCACGATTAAACTCTGGGGCGGGGATTACAGTAAAGACGACGTCCGCATGATGCTGTTTATTGACGGGAAACAGGTCGGGCAACGTCATCTTGGTGAAATTGACCAGCTCGATGTCTCGGGGCAGTATCCGCGTTTTGAGGGCCGTTTCTATTATCACACGATTCCGCTTCCTTTATCGGAAACGCAGGGGAGGAAAAAAAATGAGCTGGCCATTGAACTGCAGGGCGGTATCTGGGCTTATGGGCCGACCTTTGAACGCTTTCAGCGAGACCTGAAAGATAAGTCGCGCGGTATTTACCGTATGTACACGCATACGGATCCGTTTTTTGAACCGCCGGCTGCTGAGCGGCAAGGTGAGGTGCAGACTCCGCCGGTTCGCGAAGATGCCGGCGAGGCGGTGGTTGAACGGGTGAAGGAGCGGATTAACAAAACGCTGGTTGATCTGATGAAACGGGAGAATGACCATTTTTCCCAAGAGGAGATCTCTTTTATGGCGCGGGCCTATCATGAGCCGTGGTCGAAGGCCTACCGCTCGCCGAAGGTGGTTGAGCGCATTGTCGGCGGGATCGACTATCAGTATCTGCGTTATCTCGGGGAAGGGGATCTGTTCGACTGGAAGAGCAGCTGGCATGGATTTGGTTATTCGGGCGATGCGGTGCGCTATCTGGCAGAAGAGCTGCAGCCCTACCTGAACAAAAGGATTACCGGCAAGAAGATCATTCGCAAGAAGGGCTGGGCGCAGATGTTCCGCGCCTCGCGCGATGAGCATGTGGTTAACCGCCGTTCCTATACGAACCAGTCGATGATCTGGGATATGTACAGCATCTATTTCTGCAACCGCGCGTTGGCCGTGGTTGATCCGCAGCAGGCCTGGCCGGAGAAGGAAGCGCTGCAGTTTATGTATGAATCGATGGGGCTGGAGCCGTGGTCCGGAAGCCGGAAAACCCCGGACGGCGAGCCGGACTGGCGCCTGGGGCGGGATTATATGCAGCTGACCGAAGCGGGGCTCACCAAGGAGCTGGGCTATGTCGGCGCTTATGGCGAAGTACTCGACCTTGTCTGCAAGATGTATGATGCCACGCGTCCGGCCTATGGAAAGCCGGGCGATGCGAAGCTGAAAAAGCAGGTGGCCAAAATTGCGCGGGCGCGGGCGGCCTTCCGCTACCCTGCGACCGATCCGGATGGATCTCGGGCGATGCGCATGGAAGCCGTGATCGGCTGGCGCGACTTTAAATATCCGGGGCAGGTTGCCTACGGCCAGGGGGTCACCCGCGAAAGTATTCCCTGCGGTGCGGCTGCGGCCACGCTGGATCCGGTGATGATTGGGTATGCCAAGCAACTGTTTGAAGATCAGCAGTTTGGCACGTCGGTGGAATACGTTATGAAAAACAGCAGTCTTCGAACCTCGCTGGCGCTGATGGATGTCCCGCACACCTACGAAACCATCCTCGCGCAGCCGGACCAGCCAAACCGCCTGCCGATGGCACCGGGGCAGCCGGACTATGTTTTTGCCGATCCGGAAAACGGCGTGGTCGCGGTGAAGCACGGAGAAGAAATTCTCTATGTCTCGCTCTATTGGCGTGCCCGTTATGCCATCAATAATCTGGCGCGGATTCATTATCTGACGCCGCAGCTTGAACGGGCGGCAACGGTATTTCAGAAGACCGAGTTTAATGACAGCGGCCTTGTGCATAATGTGAAGGATCACGTAAACGGGCCGTTTTTCAGCAAGTTTGAACGCGATTATAAGGAGGTCGGCGAGCTGGGCGAAACGCTGGCCGAAGCCGGAACGGAACAGCCGATGGCCGTAGTGCCCGAACACATGACGAACTATAAACCGGGGCGGGAAAATATCTATGCCGGTAAAGGAAGCTTTTATCTGCTGGAATATGGCGACTATCTGGTCGCGATGAATTGTACGAAGGATCAGCGTTTTGAATTTGCAGTGCCGGATGCATTTGTCGGAGCCGTTGATCTGGTGTCCGGCTCTATCATGAATAATGAAAACGCTTCGGTCGCTCCGGGGCAGACCATTGTATTGTATAAGAAATAGACTCCTCTTGAAGGGGGAAGGAATGCTTGCAATCAAACCGTTAATAACCGTGAATGAACATGAATTTAAATCAGGGCGATCTGAAATTTACGTCTATTAACGTTTATTCACGGTTTCACGTGTTAGGACGCTGAGAAGGGAAGATAGCTATGAAAAAGATGATGTTATGGATGGCGTGTTTGACGATCTGTTTTGCGCAGACCGGTCTTGCTGAATCAAGTGACTGGGATATGAACCTGAAAGACCGCCTGGGGATGGTTCCGGTTAATGGGGGCTTCAAGCAGGATGGATATTGGGTCTGGGGCAGCTCCATCGTTAAAGGCGATGATGGGAAATACCATATGTATGTCTCACGCTGGCCGAAGACGCTTAAGTTTCACCCGGGCTGGATGGTGGCTTCCGAGATTGTCCATGCGGTATCCGACACCGCAGTCGGACCGTATACATTCAGCGATGTGGCTCTCGGGAAGCGGCATCCCCAATACTGGGATGGTCAGTCATGCCATAACCCGAAGGTGTTTAAACACGGCGATACCTACATCCTTTTCTACATGGGCTCCACGCACCCGTTTGAAGATGCAGTGAAGTGTCCCGAAGAGGTTCAGCTGCGCTCAAAATACTCGATCGTCGGCCGCTCCAATAAGCGCATCGGTGTTGCGACGTCCAAAAGCCCGTACGGGCCGTGGACGCGGATGGATGCGCCGGCGCTGGATACAAAACCGGATACCTTCTACAGCTTCCTGACCTCCAACCCGACACCGGTTATTCATGAAGACGGCAGTGTGCTGCTGATCTTTAAATCGCGGCAGTATAACGATCAGTTTCCGTATCACAGCGACATGATGCTGGGCGTGGCGACAGCACCGCATTTTACCGGACCCTATACCGTTGCCATGGATGAGCCGATCTTCAGTGAAACCCGCTTCGGTGTGGTTGAAGACCCCTATCTCTGGAAGGATGAAAGCGGCTACCACATGCTGGCCAAGGATATGCGGGGCGTCATTGCTGGTAAGCCGCATGCAGGTATTGTGGCGCACTCCAAAGACGGCATGAACTGGGAGGTCGGCGAACATCCACTGGCTTATACCAAGCACATCACATGGGATGACGGTACCGAAGGTGAAATGGGACAGCTCGAGCGTGTACAGGGCATCGTTGAGGATGGAAAGCTTACCCATCTCAGTTTTGCCGTTATGGACGGCCCCGGCGGGTTCAGCAAGGGGGAAAACACCTGGAACATCGTCGTGCCCTTGAAGTCCGAAGAATAAGGACTGTTTATAACCGAAGAAAGCGTTTTGGGAACGAGCCGCGGTATGGTGGGAAAAATAAACCTGAATCTGATCTGTCTCATTGTGGCGGTGGCTGTCCCGTTTTCATCTGCTTTAGCGAAGCGCACCTTTGTTCATCCGGGATGTCTGCACAAAAAGTCAGATCTCGACCGTATGAAATATATGGTGGAAGCGAAGGCCGAACCGTATTGGTCGACGTTCCAAAAACTGAAGGAATTTCCTAAGGCCCGTTATGACTATGAGGTGTTGGGCGATCCGTCGATGACCGAAACCCAGCCCAACAAGGGCGCCTTTGTTTCGGACGCAACAGCGGCCTACCTTAATGCGCTGATGTGGTACATCACCGGCGATGAGCACCATGCGGAAAAGTGTGTGGAGATTTTCAATGCATGGCAGAACATCCGTCAGACGAGCGGGTTTGCGCTGAATTCGGGGAACCGCCCCTGGAAAATGATCGAGGGGGCGGAAATTATCCGGAGTACGTACGATGGCTGGGCGGAAGCAGATATTGAAAAGTTCAAGGCGATGCTGGTTTATCCAGGCTATTCCACGACGGCGATTCCGGGCGGCGAAAAATCCTTTTACTGGAATATCCTGAACGGCGACCCGCAGCGCCACGGCAATCAGGACGCTATAGCGTTCCGGGCTATGATTTCGATGGCCGTATTTCTGGATAATGAAATCATGTTTGACCGTGCGCTGAACTACTACAAAGGTCTGCCGCATCGGTCGGATGATCTGCCGTATGCGTCCGGGCCGTCCAGATCAACGGTCGAGGTCGGCGATAACCAGTATTTTACGACCTACAAATATAAGCGGGAAACGAGTGAAGAGGATTATGGCTACAACGGTACACTGGCCAACTATTTCTGGGAAAACGGACAGTGCCAGGAAAGCTCACGCGATCAGCAGCATTCCTATTTTGGGCTCAGCATTTTCCAGATGATGGCGGAGGTGGCGTGGAACCAGGGTGATCCGGCCTGGAACTATCTGGATAACCGTTTGCTTAAAGCTTTTGAGTTTTCGGCACGCTATAACACGTCGTATATCAAGTCCTATCCGGATCAGCCAAGGCCGTGGGAACCTACGGTGAAGTCGGGGGAGTTTATCCGGCGGAAGGATCGAACCGGGCGCTGGTATTCAAAATCCATCAATCCCTATTTTGAATCGAATTTTGAGCGGCTGAGCCGCGGAGAATTTATTGAACACCGGCCGATTTACGAACAGGCGTGGGCTCATTTTAATGTCCGGATGGGGCAGGGTGACCAGGCCATCTGGACGAAGCGCTCGCTGGACCTTGTAGAAATCGAAGGCAACGGATGGAATACGGATCATCCCGGTTGGGGCGGCTTGACGTTCCATCGGCCGCCGGGATGTGCGGGTGATCCCATTAGCGGGTTTGCGAACGGTGTGCCCGTTTTTAATATGCATGTACTGCCGGCGACGATTGAAGCGGAAAACTATGACTATTTTCCCGACGATGGTAATGGCCGGACCTATCGCGATACCACCGGCGGTAATCGCGGTAAGACGTACCGCGATGATGATGTGGATATTGTTGAAATCCCCGAAGGAGGATATGCCGTCTCCGACATGCAGAAGGGCGAGTGGCTCACCTTTACGGTCTCGGTTCCTGTGGAGGGACGGTACGATGTGGCTGTCCGGTATTCAGCAAAGCAGAACGGTGCGATCCGGATTGGGGTTAAGGATGGAGCTTCCACTGCCAGCGAAACGCTTCCGGCAACCGGGGAAGGGTTCTGGGCCACACATGTGGCGGGGCGGAATATGCCACTCGAACAGGGCGTGCAGTGTCTGATCCTATTGGTAACTGAGGGGCAGTCGGCGTATATTCTTGATCAGATATCTATTCAGCCGGCGGGCGCGGATTAGCCGAAGGTCTGGTTGAGTTGATCGCGCGGGATAAACTGTAGAATTTGAGCAAAATGGTGATATCGCTGAACAGCAGGCATAAGGAGTGGGAATCATGAAGAAGACAAAGGGAACTCGCGGACTGTATCAGCAGCGTATATGCGCTGCCCTCGCAGGATTAATGATGGGCTGTTTTTTTATGGCATCGGCGGTTGATGCGCAGTCGGCGGGATCGAACCGGGATGCCGACATTACGCACCCGCGACTGTTCGTACATGATGCGGACCGACAAAGCATTCTGGCCAAGATTGAAAATGAGGAATGGGCACGCAAGTCCTGGGACGCCATCCGGCAGAAGATTGATCCCTATGTTGATCGCCATGTGAATGATCCGGAGTGGATCGTTTCGCGGTTGGCGATGTATTGGAAAGATGGCGAACGCTACACCCAGTGTTATATCAACAAAAAGCAGGACTGGGAAAGCGGCGAAGGCAACGCACCCGTTCCTACTGTGCGGCTACCCGGTATGCGGCGCTGGAACAACTATCTCAATGTGCCGCTGGAGGACCGGATTCCCTATAACGAGTCGGGGGATATGCTGGGGATAGACCGCTCCAGCGACGACAAGACGCCGGTTCTGGTACCCTATAAAGAGAGCGGGCATATGATCCGCTTCAACAACCACGAGATTTTGGAACTTGCGGAAAAGTCGGCCTTTGCCTATTGGCTGACCCAGGAAGAAAAGTATGCAAAATTTTCCAGCGACATTCTCTGGGCCTGGCTGCTGGGAACCTACTACATGGAGCCCCCCTATGATCCCGCCAAAATGAGTGATGGATATGATCCGGGGGGAATCTTTGGCTATTATGACTATGAGCAGATCCATGACGACCGCCAGCAGCCGGCTGCGGCCGCGTATGATTTTGTGCATGACTACATGAAAGCCCATCCCCATGAGCATCTGTCTGTTCTGGATAAGGATGTGACTGAAGTCGCGGGCGTGGTGTTTAAGCGCTTTGTGGATCTCGGCCTGGTACGCGGCGGCTCCGAAGGCAACTGGAACGTCAATGGATATAAAAATATTATCCCCAGCATCCTGATCCTGGAATCCAATGCCTATTATGACGACCAGCAGGGCCGTGAGCACTACATCCCGTATTACACAAAGAAAACGACGAAGTACCACACGGCCCTGCCGGACCTGATCAAAAGCTTTGACAGCAAGACCGGCCTATGGCCGGAGTCGCCCGGTTATGCTTCCGGCATCATCGGAACCCTGTTGCAGATGGCGATGCCCCTGTATAAATCGGGTGTGGATACGATTGCTGAAAATCCGCTGATGCAAAAAGCGGCCATGGCTAACCTGGGCTGGCTGGATGCCCGCGGAAACCTGGTGACCTTTGGTGATATGCGCGGCGGCCCGACCAGTTTTGAGGTATTTGAGCGCATGCTGACCTACTACACCTGGGAAGGGGATACCGAGAATGCCGAGCAGATGGCCACTGTCATCCGCAAGGGAATCTCCAAAGGTCAGTATGATCGTAATAATGTCGGCTGGAAGGGCCTCTGCCTTTATCAGCCCCTGCCGGAATCCAGCGACGAGCTGCCGTACCATCGCACGGCCTATTCCGAATTTCACCGGCACCTGATCATGAAAAACGGCAACAGCGAAGAAAGCGGTATGATGTTCACCCTCTATGGAGGGCGGCATGGCAGCCATCTGTCTCGAAACGGGTTGGCCTGGCAGTTCTACGGCAAGGGCTGGTCGCTCGCTCCCGATTCCGCCGCTTATGAATCCTACTGGACCCCGGACATGAAATATCACAGCGGCCGCACTGGATCGAATACGATCCTGCCCGGCTACGAGAAGGGCGAAATCAACGTCAACGCCATGGATCCGGCTCCGGCCTCGGACAGCTTCTACAATACCCGAGAAACATCGCCGACCTGTTCGTTTGCGGATGTATCCGCTAACGAAAAGCGCCGCCTGATTGCTATGGTGCGCACTTCTCCCACCACGGGGTATTATGTCGACATTTTCCGCTCTGATCAGGATGACAACGACTACCTCCATCATAACCTGGGCAATACGGTGGACTTTAAGGATGCGAAGGGTAAATCCCTGAACCTGAAAGCGGTCGATGATCTGGATGAACATCATCACGACGCATACTCGTTTTTTATGAATCCGCGTAACCGAAAGTACCAGGAGGACTTTACGGCTACCTGGGCTATCACAGACGTGACGCCGGCGCTCTACACCGACCTGTGGATGATGGGGCAGTCCGGCCGGGAAATTTATTCCTTAGACGCACCCCCGACCACCCTGCGTGATGATGTAACACCGGGCATGGTCAATAAGAGTCCCCATACCACCCCGGCCATGATTCTGCGACAGAGCGGTAAAAACGGTGCGGAATATCCCTTTGTCGCTGTATTTGAATCCTATCAGGAGGGCGCAAAGGATATTGAGCAGATTGTGAAGGTGGCCGGCTCGAAAAAGTTTGTCTGTCTGGCGGTGAAATCAAAATCCGGTGGAACGCAGGTAATTCTCAATGCCGTGGACAGCAACACGCACAAGCCGACCAAAGCAATCTCCTTCAAGGGAACCTTCGGCATTGTGTCGGAAAAGAATGGCGACCTGGATTATTTATACCTGGGTTCCGGCGGGCTGCTCAAAAAGGGCGCTGTTCAGATTGAAGCCGTTCAGGGAACAGTTTCCGCAGAGCTGCGCAAGGTGGATGGCCGATTCTTCTATTCGGCGGATAAGCCGATAAAAATCAAATTGAAAGAGGGCCTCTCCAAGGTTTATCCGGCGGGTGACAACCTGGCGGTTGATTGAGGTGAGTCGGTTGGAAGTCAAAGAGGATGAACACGATGAATGCTGTTGCCCCGAAATCTAAAGGCTGTAATCTGCGAGTCTCGCAATGTTGCCGGGTTGGTGTAGCCGCCCCGAAGTTTCGGGGCGGTCCGAGGTCAAGGACCTCGGCTACACGATTGAAGTGGAAACCCTCGAAATATCATATTCGTTCATACACCTGTGCCATTCTGTTGAGCCTGTTGGCTCCCGTTCTGGCACAGGCTGGTGATAACGCCATGGCAAACCGGATGGAATGGTGGCAGGATGCCAGGTTCGGCATGTTTATCCATTGGGGGGCCTATTCCAAAGCCGGTGGCGAATGGAAGGGTACAACGAATCACGGTGAATGGCTGCAGTTTACCGCTAAGATCCCGCTGGCGGAGTACCGCGAACTGGCCGCTGGGTTTAATCCTGTGGAGTTCGATGCGGACGAGTGGGTGAGCATCGCTAAGAACGCTGGCATGAAATATATGGTGATTACGGCCAAGCACCATGACGGCTTCGCCATATTTGATTCGCCGTCCAATCCCTACAACATTGTGGATGCGTCCGCATACGGGAAAGATCCGATTAAAGCGCTTTCCGAGGCCTGCGCTAAAGAAGGCATCAAATTCTGTGTCTATTATTCCCTCGGTCGCGACTGGGCCGATCCGGATGTGCCGACCGGCGGTGAAAACGGCCGCGAAGCCGGTGACCGCAGCAACCTGATCGACTACCCGGATGAAAGCATTAAGGATTTTTCAAAATACTTTGAGCGCAAGGTAAAGCCGCAGGTGCGCGAACTGCTCACGCAATATGGGCCGATCGGCGTGATGTGGTTCGATACGCCCGAAAAAATTACGGAGGAGCAGAGCGCAGAGCTGCGCGACCTGATCCGTGAGCTGCAGCCAAACTGTATCATCAACAACCGGATCGGGCACGGGCTGGGCGATTATGGAACTCCCGAGCAGAAAATTCCTTCGGGCAAAGACATCAAGCCGTGGGAAACCTGCATGACCGTCAGCGAGCGGATATGGGGCTACAATAAATTTGTCGGTTACCGGGATGCCGATGTGCTCATCCGAAACCTGATCGATATCAGCAGTAAAGGCGGTAATTATCTTTTGAACGTCGGCCCGACCGGCGAAGGCATCATTCCGGCGCCCAGCGTAGAGCGATTGAAGGCGATGGGTGATTGGCTGAAGGTGAACGGGGAGGCGATCTATGGCTGCGGCCCGACACCGTTCGGCCCGGAAGTCGGCCGCTACGTCGAAGATGAGAGCGGCAAAAAGAAATTTGTCGCCGACTGGAAATGGCGCGCCACCACAAAACCGGGCAAATTGTATATTCACTGCTTTGAGTGGCCGGAAGTGTTGAAGCTTCCAGATCCTGGAAAAACGGTCACTAAAGCCTATCTGCTGGCCGACCCGATACAGGCTGCGCTGGCAGTCACGCAGACGGAATCCGGGCTGTCGGTCCAGCTGCCCGGTAATGCACCGGACGCAGTAGCTTCCGTGGTCTGTCTTGAGCTGAGCGCAGAATAATCAGTGATTTTGAATAAGGGGATGAGGCTCATAGGAGAATGCTGATCATGAAGGTGAAAATGTTTGTCGTTTTGGCGGGTGTTCTTTTTCTGGGCGCTGTAGAGCAGGCCAGTGCGATGGGTGCGCGTTCTGCTTCGATAGTGGCTGAGAGGCCCAATATCGTGATTGTGCTCTGCGATGACCTGGGTTACGGCGATCTGGAGTGCTATGGCCATCCGCAAATTAAAACACCGCAATTGAATAAGCTGGCCGATGAGGGCATTCGTTTCACCGACTGCTACTCGACGGCGGCGGTTTGCTCGCCCTCACGGGTTGGCCTGCTGACGGGGCGGAATCCGAACCGGGCCGGAATCTATGAATGGATTCCCAATGGAAAGCAGATTCACATGCGCTCCAGCGAAGTCACTATTCCCCAGCTGCTGAAGCAGGCCGGCTATGCTACCTGCATGTCCGGCAAATGGCACTGCAACGGGGTGTTTAATTCGCCCGAGCAGCCGCAGCCCGGCGATACCGGATTTGATCACTGGTTCGCAACCCATAATAACGCGGCGCCGTCCCATGAAAATCCGAATAACTTTGTCCGCAACGGTGAGGAAGTCGGCCCGCTGGAAGGATTCAGCTGCCAGCTCGTGATGGACGAGGCGCTGGATTGGCTTTCAGCACATCATGAGAAAAATCCGGAGCAGCCTTTCTTCATGTATGTGACCTTCCATGAGCCGCACGAACCGGTCGCTTCGCCGAAGGATCTGGTCAATCAGTACGAGAAAACGGCCCGCAATGAAGACGAAGCCCAGTATTTTGCTAATGTCACCAATATGGATGCCGCCGTCGGCAAACTGATGGCCGCCCTGAAGGAGATGAAGATCGACGATAACACGTTGGTGATCTTTACCTCGGACAACGGTCCGGAACAGCTGCTTCGTTTTGCACACGAAACACGCTCCTATGGACGCGCCACTCCGTTGCGCGGCATGAAAGTGTGGACGACGGAGGGCGGCATCCGGGTGCCCGGCATTATGCACTGGCCTGACAAAATCCAGCCGGGGCAGGTGAGCGAGCAGGTCGTTTCCGCGCTGGACTTCCTGCCGACCTTCTGTGAGCTGGCCGGATCCGTGCCGCCGGCCGATCGGCCGCTGGACGGGATCAGCTTCCTGCCGGCGTTTGAGAGCCAGCCTCTTGTTCGCAGCAAACCGCTGATGTGGATCTATTACCACGCCATCAATGAACGCCGTGTTGCCATGCGTGACGGCGACTGGAAAGTGCTGGCCAAAATGAATATCGATAAGTTCCGCGGCATTGATTCGGAGAATGAGCAGCTGATTAAGGGCGCCACGCTCTCGGATTTCCAGTTGTTCAATGTACGCAACGATGTCGGCGAAGCCAACGATCTTAGCCAATCGCATCCGGAAAAGTTTGAAGAACTCAAAAAACGCCTTGAAGCGCAGTATCAGGAATTGGTTCAGGACTCCTATGCCTGGCCGAATGACGGGGCCGGGAAATAAGGCAGAGTTCCCTGAAGTGTAGGGGGTAAGGCTGTGGGCGGTGTCTATAAATATGTAGATAGACAGCGTTTTTAAATCCGGCACTTTATAAGTTCGAAATCGGTCAGGCCGGAAATATTTACCCCGTCCTCAGGAAAACGATGTGCAGCATGATGCGATTGTCCTGCGAAGGCCCAATAAATCTAAGTAAGCAAAATTGGAGTATAGATGATGAAGCAGTTGATAATTATAGGAATGGTGCTGGCGGTCAGCCTGTCGCAGGCTCAGTTGCGGATGGATGTGGGCAGTCCCGATTTTTCGGATTGGACAGGCATCTCAAAAGCGAAAAAGGGCGTGGCTACCATTCAGAGCGGGGACGTGATTTCGTATACCTACGAAAACATGAACCGTCGCTATTCCGGAATGATGCGGCCCTTCTTCGGCGATGCCGCCGACTGGTATGACTACGCAGGAATCTCGCTGGAAGTCTATCTGGAGAAAGATTCCTCGGCAGAGATTGCGGTTACGTTTAAAACAGACCCGGTCGACCACTCCGAGCTGAACCCGGCCAGCACGGCGAAGATGCTGATGAATGGTTCCGGCTGGCAGGAGCTCTATCTTCCGTGGGAGCTGTTTGAAATTAATGTCGGCCAGTTGGGCAACACGTTGCAGGCGGTGAAGACGTTGGAGATAACAGCCAGCTCCGCAAAGAATAAAAAGCTGAAGATCAGAAAGATCGAGCTCTTAAAGGGCGAACAGGTTGCGCTGGAGTCGGCGGTTCAGGGGCGTGCTGCGAAAGCCGGCGGTTCCGTTGCATACGAACTCGAAGTCGGAAACACCACCGACGATGTGCAGGGCGTCCAGCTGCTGGTTGAAAAGGTCGGCTGGGAATCCATGATTGTTTCGCTCGATGCGACCACGTTCGAGCTCGCTCCGGGCGAAGTGAAGACGGTTACGGTTGAAGTCGCCATTCCGGCGTCGCTTCCTCAAGGCGCCCGCGAAAAGCAGGTGATTAAAGCCATTGCCAACGGGCAGACGGCGGAAACCATCCGATTCTACACGGCGGTTGAAGTGCCGACACCGAACATTGTGTTTACCGCCGACGGGTGGCAGGCCGTGAAAGACAAGGTTGCGAACGTCGAATGGGCCGCCGAAGAGCTGGCGGCGCTGGAGAAAAAGGTGTCGGGCTGGAAGGTGCCGGAAGGCGGACCTGTTCGGAAGTTTGATAACCGCAATGAATACCAACCGATCTTTACGAAGGGCGAAGGGGGTAAACTTTATGACTGCGGCGTGGCTTATCAGCTGACCGGTAAAAGGGAGTATGCCGAAAAGGTTGCCAAACTGTTCCGTCGCCTGATCAGCGAGGAAGACGGCTATCCGGTCACCCTGCACGGGGGATCCGGCTCCTTCGTCGGCGAAGGCGTTTTCTTTCAGGGCGTGGCGCGGGCCTATGACATGGTGCGCGACTCCGGCGTGTTCACGGAAGAGGATCACCGCCTGATTGAACAGACCTTCCGCCTGTTTATCGAGCGCTGCATCAAGGGCAACACGCGCGGCGCCATCAGCAACTGGAATGTGGCCGAACTGGTCGCTGCGTTTTACTGTGCGTTGACGCTGCAGGACTGGGATTCGGCCGATGAACTGCTCAATTCGCCGTCGGGCATTTATGCGCAGATCTATCACGGTATCATGGGCGATGGCTGGTGGTATGAGTGTGCTGTCGGCTACAACACCTGGGTGGCCAGCGAATTTTCCGAAGTGGCGCTGGCTCTGGAGCCGTGGGGCGTGAACCTGAAGGATCGCAAGTTCCTCATCGGCACTACGCTGCATTTTTCCCTGCAGGACAGCCGCCGCAAAGGCGGGCTGCACGGCATGGAGTTTGAAAAATGGGGGTCGATCAACCAGAACTACATCAGCCTCAAACAGATGTGGGATGCCGCTATTCCGTTCCTCGACTATCGCGGCGTGATTTTCGCGGTCAACGATGCGCAGGAAGCCTTCGTGACCGGCAAGCCCTATGAGCTGGCCTACTACATGTATCGCGATCCGGAATATGCGGCGGTCATCAACCGCGGCGACAAACGGGATCTTCTCTACGGCGTGCCGGAGCTACCGGAGGTGTCCTCCGAAAAAATGAAACAATCGGCCTTTGCCGACAACTTCGGTGCGGTGATGCTGCGTTCTCAGACGCCGGAGCGCGAGCAGCGCGAACAGATTCAGGCGGTGCTGCACTATGGCTCGCACGGCGGCCACCACGGTCATTTCGACCGACTGAATCTGATCAGCCTGATGCGCTACGGCCGCAGCTTCTTCAACCCGGAAATGATCTGGTACGGCTACGGTTCCAACCTCTACAAATTCCTCGTCCAGACCTCGATGACCAAAAACATGGTGGTGGTCGACCAGAAGCAACAGGTGCCGAAGGAGAGTTTCCGAAAAATGTTTTATACCGGCGAGATGATGCAGGCCACGGCGGTCGAAAGCGTCTCCAAGTGGAGCCACCCCCCGTACGGCGGCATGACCTATTCCGACCGCTTCGGCGTGACCTTCAAGGAACAGACGGAGAACGAAAATCGTTCCCTGTTTATTCCGGACGATGCGCCGGAATACGGGCTCTGCACCGGCCATACGGAAGACATTGTCCAGCGCCGCCTCATGGTCATGATGGACGACTATGTTGTGCTGGCCGATTATTATGAGGCCGAGGACGAGCATACCTTTGACTGGCTCATCAACATTAAAGGGTTCCAGGGATTCAAGAGGGGCATGGTTAAACAGATTCGCCATGACAGCCAGATGAACACCGATCCGCTCGGAGCGGCCCAGTTCTTTACCGACTGCCGGTGGTATCAGACCGAAGGCACCGTTCGCACCTCCTTCCAGACCCTTTGGGGCGAGGGGGCTGACAACGCCGGTACGCGTGCACCGAACAGCGAAGATGGTGTGCTGAAAATGGATGTGTTCAACGCCTGGCCGCTCAACAGCGAGGTGATGATTGCCTCCACCCCTGAGAACCACAGCGTCAACAAGCGCTTCTGGTACACGGTGGCCGCCGACGGAAAAACGCTGCTGGATGACAGCACCGGCGCCTGGATTCTCGGCGCGAAGGACATCGAAGCCGACTTGACCGGCAAGAAGCAGCTGGTGCTGACCTCCCAAACCGAAAAGCCGCGCAACAATACGCTCTTTTGGGGCAATGCCCGTGTCGTGCTCAAAGATGGTTCGGAACGCTTTATTCGCGATCTGCCGGCGGTCTATGAAAACCTGCATCAGCCGAAGAAGGGTGAGGACTACTACGGCGGCCCGATTAAGATTCAGGGCGTGCTGATGGCCGACTCCGCGCCGGCGCAACCTAAAGATAAAAAGAACCGCGGAACCATCACCGTGGATCTGTCCGGCCTCGATGCGGTCACATTCAAAGCCACCGTTGGCGGCGACTATCCGATGGGCGATGAGTCGCAGCGCCGCAAAACACTGGCCGTGCGCAGCGTCGGAACCGAAGCGCGCTACTTGTCCGTCGTCGAGCCGTATGAAACCGAATCCGTGGTCAAATCGGTGAAAGCCAAAAGTGCCAATGAACTGATCGTTGAATTGAACGACGGCCGCGTTCAGGAAATCATTATTTCCGAACTGGACGGTAAAACCGGCGAGGCGAAAGTATCCGTCCGTGAACTGCGCGATGGTAAGTTGGTGCGGGCGGAAAAGAGTTTTTAGGACGAGCAGTCTGGAGTCCGATGGCAACGAGGCAGAACTTTTCCAATCACTGGAAGGCACCTGTTCTCTGAGCCGGTCGGGCGGCGTGACCTTTGTTTCGGTAAAGTAGAATAAGCGTCCCGCTTATTTGCTCTGTGCGGAGATGCTGAACCGATATGTAGAGCAGGTTTTCGTTTGTGTGAGATGGTGCTAATGATTTGGGAGATAGTCATGGCGACCGAGTGTGATGTGTAGTGAAGTGTGCTTTTGTTTTTATAAATATACCGCGTGCAATCATGCGGTTATTTGTTTTTTTGTGAATGGAGGAATAATGGATGCAAACGCTTAAAAACTCACTCATCATTGGTATGATTCTGTGGCTGGTAACGCTGACTCATGCAGAGTTGCGCATTTCTGTTGGTCAAGATGACTTCTCGGACTGGTCCGGAGTTTCCAAGGTTTGGAACAATGAGGCGACGTTTGAAAGCGGCGCGGCGTTGACTTATCAGTATGCCGACTGCAACCGGGTGTGTCCGGGCATGCGGCGGGAGGTTTACGGGGACGCGTTTGATTTTACGCCTTATGCGGGGATGTCGTTTGAGATCTATCTGAAGAAACAATCTGCGGCCGATGTGAGCGTTACGCTGAAGGTGGATCCAAAGGATATGGATGCCCTGAACCCGGCGAGCACGGCGAAGATGACGGTGTTAGGCAAGGGGTGGCAGAAGGTTTTTGTTCCCTGGGATCTGCTGGATGTGAATGTTGCGCAGCGCGAAGCCGCGCTGCAGTTCATTAAGAATGTTGAAATCACAGTCCATTCGCCCGGAAACGAAACGCTGAAAATCCGGGATGTGCAGCTGGTCCGGGGAGAAAAACTGTTCCTCGATTCTACTGTTCAGGGGCGTTCGGCAGAGGCCGGCGGTTCGGTGAGTTACGAGGTGGAGGTTGGCAACACCACCGATGAGCCGATGAGTGTGCAGTTGATGGTTCAGACGATGGGCTGGGAGTCGATGCCCGTTTCTGTTGAACCGGCGGTGGTTGAGCTCGCTCCCGGTGAGGTGCAGATCTGTAGCATTGAGGTGGATGTTCCGGCGGCACTGCCTCAAGGCGTCCGTGAAAAGCAGGTGCTGCTGGCAATCCCCAACGGGGATGGAGCAGCGGCCGAAAAAATTGAATATACGACTGCGGTGGCGGTTCCGTTCCCCAACATTGTTTTTACGGAGGACGGTTGGCAGCAGGTTAAAGACAAGATTGTGGCCTACGATTGGGCCAAAGAAGGTTTGGCTGAATATGAAAAGAAAGCCTCCAAATGGATGGTTCCGGCTGGCAGACCTGTTTCCTTTCTGCCGACCGGGGAATATCAATCCATCTTTACCAAAGGAGACGGAGACCGGGTGTATGAGTGCGGGATTGCTTATCGGCTGACCGGCAACAAAGCGTATGCGGAAAAAGTTGCCAAGCTGATGCGTCGCTTGATCAGCATGGAGGACGGATATCCGGTGACGCTTCATGGCGGCGGCGATTCATTCGTGGCCGAAGGTGTCTTCTTCCAGGGCGTGACCCGAGCCTATGACATGATCCGGGATGCGGGAGTGTTCACGGAGGAGGAAACGTCGCTGATTGAGCACACCTTCCGGCTCTATATTAACCGCTGCATTGAAGGCAATCAGCGCGGCGGCATCGGGAACTGGAATATTGCAGAAATCACGGGTGCGGTCTATGCGGCGCTCTGCCTGCAGGATTGGCATCTGGTGGAAGAACTGATGACCATGCCGACGGGGATTGAAGGGCAGATTTCGCATGGAGTGATGGGCGACGGTTGGTGGTATGAATGTTCGGTTGGCTACAACCTGTGGGTTGCGACGGAGTTTTGTGAAATTGCAGTGGCCCTCGAACCGTGGGGCATCAACCTGAAAGACAAGCAGTTTGCGGTCGGGACCACGGCCCACTATTCACTGGAGCCGGATCGGAGGCGACCGGGCCTGTATGGCATGAGCTTTGATAAGTGGGGCGCACTGGAAACAAACAGTGTCGGCATTAAGGATATGTGGGACGCCGTGCTACCGTTTCTTGATTATCGCGGTGTATTGTTTGCCATTAATGATGCCAAAGAGGATCAGGTGACGGCGAAGCCGTATGAGATTGCCTATTATCTTTATGGTGATCCGGAATATGCTGCGGTGATTAAACGCGGCGATAAACGCGATCTGCTTTATGGTGTTCCGGAGCTGCCGGATGTGACTTCGAAAAAAATGACGATCTCGTCGTATGCCGATAACATCGGCGCCGTGTTGCTCCGCTCGCAGACCGAAGGGCGTGAACAGCGCGAGCAGATTCAGGCGGCGCTGCACTATGGCACGCACGGCGGATATCATGGGCACTTTGACCGCGCCGGCCTGATTCACCTGGCCCGTTATGGCCGCAGTTTCTATAACCCGGAAATGTTCTGGTACGGGTACGGTTCCTACCTCTACAAATTCCTCGTTCAGACCTCCATGACCAAGAATATGGTGGTGGTCGATCAGAAGCAGCAGGAGCCCCAAGAGAGCTTCCGCAGAATGTTCTATGCCGGCGACATGATACAGGCCTCCGTGGTCGAAACGGCCGCCCGCTGGAGTCATCCGCCCTATGGAGGAATCGTCTATTCCGATAAACCCGGCATCACGTTTAAGGAAAAATCCGAAGAGGAAAACCGTTCGCTCTACGTTCCGGAAGCGACACCGGAATACGGAAAATGCACGGGGTACACAGATGATGCGGTCTTACAACGCCGCCTGATGATCATGATGGATGATTTTGTGGTACTGGCGGATTATCTGAAGGCAGAGCAGGAACACACCTTTGACTGGCTCATGCAGATTAAAGGCTTCCGTGGCCTCACGGCCGACATTTGCGAGCCGCTTCGCCACGACAAGCAGATGAATCCCGATCCGTTTGGGGCGGCGCAGTTTATTACCGATTGCCAGTGGTATAAAACTGAAGGGACTTCGCGCGCATCCTTCAAAACACTCTGGGGCGAGGGGGCCGACAATGCCGGCGCCCGCATGCCTTACAGCGAAGAAGGTCCGCTGTATATGGATGTCTTCAATGCCTGGCCGCAAAACAATGAAATTATGATCGGCACCGCCGCCGAAAGTTTCATCGTCTGCAAGCGCTTTGGGTACACGGTTGCGGTGGACGGGGAAACCTTGGTGGATGACAGCACTGGCGCCTGGGTGCTCGGTGCCCGGAACATCGAAGCCGACTTGACCGGTAAGAAAGAGCTGGTGCTGACCTCCCGGACCGAGAACCCGAAAAACAATACGCTCTTCTGGGGCAATGCCCGACTGATCCTGAAGGATGGTTCCGAGGTGTTCATTGCTGATCTGCCTGCGAAATATGAAAATATCCAGCAGCCTCCGAAGGGCGAGGATTATTATGGCGGCCCGATCAAAATTGAAGGCGAGCTGATGGCGCGCTCTACGCCGGCGCAGCCGCAGGATAAAACCAAACCGGGCCAGATTCGGATTGATCTTTCCGGCATGGACGTCATCGGTTTTAAGGCCACGGTCGGCGGCGACTTCCCGATGGGCGATGAAGCGCAGCGCCGCAAAACCATGGCCGTGCGCAGCACCGGAACCGAAGCACGCTACCTGTCCGTGATCGAGCCGTACGAAACCGAATCGATCATCAAGTCGGTGACCGCGAAAAGCGCCAATGAACTGACGGTCGAACTGACCGACGGCCGCGTGCAGGAAATCACCATCGCCAAACTCGCTAGTGACAGCGGTGAAGCAAAGGTTTCCGTAACCGAACGCCTGAACGGCGAGGTGATGCGCGAGGAAAAAACCTTTGAATAGGGGCAGCACCTGGTTCGAATAACCTTAGCCATCAAATTGTGGAACAAGGTCGTGCCGCTGAAATCTGAATGATTTTAATAAACCCGTTAAGAAAGTCGTTATGATGAAGAGAATAGTTACTGTATTAGCATTGGTGATGCCGTTTGTTACATCGGGCGAAATGCGCGAGCGCGTGGGAAAATCGGATTTTTCCGATTGGACGGGTGTAGAAAAAGTCGCAGATAAGACCGGCGTGCTCCGTGATGGTGTGACGGCGGCCTATACCTATTCCCATCAAAATCGCATCTATTACCCCGGTATTAAGCGGGACTATTTTGGCGATGCGGCCGACTGGAGTGAAACCTCCGGCTTGGCGTTCGAGGTCTACCTGAAAAATGCATCCACCACGGAGATATCTGCTGCTCTGAAGGTTGATCCCAGGGATTACGACGAGTGCAACCCGGTCAGCACCGCAAACATCCGCATCAAGGGGCAGGGCTGGTTTGATGTATATATTCCGTGGGAAATGTTCGATATCGACGCCGGGCAGAAGTGGGGAACCCTGTTTGCCATCAAGCATGTAGAGCTGACGCTGCACTCCAATGTTAACCCGACGTACCAAATCCGCAATGTGTACGCAACCCGCGGACGCGCCGTCGGTCTGATGGCTGTCGTTCAGGGTAAATCATCCGATGCCGGCACCACGGTGACCTACGACGTTGAAGTGGGCAATACCACCGACGCCCCCCAGGCCGTGAGTCTCCGTATTGAAACCATGGGCTGGGAATCGATGGCCGCGACGATTGAACCCGCGGTGTTCGATCTTGCGCCCGGCGAGATAAAGACCTGCAAACTGACGGTCGATATTCCCTCAACGCTGCCGAGCGGCATCCGTGAAAAACAGATTGTTAAGGCCATCTCGAACGGCGACGGCGCTGCCACGGCCACGCTCGAATTCACCACCGCCGTGCGCGTGCCGACGCCCAACATCACCTTTACCTCCGAAAAATGGGACGGCGTCCAAGAGAAGATTGGAAAATATGACTGGGCGAAAAAAGGCCTGGCGGGCTATGAGAAAAAAGCAAACAAGTGGCGGGCTCCCCAAGCAAATGATATTGACCCGGCGGCCGGCGCTGAAAACCTCGGCAAGGCGGTATTCAACACGACCGCGCGAGACATGCTCGACACCGCGATTGCCTATCAGCTGACCGGCAAAATTGAATATGCCGAAAAATGTCTTCAGCTGATTCGTCCATTGGTTGATCCGAAGACGGGCTACCCGGCCACACTGGTGGGCGGCAGTAACTCGTTCGTGGGCGAGGGGAAATTCTGGCAGTCCGTGGGGCGTGTCTGGGATCTGATCCGCGACAGCGAACTGGTCACCGATGAAGACCGTACACTGGTGGATGATTCCTTCCGGCTGTTCGCTGAGCGCACAATCAAAGGCAACACCCGCGGCGCCATCAGTAACTGGAATGTGGCGGAAATCACGGCCGCGCTCTACTGTGCGCTCAACCTGCAGGATTGGCACCTGATCAACCAGCTGCTCGAATCGCCGACCGGCATCTATGCCCACCTCGAGCACGGCATCATGAGTGACGGCTGGTGGTACGAATGCGCCGTCGGCTACAACACCTGGGTGGCCTCCGAGTTTTCGGAAATATCGATTGCGCTTGAGCCGTGGGGCATCAACTTTAAGGATCGCCGTTTTCCGCTCGGAACCACCCGGCACTTTTCGCTGTTGGCGAGCCGCCGTGTGGGCGGGCAGTACGGCATGCAGTTTGAAAAATGGGGCAACCTGGAAGGCAACAGCGTCAGTATTAAAGATATGTGGGATGCCGCCGTGCCGTTCATTAATTACCGCGGGGTGCTGCCGGCGATCAATGATGCCGTCGACGCCAAGGTTTCCGGCAAGTCCTATGAGCTGGCGTATTATCTCTACCGCGACCCGGAATATGCCGCGATCATCAACCGCGGAAGCGGTCGCGACCTGCTCTACGGCGTGCCGGATCTTCCGGATGTGACGTCCGAAAAAGCGAAGCAGTCGGCTTATGCCGATAACATGGGCATTGTTCAGCTGCGCTCGCAGACGGCAGACCGCCCGGACCGCGATCAGATCCAGGCGACGCTGCACTATGGTTCGCACGGCGGATACCACGGCCACTTTGACCGCACCGGGCTGGTGAACTATATGCGCTACGGCAAAAGCCCGTACGGACCGCTGATGTACTGGTACGGCTATGGCAGCTACCTCTACAAATTCCTCAAGCAGACCTCGACCACCAAGAACATGGTCGTGGTGGACGAGAAGCAGCAGGAGCCGGTGCAGAATTCCCGCACCCTGTTCCACTCGGGCGACATGATGCAGGCCACGGTTGTCGAAACCGTTTCGCGCTGGAGCTACTCGCCATACGGCGGCATTCACTATAATGAAGAGCAGACTTTTGCGGAACGCGTCTGGGAAGAGGGCCGCACGATTCCGGTTCCTGAAGATGCCCCCGAATACGGCGCATGCACCGACTACACCGAGCCGGTAACCCAGCGCCGCCTGATGCTTGTGCTCGACGACTACATCCTGCTGGCCGATTACCTCAAGGCCGAAAAAGAGCATCAGTTCGATTGGATGTTCCACACCAAAGGGTTTCGTGGATTGGAAGCCGGTAAAAAGGAGTACCTGCGCCACACGGCTCAGATGAACACTGACCCGCTCGGTAGCGCGCAGTTTGTTACCGACTGCGACTGGTATGCGGTCGAAGGCACAGCCCGCTCTTCGTTCCAGACCCTCTGGGGCGAGGGGGCCGATAACCGCGGCCTGCGTCTACCGCACAGCACCGACGGCGTGTTGAAAATCGATATCTTCAACGCGTGGCCGAAGAACGCCGAAGTGATGATCGGTACCGCGCCGGAAAGCCATGAGGTCAACAAGCAGCTGACCTATTCCGTGCAGGCTGACGGCGAAACGCTGCTCGACGAGCGTACCGGTGCCTGGATCCTCGGCGCGCAGGAGATCGAACTCAACATCGCAGGCAAAAAACAGCTGGTGCTGACCACCAAGGTGGACAACGACCGCAACGACACCATCTTTTGGGGCGATGCCCGCCTGATTCTCAAAGGTGGCTCCGAGGTTTTCCTTACCTCGCTTGAGCTGAAAACCGACAACATCGTGATGCCGCCGGCCAAAGGACTCGACTATGAATCCGGCCCCGTCAAAATCGCCGGTGCTCTGATGCCGAACTCCACGCCCGGTATGCCGGAGGATGCGAATGCATCCGCGTCCATTACAGTCGATCTTTCCGAAATGAACGCGGTAGTCTTTAAAGCGAAAATCGGCGGCGACTTCCCGCTCGGCGATGAAACCCAGCGCCTGAAATCCATGGCCGTCCGTACCGCCGGAACCGAAGCTCGCTATCTGTCCGTCATTGAGCCGCACGAAGCCGAATCGATGCTCAAGTCGGTGACGGCAAAAAGTGCCAATGAACTGACCGTTGAGCTTCTCGATGGCCGCGTTCAGGAAATCACTATTTTTGATCTGGACCATGAGTCAAATGATCTGGTCAGCGTCGCCGTTAAGGAATTCAAGAATGGAAAACTGTTGCGTCAGGAAGCAACGGCCGGACGTGAGCAGTAGAAATTTACGATGTGTCTGGAGCAATGCTGACAAGAACCGCGGTCTCTTCAGCGCTGGCTCTTCCAATGATTGGAATGGCAGAGCTGTGCCTGAATGTTGGAACGCCGGCCTTATCGGATCGGGCAGGGGCTGATTATTCGAATAACCCAAGCCGATGCGCTTTATTTACGGCAGCAGGAGCATTTTCGACCTGAAGTTTTTCATAGATGCGGCGTGTGTGTGTGGCAACGGTGCCGGCGCTGATAGCCAGCTGATTTGCAATCTCCTTGTGGACGAGGCCTTCTCCGAGCAAGGTGAGAATTTCCATTTCACGTTCTGAGAGCGGCTTGTCGAGCGGGACTTTATCTGACTGGGTTTTGACGGCCCGGACAATGTATTGGGCGACATCGGCATCCAGCAGGGCATTTCCGTTGATGACACTGCGAATTCCATCTTTAATTTGTTGCACGGTAGAGGATTTCAGCAGGTAGCCCGATGCGCCTAGAGAAATAGCGCGCAATACATCGGCTTCCCGGTTGGATTGGGAGAGCACGACAATTTTGACTTTGGGCGTATATTTGCTGATCCATGGGATGGCTTTGTGTCCGCTCATGCCCGGCAGGTTGAGATCCAGCAGAATGAGATCTGGCGCGTCGTCAGGTTTGGGATGCTGAAGGCTACGCAGGGCTCCTTCGGCTGCACCAAAAGCTCCGCAGAGTTCCAGGTCATTTTCTTTCATAATGGCCATTTCAATGACCTCGCGGTACTCAGGGCTGTCTTCGATCAGCATGATTTTTATTTTTTGTCTCATCTGTTTCGTCCAATTTTGCTCGGGCGAAGCCGCAATATGATGGAGGTTCCGCCTGATTCCGGGGTTTCTATGGATAGCCGGGCTTTAAGCAGCCGCGCGCGACGTTTTAGTGATGGAGGTTCGGTTTTCGGCATGCCTCGCCCGTTGTCGGTCACTGTCAGCACTATTTCATTTGGTGCGGCCGTCAGATGTGTGGCAAATTTGGTGGCTTCGGAATGCCGATAGATGTTTATCAGGCACTCTTTGTAGAATAGGAACAGGCCGGCACGGGTACGGGGTTTGAGTTGTTGGAGAACTTCTTCGCCCTCAATTTTAAAATCATGTTCGAGGCGCGCCATAATGCGTTCAGCGGCCCGCTGCATGTCGGCTTTCAGTCCGACAAACAGTTCTTTGGAAGCGAGCAGGTCGGCTGCGTTACGCACGGCATTGCCGGAACGTTCTGTTACGTTACGAATCCGCTGGTGGTATAGCGATTGTTCTTCAGGATGTTCCCGGGCTTCCTCGGCCATATCGCTCAGCAGTCCGATGGTGTGGAGGTTGGCGCCGAGCTCGTCATGCAAATCGGCGGCCAGCCGCTCTTTGAGCCGGGTCAAACGGCGTAGATGGAAAAACCGTCCGGCCAGAATGGACATGGTGCTGCCGAAGAACAGGAGTGCCGCCAGCCAGCTCACGCGTTTCAGGTTGGTCTTCTGGCGTTCGTACCTCCGGTTCAGTTCTGCGATAACGAGCGGGCGGCGGGTTTCAAGATCGTGCCGGCGCGAAAGCTGATTCATCCAGGTGCGCGTCGGCAGAATGTTGCCGTAATAGTTTCGCCCGTTGGTCATATCTTCCAGTGCTTCCTGGGGACAGTTCATGTTTGCGCTGGCGCTGGCCGGCGCATGAAGGGCAACGTTGCGGCCATTGGAGAGTACTTCAATTTCAGAATACGTCATGCGGTTGGCCGGCGTGATTTTCGACGGGATGATGGAGGTGTGATCAACCATTTCAATGCGGATATAGCGGCACGTTTTTTCCGGAAAGCGCTGACGGAGTATGGGGCCGTTGTCATAGATATCTTCCTGCTTATACTCGCACAGCAGCGTTTGGTCTGAACCGTCGGGCTGGTTGGATCCCCATACGCGGACATGTTGAGGAACCGCCCAGCTGGAAAGGTTTCCGGTGGGAATGGAAAGCGCCTCGCCGGCGGTATGCAGGTTGATCTGCTGGACAGGATGGGGTTTTGCAAGGTCGATGGTCAGGGCGGGAAGGGGGTCGGTGCCGTTGATATAAACCAGGACGGTGCGGCTTTGGGCCCCCTGGGCCGCATCCATGATGTACGGCGTAAAGCCATCGACCAGAAACCGCCTCCTTCTCGCAGGGTCGGGATCTCTGCGGTCGGGGGGGATGATGACATTCTGATGCAGTGCCACATTGTCCGTGCCGCTGAATACGAGGATTTCAGAGAGCTGAAGTACATACTGGTTGTCATAGATGCGCTTGGACAGGACGTTCGCTTCGATCTGAATCCATGAGGCATTAATCGGCGCAAATGAAGCGGCCAGCGGAGCAGAGCGCGGCATCAGGTTGTCTTCTGCTGTAAATACTGCGACCTCGTTGGTGGTCTGTCCGGTTCCCGCCAGCACCCGGAATGCGACTGGAAATCCTTCCGCCCGAAGGCTCGTCCGGGAGCCGCGGAAAAGCATAGGAGCCAGAACGACCTGGTCAATGAGGCTTTCCTGCTCCAGTTCAATGCGGATCCACTCTTTGTTGTTCGATTCCGGATGGATTTCTGATCGATATCCCAGCGATCCCATGCCGCCGCGCAGGGTGATGGCTGCCAGTTGTTCGAGTTCGGTGTCAATATCGCTCAAACGCTGTTCCACCTCCGGCAGGGTCAATTCCGCCAGGTGTGCATTGGAGGTTTCCGCAACAGAGGACAGAGCGGAAAACAGGTATCCGGACAGCAGTGTGCAGGCTATGGTTCTAAGTCGTTGCATAGGTCCTCTTATAGCACGGTCCGCTAATGTCTCCAAGGTTCTGGCGGACGCAGTCGGACTCATTTTCTTTGAATTATAGGGAAATCGGCACGGTCCGGTGTCTATAAATTTATAGATAGACAGCTTTTTATAATCCGGCACTTTATGGGTTGGAAATCAGGTCAGGCAGTATGCTCTGGAGTGAAGGACTGTGATTAACAAAGCCTTTGGAACAAGATTGGAGTCAATTAATGAAGAAGCGGATTGGATTGGTTGTATGTGGAGCGTTGCTGACGGGGATGAGCCTGCGCGCGGAGCTGCCGCCGACGCCGGTGCTGGACAGCGTGGTTTTCGGCGACAAGGCATCGGAAAAACAGCATCAGGTGAAAGTTGACGAAGCACCGCAGATTAAGGGCGGTGTGGATCAGGCGGCCCGTATCGTGCAGGTGGAGGGCGGACTGTCCTTTACACTCAAGTGCGATCCTGAAAAGCCAAACCTTGTGACGCTCCGTCTGTGGGGCGGCGATGTGAAGGGCGAGGTCAAAACGCTCTCCGGTGATACGGTAAAGATGGGTGCTGAAGAGGTCCGCATCACGGTCGATGGCAAAGAGCTCAAGTCGCCGGCAGATGAAAAGCTGTCAGGGTCTCCCTTATTCCCGGGCCGTTTTGTTTATCGCTCTGTGGCGCTCCCGCTGAAATCGACGCAGGGCAAAGAGGAAGTTTCGCTGTTGATTAAGCCGGCCGGTGCCTCGGGCGGCGGCTATTCGAAAGTCGGCGGTCCGCCGCCGAAGCAGGT
This sequence comes from uncultured Verrucomicrobiota bacterium, assembly GCA_964483355.1. Classification (GTDB taxonomy): domain Bacteria; phylum Verrucomicrobiota; class Kiritimatiellia; order Kiritimatiellales; family Pontiellaceae; genus Pontiella. Next base: position 6,848 of record CAZABK010000006.1, on the reverse strand, counting down.
GGAGGCCGGGGTGTATAGCCGCGGAATCTATGCAGCCTATCTGCACTCAGAAAATGTTTTTGTTCCGGCGGCGGATACCGTATCCGGAGCGGTTCCGGAGAATGGAAACCAGACGCTGGTATTTCCGGCGCCGGCCGCAAAGCCGCTCGATCTGGACGCTATGCGCAAAAACCTGGTGCGCGCCCTTGATGAGGCGGTGACGGAACTGATGTTGCGCCAGCTGTATGGTGCGGACTATGAAGCCGCGCGCGATGAACTGGGCATTCCGAAAAAGATTGATGGCCTGTTCCACTGGAAAGGGCTGGAGGAATATCTGGCGACCGGTCGCAATGAAAAGTGGGATGAAGGCAATTGGCTTTATAATGTGACCGGTTCAGCAAGCGGTCGCCCGCATGCCTCGTCGGGGCAGATGTATATGGCAATGTATAACGAACCGGTTTCCCGTTATTATCAGGATCGGGAAATGGTGGATCGCACCATTGCCCTGCTGGATGGCTATTGCCGGTATCAGGGTACTGACGGCGGCTGGGAAATCGGCGGCGGAACGCCGGGCTGGGTCGGCGGACCGGATCGCAGCCGGGCCAACGGCGGCCTGCCGGGATACTTTGCCGGCGGTCTGGCGCGGTCGTTCCTCGGCGTGCTGCCGGAGCTGGAAAAGGATCCGGCGCTGTTTGCCGAAAAGATGGATAACAACGGTGACGGAAAAAAGAGCGTTACTCGCAAAGAGGCCTACATTCAGGTTTTCCGCGACTGGATCTGGAAGGATTATCCGCGCCTCTCCATGCGTACCGGCTGCGCCAACCAGGATATGCATACCTCGCTGGCGGCCTGGCAGGTGAATGAATGCCTGAAGCTGCTATCGCCCGAAGATGCCTTCCCGGATTCTTTCTTCAAGAGTGCCTTCCGTATGGTGATGGGCATCATGCCGCGCGAGGCGGAGTTTGAAAAATTTGTGCTGAACATTACCGAGGATGTGGACCGTGGCCGGGATGGCGATCAGGTACTGATTTCCCCCGGCGGGGTGACGATGGAGTGGGGCTTTGCACCGGGCTATGGCCAGATGCAGGGTGCGTTTGCCGAGATGTGCGAGATCACGCACGACGATCCGGTGCTGGTTGAACAGTATTCAACGTTCCTCGGCGCGATTCAGCACTTCTTTATTCCGTGGAATGAAAACGGCCACTGCACCTGGATGGTGGAGTCGGCGGTCGGCTCGCGTAATACGCAGACACCGTTCCGGCCAGGCGCCTGGGGCGAGTTCGTCTATGCCGCCAACGAGCTGAAAAATCCGATTGCGCAGCGTATTGTCCGCTTCGGCCTGGAGCAGACCGATAACTTTGCGGAGGTCAGCCATGGCCGGAAGGATCGGATGCATCTGACCAGCGAGGCCGGTCGGACCCTGGCGATTCTGAATAACATCGAAGCCTTCGAAGAGTTCTGGAAACAGCCGCAAACAGACTACCGTCTGCCGGCCGAACGTTCCGGTCCATACTTCTGGACCGATCCGACTTCGAGCGCCCGCATTATTGATCCGATCATGATCAAGGAGGGCGAGCGGGATCTGCTCTATATCCAATGGGATCTCTACCACCTGGTGAATGACCGTTACCTCTCGTACGGCCACACGCAGACCGTGGAAGAAAATGATTTTGTGCAGGGGCAGTATGGTCCGTTCTATGTGGCGATCAACCGCGCTAAGAGCGGCGGCAGAGATATGAACCACGAAGGCAGCCCGCGCACCTTTGTCCCGCCGGCCGGAATGAAGGCGGAAACTGATTGCCTGAGCGGAGAAGATGTGGATCTGAGCAAAGCGATGGAAATGGAATGCGGAACCGCGTATATCTTTGATCTGCGCGATTAATGTCGGAGTTTGAAGGATAAGGAGTGAAGGAGATTGTTATGAAATCAGTGAGAGCAGTGTTTGGATTACTATTATCCGCCACCATGATGATGGGTACCGGATGCCAGGCGGTTGGCAGTCAGAAGCTGGACATCAGTGAATATCTCAGCCATGCCGACGAAGGGATCATCTATCCCACGGAAAAGCAGAAGGAGATGCTGAAACCTTTCATTTCCGACCAGCCGTTCCGTCCGGCGCCGCCGATCAGCGATCGTGCCTTCTGGGCTCGTATTGCTGAAAAAGAATCCGCGCAGAAAATATATAAGCAGGCTCAGGAAGACATCGCCAAAAAGCCGGAGGTTCCGATTACCGACGAGATTTACCGCCGGGCCAATAAAGAGGGCAATCGCGGCATCTACAAGCCCCGCTACTACCGCACGATGGAAGTGCTGGAGCGCGCGGTGATTGCGGAGTGCATCGAAAACGAAGGCCGTTTCCTTTCGCAGATTGAAGAGCACATTAGCGCCATCATGGAGATGAAGTCGTGGCTGCATCCCAATCATGATGATTCCGACAACGACGTGCTTGAAGGCCGACGGATTGACATCGACCTCGGCGCCCGCAAATTCGGTTCCGTGCTGATGATTGCGGAAACCCTGCTGCAGGATAAACTGCCGGCCGAGCTGCGGAAGGAAATCCTCGACCAGATTCAGTGGCGCATGATTGATTTTTACCTGCAGCGCTGCCAGCTGACGAAAAAAGGAGCGAAGGGGCTGTCCTGGATGTGGAGCACCAGCAACTGGAATTCCGTCTGCACCGGCGGAACGCTATTCTGTACCCTGACAGCTTCGGATGATCCGGAAGAGCGTCTGGCGGCTGTCGGCTGCGCACTGAACAGCGCGAAATATTTCCTCAGCGGCTACGGTGCCGACGGCTACTGCTCCGAGGGCATCGGCTACTGGAACTATGGCTTCGGCAACTATCTCTACCTGGCCCAGACCATTTATGATTACACGGATGGACAGGTCGATATGTTCGCTTTCGACAACCCGGAAAAAATGAAACGCGTCGGCAACTTCCCCGCCGGCTTTGAAATTCAGAACGGTGTCTTTCCGTGCTTCGCCGACGGCGGCGCCCGGGTCGGTGAAGGGAATGACAACTATGCCTACCTGCTGTCCGCCAAAAACTTTGGTGCGCAGAAGCCGACCTACAGCCGTCCGGCGGACATCACCATGCTGATTCAGGAATGGGCCGATCCGGTTTCCTATGTGGATGCCGACCGGGCCGCTTCGGTGCTGCCGTCGCACACCTACTTTGAGGATATGGGCATTGTGATTTCCCGCGGCAAGCAGGCTGTTCCGTTCTCGATTGCCATCAAGGCCGGCCATAATGCCGAAAACCACAACCACATGGATGTGGGCAGCTATGTGATGGTGCTCGGCGATGATCACATCATGTCCGGCGACCTCGGCGCGCCTCCCTACCAGGCCGGCGCATTTTCGTCGTCCCACAAAATGCGTTCTTCCTGGGGGCATCCGGTTCCGCGTGTGGATGGAACCCTGCAGTCGGAAGGCCGGAAGTTCCGCGGAAAAGTGCTCGAAACCGGGTTTGCTGAAAACAGCGATAAGGTCGTGCTGGATCTCAGCGCCGCCTATGAGGTCGACTCCCTCGAAAAACTGGTCCGTACGATGACCAACGATAAATCCGGCAAGGGCAGCATTACGATCACGGATGAGTTTTCCGCCTCCAAACGGGTTGCATTCGATACCGCGATTGTGACGCACACCGAATATGAGATCATTGGTTCCAACACCATCCTGCTGAAGAATGACGGCAAGACCATCCGCGTGGATGTCAGCGCCGAAGGCGGCGATGTGGAAATCAAGGACACGGAAGTAAAGGTCAAAGCGGTTCGATATGCCGATCAGGCCTTCAAAATCTGGGTTGAATTTGAAGGAAAACAGAAAAACGGTTCCATCACGATGGCTTTCAGCCCAGAATAAGAACGTTTAAATCGCGTATTTTTTTCGCCACAAAGGGCACAAAAACACACAAGACGGTAAGCCGTTCTGTTTTGAGATTTCTGTGACCTTTGTGGCTAATACATTTTTACAATAGGAGAATAATGATGAAGATATTACCGGCGGCCGTGGCCGTCATGATCCCCTTTATGACGCAGGCGGGTCTGCGCATGGATGTCGGCAGTTCCGACATGTCGGACTGGGCCGGCATTGAAAAAGCCAAAGAGGAGGGCTCGCTGTTTTTGAGCGGCAGCCCGATCTCGTACACCTACAGCAACCAGAACCGCGTTTATCCAACGTTGAAGCGCGAGTTTAAGGGCGATTCCGCCGACTGGTATGGAACTGCCGGCCTGTCGTTTGAGGTATTTCTCAAAAAGCCGACCACCGCGGAGGTAGTTGCCACGTTTAAGGCCGATCCGCTCGACCATCAGGAGCTGAACCCGGCGTCGACCGCCAAGGCGCTGGTCGCTGGCGAGGGCTGGCAGCGCGTCTATCTGTCGTGGGATCTGTTTGATGTCAATATCGGACAGCAGGGCAACGCGCTGCAGGCGGTTAAGGAATTGGAAATCACCGTCAATTCGGCGGAAAACAAAAAGCTTAAGATCCGCAACGTCGAAGTCGTCAAAGGCGAACTGATTGCGGTCGAGTCCGCTGTTCAGGGACGTGCCACCGAAGCCGGCGGTGCGGTGCGCTATGAGCTGGAAATCGGTAACACCACCGATGAAATGCAGGGCGTGCAGCTGATCGTTGAAAAGCTCGGCTGGGAGTCGATGGTTGTCGATCTCGAGCCCACTGTGTTTGAGCTGGCTCCGGGCGAAGAGCAGACCTGCTCGGTTACCGTGAGCATTCCGGCTTCCCTGCCGGACGGCGCGCGCGAAAAACAGATTATCAAAGCCATCCCGAACGGGCAGGGCTCTTCGGCTGTAACGATTGAATATTTCACGGCGGTGACATTGCCGACTCCGAATATTGTCTTCACTGCCGACAAGTGGCAGGAAGTGAAAGACAAGGTCGCCAACTATGAGTGGGCGAAAAAGGAGCTCGCGGAATATGAGAAGAATGTTTCCAAGTGGAACGTTCCGGACGCTAAATTTGATCCTGAAAATCGCAATCTGGCGATGTATCACAAGCACAATGCCGACGAGCTGAAGCGTGCAGGCATTACGTATCAGGTTACCGGCAAAAAAGAGTATGCGGAGAAAGTTGCCACGCTGCTTCGCCGCCTCTCCCGAGAGGAAGACGGATATCCTGCGACCCAACGGGCCAGCGGCGACGGCTTTGTTCATGAAGGGGTCTTTTTCCAGGGAGTCGCACGCAGCTACGACATGGTCCGTGATTCCGGCGTACTGTCCGAAGAGGATCACGCGCAGATCCAGAAGACTATGCGCCTGTTTGCCGAGCTGACGGTCAAGTACAACACGCGCGGCGGCATCAGCAACTGGAACGTGGCGGAGATTATCGGTGCGCTGTACTGCGCACTGGCGCTGCAGGACTGGTATCTGGTGGACACGCTGCTCAACATGCCGTCCGGCGTCTATGCGCAAATGTATCACGGCATCATGGGTGACGGCTGGTGGTATGAATGTGCCGTCGGCTACAACACCTGGGTTGCCAGTGAGTTTTCCGAAGTGGCGATCGCATTGGAGCCGTGGGGCGTCAACCTGAAGGACCACAAATTCCTGATTGGCACGACGCCGCACTTTTCTTTGCAGGCCAGCCGCCGCGTGGCGGGGCTGCACGGCATGAGCTTTGAAAAATGGGGTTCCATCAACCAGAACCACATCGGCATCAAGGATATGTGGGATGCTCTGATTCCATTCCTCGACTACCGCGGTGTTATTTTTGCCGTGAACGATGCGAAGGAAGCTTTTGTGACCGGCAAGCCGTACGAACTGGCCTACTACATGTACCGCGATCCGGAATACGCCGCTGTGATTAACCGCGGCACCAAGCGCGACCTGCTGTACGGCGTGCCGGAACTGCCGGAGGTGACTTCGGAAAAGATGACGCAGTCCGCGTTTGCTGACAACTTCGGTGCCGTCATGCTGCGTTCGCAGACCCCGGGCCGCGAACAGCGCGAGCAGATCCAGGCCGTGCTGCACTACGGTTCACACGGCGGGCATCACGGTCACTTCGACCGCCTGAACTTCATCAACATGATGCGCTACGGCCGCAGTTTCTATAACCCGGAAATGTTCTGGTACGGCTACGGTTCTTATCTCTACAAATTCCTGGTTCAGACCTCCCTGACCAAAAACATGGTGGTGGTCGATCAGAAGCAGCAGGAGCCGCGCGAGAGTTTCCGCACCTTCTACTACACCGGCGACATGATGCAGGCTACGGCGGTCGAAAGTGTTTCCAAATGGAGCCATCCTCCGTACGGCGGGCTGGTCTACACCCATCTCGACGGCATTTCCTTCCAGGAAAAAGCTGAAGGCGAAAACCGCTCCCTGTTTATTCCTGCAGCAACGCCGGAATACGGGCTGTGCACCGAGTACACCGAAGACATCACGCAGCGCCGCCTGATGATCATGATGGACGACTACATTGTGCTGGCCGATTATCTCGACGGCGACAAAGAGCATACCTTTGACTGGCTCATGCAGGTTAAAGGCTTCAAAGGCATCTCCGCCGACCGCTGCGAGAAGATTCGCCACGATGGACAGATGAACACCGATCCGCTCGGAACCGGCCAATTCATCACCGACTGCGACTGGTATGCCGCCGACGGCACCTCGCGCGCCTCGTTTGAGACGCTCTGGGGTGAAGGCGCCGACAATGCCGGCGCGCGTATGCCGAACAGCGAAGACGGCAGTCTCAAAATGGATGTATTCAACGCATGGCCGAAAAGCAAAGAGATCATGATCGGCACCGCGTCCGAAAACTTTGCGGTTAACAAGCGCGTCTGGTACACGGTTACCGCCGACGGCGAAACGCTGGTCGATAACAGCACCGGTGCCTGGATTCTCGGTGCGAAGAGTGTTGAG
>CAZABK010000005.1:0-75203 GCA_964483355.1 uncultured Verrucomicrobiota bacterium | reverse complement strand
CTGGAATTCGTTGCGCAGGCAGTATGCTTTGCCGGGCAGGTAGGAGCGGATGTATTTCCAGCGGCCGTCGGTGGCGGCGCGCAACGGATCGAAGTGTTTTTCCTGGTTGGCGCGGAAAGCAAACTGCAACTCGCGCGGAGGCTTCTCGTGTTTGCCCATGAACGCCTTTCCCTGCATCGACTGCGGCGGTTTCACACCAATCAGACTGAGCAGCGTCGGCGCGAGATCAACGAAGCCGACCAGCCGATCCGATTTGCTGCCGGGCTTGAGCCGGGCGAGATGCTGATATTTTTTCGGCAGGTAGACGATCATCGGAACCCGCAGGCCGCTTTCATAAAGAAAACCTTTACCGCGCGGCAGGCAGCCGCCGTGGTCGGAATAGAAAAAGATGATGGTATCGTCGGCCAGGCCCTGCTTTTCCAACTCCTTCAAATGAATCCCAACCCATTGGTCAACATCCTGCACGCCTTCGAGATGGAAGGCATAGTCGGAGCGCATTTCCGGCACGTCGGGCACGTATGGCGGCAAGTTGAGCGTGGCCGGATCGAGCCCCTCTTTCGAAAAGTCGCGGCGGCCTTCGAGCGTGATGCTGGTGAGGCGGCTCATGTGCGTAATATTGGCATTAAAGACCGCAAAGAACGGCTGGACCTTTTTGCGGCTCGGGCTGTTGTAGGAGGCTTTCTTTCCGCACTCGTTCCACATCGCTTGGTGATTCCGCGTCGTGTTGTAATCCATCTTGTAGTTATTGGAACAGAAGTAGCCCGCCTTGCGCAGCTGCTGCGGATAAAAGATATCGCCCGGTGTATTCCAGCGGCGGCGATGGTTATCCATCCCGAAGGTAGTGGCATAACATCCGGTGATGAGCGAGGAGCGCGCCGGCGAGCAATGCGGCGCAGTCGACCATGCCTTCATAAACTGAATTCCCTGCTCTGCGAGTCCGTCAATGTTCGGCGTCTTAACGTCAGGATTACCATAACAACCAAATTCATAGGCGCTGGTATCCTCAATGGTCAGCCAGAGAATGTTCGGCTGTTCCCGGGCAAAAACGGCGGTGACTGAAAAAAGAAGGGGTACGAAAAAACGTTTGATCATTTCTTTTGCGCCTTCCTGATGGCTGCGGCTTCTGCCGCAGCGTCATATTTCGGGTTGGGTTCCGTCGGCACCGGCGCATGGACCTTAGTGCGCCACGCTTGCAGCTCGCGATGCAGCCGTGCGGCGGTTTCGGGATGAGCGTCGGCGGCGTTTTTGCGCTCGCCAGTGTCGGTTTCGAGATCGTACAGCTCGATACGCCCGTCTTCAAAATATTCATGTAGCTTCCACTTTCCCTGCCGCAGCGCGGAGCCGGGACGCGTGCGGAAGAGCGGATCGTGTGAGTCATCGGCCACACCGCCGTATTTCTGCAGGTAGATCGGGAAGTGCCAGAACAGCGTGCGTTCCGGAAAACCATCCTGGCCCGTCAGCAGCGGCAGCAGGCTGACGCCGTCGAGCACTTTGTTTTCGGGTTTGGCAATGCCGGCGGCGTCGAGAAAGGTCGGATAAAAGTCGAGGCCGATTACCGGAATATCACTGGTTGAATTGGGTTTCACCATCGTGGGCCAGCGCACAACCAGCGGCTCACGGACGCCGCCTTCAAAATAGGAGCCCTTGCCCGAACGGAAGGGTACCTGCGATGAAATTTTGGCAATGCCGCCGTTGTCGGAGCAGAAGAGAACGAGGGTGTTGTCTTTGAGCCCGAGAGCGTCCAGTTCGTCGAGGATTATTCCGATGCCCTGATCCATTTTCTCAATCATGGAGGCATACACCGCGTTCACCTCTTTGCCGTCATAGTTTCCGATAAACTCCGGAACCGGTTCGAGTTTGGTGTGCACGGAATAATAGGCCATATGCATGAAGAACGGATGGTCGCGGTTGGCGCGCATGAATTTGACGGCTTGGTCGGCAAAAATATCGACGCGGTGCGTGTCCGTCGGATAGAGCTCATTAAAGGACTCCATCGATCCTTTGCCGAACGGCGCAAAATAACCGCCGGTCGGGCTGCCGCCTTTGTCCCCGCCAATATTGATCTCAAAGCCCTGCAGCAGCGGATCTTTGCTGACGTGCCATTTGCCGAGGTGGATGGTTTTGTAGCCGGCGTCTTTGAGAAGCTGAACAAAGGTCACGTTTTCCGGCTCGATCAGATTGCGGTTTTTAACCGGAATAATTTTACGGTGCTTTGCCTGTCCCCGCTCCGAGCTGCCGACGGTGTAGACGCCGTGGCGCGGACCGACCTGTCCGCTGAATACGCAGACGCGACTGGGGCCGCAGTTGGCGGCCGGCGCATAGGCCTCGGTGAAGAGCATTCCTTCCGAACGCAGTTTGTCGACGTTGGGCGTGTTGTAACGGCCCGAGTTAAAGCCGACATCCATCACGCCGAGATCGTCGGTGTTGATGTAGATAATGTTCGGCTGTCGCGCATCTGCACTCAATGCAATGGCACAGCCTATTAGAACGATTAACCATTGAGGTGCCTTATGGAGGGACAGCGTCTTCGCTGTCCGCGGACGCCGAGGACGGCATCCCTCCACACAAAGGAAATGGAGCATCACGTCCGTGAATTGTTTTGCCAGTAAGTCACGAACGTTCATCGTTTAAACTCCCTTCCCAAAATAGCAGTCGATAATGTCCTGCAGCGCGGTCTGCGCCGCTTCACCGCAGGCTTCGTCATACTTCGGCAGCTGCGCTTTATACCAACCGGTGCCGTAGAGCGGGTTTTTCGGATTTTTCAGTCCGTTCGGGTAAACCCGTTTGCTGTGCGCGCGAAATTCGGTGTTATTCATCGGAATGACGCTTTTATAATGCTCCAGCCGCTCGAGGATTTGGGGGGACGGCTTCAGGCCTTCCTTTTTTATCGCCCGGGCCAGTGCCTGGGGATTTTTCGGCTGGATGCCCCAGAAATGGATCAGCGGCGTCAGGTCGGCCCCGGCGGCTTTGGAGAGGCGCAGGATGCGGTCATCGACCGGATCGTTATTCTGCGGAACCTTGTCGCCTTCTTTATATTTTTCGTGATCCATCCGCCAAAAGCGGCTCAGCGCATCCCAGCCGAAGAGGTTGGCAATTTCGACATACTTTCCGTAGCCGCGGTGTTGATACTTCATTTCATCGCCGGGGCGGTTCGTATGGTTCATCTCCTTCCCCTTGCGGAAGTTTTCGGTAACCACCCACATGGCCGCAACTTCATCCAGGGTCAGATGTTTAAAACCGGACAATGATCCCCCGAAGGCCTCATCGAGACTGACGCCGAATTTGCGATTCTGGATTGCGACATAGGGAAGGTTAACCAACGCTTCAACTTCACCGCGGAATTTAGAGATAAACGCCGAATGCCCCATTTCGTGAAAAACAATCGCGGTGCCTTTCTGCGGCCCCTCGATCATCCACTTATGCCGGCATTGCTCCGGCTTGTGGGGATTGTAGGGCGTATTCGACTGCGGGTATCCCGGAAAGTTTGCACTGCCGCGCATGATCACGTCGGCCTGCATGTACAGTACATGCTTGGATCGCTCCACCGGACGGCCAAACAGTTCGGAGATCGCATCCATCGCCTTGTCCCAATCGGCCATCAGCGTTTCCGGGTCATCCAAGTCCTGAATCCATGCGCTCGGCACCTGCATCATAAATTTATCGGTTTCGAAATCGGCCCACGGCGCCTTCAGCTTGCGCTCCTGTTTCCAATCACTGAAACTTGTCTGATCAAAACTCTTTGCGGAGAAGAACGGAGATCTGACCACATTTCTCATCTGGATCTCCACCACGCCGGCATCGGCCTCGTAGGGCACTTCAATATAGATGCCGCCACCGAGCGGATTAGCAATCAGCGTCCGCGGTTCCGTGATCGGATATACGAGCGAAACACGGTCCAAGCGTTTAACCTTCGGTTTTTTCTTCAGGTCCCAAGAATGCGCGCCGACGCGGATGGAATAGCCCTTCCCCACCAGCGAACGCGGAACCGCCACCTCGGCCACACAGCCCGGCGCCAGATAGCATCCTGTGGGCCGGCGGGCCGGAGCGTCACGCCCCGCCACCGGAGAGCCCCACGCTTCCGGCTGCGAAGCATTGATCGTCATGGTATAAATTTTCTTCGGATCCTTGGGGGGGGCGACTTCCCCGGGGAAATAGGTGGAGGTTTCAAACAGCGCGCCCTCAAAAAGCTTCCGGTATTTCTTCAGGTTGTCGGGCGTGTAGGCATGGTCGAGAATTCCCTGCTGAACGGCGAATATGGAATATTCCAACTCCATGCCGCTCTTCGGTTCGCGGGGAAAACCGTTTTTGGTTTTCGGGGTCATAAAGAGCGGCCCCATCTTCCGCTCATAATCTTCGATCAGCTCAAACGCTTCTTTCAGCAGCGAGGAATTTTTTTCCAGGTGATCCAGTTCATTCTGAATAGCGACCGCGCGGTCGAGAAACTTTTCGCGGCCTGAATCCGCAACAGCAGATACGCCAGATGCAAGCGAAACACCTACAAGCAAACCAAGGATGGCCTTATTGCATGTCATACATTACCCCTTTTAGTTCTGATCAAATCATTCGTACTAGTTATATTGGCTTCTGAATTCCTTGTACATCGCCTGCTCTTCATCCGTCATATACTTTGAAATGTCCCGGATAACAGAACCGTCGCCCCGAAACGCCTTAATGATCGGGCCGAACTGCGAATTCAAAACCGTGTCGGGATTTTTGTTGCCGTGCTTCAGAACAACCACATTAAGCGTGGGCCAGCTGTGTCGATCCGGTCCATAGACATCGCGGATCATCTTTTTATAGGCCGCCGACAACTTGGAAGGATTCCCCTTACCATCACTTCCCCACGCATCGATATAGTTGGTCGTCAGGATAAAGATGGTGTCGGGCTTCTGGGTTTGCAGCGCCCAGGTCACGCCGCGGTTCCAGTGCTTAAACGCCTTGTCTTGACCAAGATACTTGCTGTTGATCTTTCCCGGAACCTCGTACGGATAAACCCACTTGGGCGCATAAGACCAAAGCCTGTTCACTTCTGTCGGATATTTTGCACGAGCCTTCTTGATCGCCTGACTTTTTGAACTTTTATCAAAACAGTGGCTATATTTTCCTTGAAGGGGATTAACCGGCTTCATCCAGTCCATGGCCTTCTGCTTGTTGGCCGGAGTGGCCAGCATCATATCCGAATTCAGAGCCCACGTGTCGTGCGCCCAGTAAGCGGCAACATTAAAGAGCGAAACCCCGGGAAGGTCATTAATCAGATCCTCCAAGCGCTTGCGGATCGTATAACCCGTCATGCGCTGATACGGATTCTTACCGATAGTGGCCGGGCCGAAGTGGACGATAAAAACCACTTTCTCGCCTTTACCCTTGGCGCCGAAAAAGTCGATTTCCGGCATGGAGAAACCGATGCCACCGCCGCCTTCGTCGAAGCCGGATCCCATGCCGCCTTTGACCCCGGAGATTTCCGGCATCTTGATCTCGGGCGTATTGATGGCCTTTTTAACAACAATTCGCTGACGCAGCTTGGGCTTCTGCATCTTTTTCTTCTTTATGTTTACCGGCACCTGAAGTTTTTTGGGCGGCATCTTCGGCCGTTTTACCGGCTTTGCTTCAAAGCTCTGTTCTTCCCGCGTAATCACTGTTACCGCCACGAAGGAGATCGCCACAATAATCAGAACCGCATGAATCCCAAGACTGATGAGCGCGGCGCTTGATTTAGCATGTTTTGTAAAAAAGCGTTTTGGGGTTCGATCCGACATGCTTCACTCCTTGGTTATAGCTTAATCCGGCAGGTAAAAATGCTGATGGTTCCCGGCGCAAGGTCGACCCGGAAGATCTTGCCGGCAAACGGCCGGATCGAAGCTACATTTCCTTCATTCGGAGCGCCGTCGGACCATTGCCGCCCTTCCACCGCCCCGACAATGCGACCGGTGGCCAGTTTGAATTTCAGATTATCCCACTCTTTTCTGCTGTTGTAGTTGACCGCGTAAATGGTCAGTTTGTCGTCCTGTAGAAAGGCGCGCGTGTGCAGCTTGTCCAGATCAAGCGTTTCCGCGCCGTCGGGATCGATCACCTTTACCGGATGCGCATTAACCAGCGGGACCGTCGCGGCGTGCATCAGGTAGTCGCGACGCCTTTTCTTCGGATTAAAGTCCCACCACGACAACCCGTTCATGCCGTTGTCGACGCAATCCCACAGCGCGAGAAAGGAACAGGCGGCGGTTTTCATGGAATGGGTCCCTTCCCCCTTTGCGCCATGATCATCCCAGTGAAGCTCCGAGTGCCACTTTTCGCGATCCCCAGCATAGGCCAGGTCCGACTTCAGCTTATCGAGCGGCCGGTAACGCGTATAATAGTGACTCCCGAAAATATCCATCGTGTCGCTACCCATTTGGGAAAAGGTCTTCATCCAGTTATTGCGCCCCATGGCATAATCTTCGGGACCGATGATCTTCGGCATTTTTAAGCCGCGTTCTGCGGTCAGCTTCCGGAGTTGCATGACGATGGCGTGATGTTTGTCGGGCATAATCTTGCCCTCATTAAAGCGCCGCTCGTTATCGATGCCCAGCACATCGATCTCCAGCCCCTCGCGCTTCATATATTCCATGTAGTCGATGATCAGAATCGCATACTGTTCCGGAATCACCCCGTCCCAGTTCTTCGTCCATGCCGGAAAAGAATCGGTATTATCCAGCTTCTTGCTGGCGAAAATAATTGTGTTCGGATTGATCTCTTTCGCCAGCTTCAGTCCGGCGGTTTCCGGCTCGTAGTATTCCTCCAGCACCACGCCGGGCGCCGGATGGGCCGGTTTTTTGCCGGTGCCGTAGATCGAGGTGCGGATACCCGTGAAGCCATATTCTTCGAGCAGCGTTTTGCCCCAACCGTTCTGGAGAAACTTTTTGGGTGCGGAAGGCGACTTAAAGTCATAAAAGAAACGGTTAAGTCGTTGCCCTTTTTCTTTGAGGGAAATCACCACTTCATTCGCCGCACTCGCTGACAGGCAGCAGGCGCACCCCATCACCAATGCCAGCAACCCACATTTCATTTTTTTCTCTACATAAATCATCCGTATATTTAACACCAGCCTGCCCCCGAAAAACAGCTACCCAAACAGCTAGTCCGACAGTTGAATCACTTTTTAATCATAAACTGGATATAGTTCAGACTTTGGGCCGGCAGGTTCACGGACACCGTCTTAAACCGCTCATTGGGAATCATCTCCGTTACCGGAAGCGGCTCTGCTGAATCCCAATATTTGTGCTCCACATCATAATAGATGCTTTTGCCCGACATCTTGATCGTCAGGTCCTCAATCGAAAGGCGGTTTTGGTTCACCAGCCAAACATGAACCCGACTGTCGTCACGAAAAACCATGGATGAAAGATAAGGCGTCGCAGAGGCATCCGAACTGCAGTAATAATTATTGACGGCCGAGTTGGCAAAATCCTTCATCACGTAATAGCTGCGCAACCGTTTTCCCGGCTGTCCGCGATTAAAATATACCGAACGGGTTTCCCGCCCGATTCCGCGCGACCAAATTTCAAAGAACAGTTCCCCAACGAGCCCGGCGTCATACATGAGACATTTTTCGTGCCACCGATCCAGCAGCAACTCGATCTCCGGCTCCTCGCCAAACGTAGGCCCGCCGGACGCATTGGAACTCTCATCATCAATCGCCTTTTTACCCAGCTTCGAGCAGGCATCCGCATAGTCCCGCCACAACTCAGGCGTTCTCTTCAGGTTGTGCGTCGAAAAAAAATCGTACTCATCCTCATACCCCAGATCGTCGACGTCCCTCAAATAGCGGAGCCCGCCGCGAATATTGTGAGACGCCGGGCCGATAACCTCCGGAACCGGCACCTTGCGGTTTTTCAACTCGCGAACCATCGATTCATACGCATCGTGAGACCGCTGGGCCGTCACAACTCCGGTGTACTCTTTTGCCGTCGCAATATAATCAATCGGAACGCCCTTCCGGTGCATATATTCCACATAGTCAGCGAGGAAGGCGCCGTATTTCTGCGCATCAAAAGCTCGAGTCCCGGTTGCAGGAACCCGGTTCTGCTTGTCGGCACTTGATGTCGCGTAATCATAAATGAACGTCGGGAAATTATTACAGTTTCCACCTCCATAGCCGTTGTAATCAGACTTGTTGGTTGCCAGAAATTTAATATCAGGATTCAAGGCGCGAATCGCCTTCATGGTCTTCACCTGCTGGTCATAGCACTCAAAGGTCTTTACGCCTTCGGTCATTTCCTGCTGTTTGTCATACTTGACCCTGAAAAAGTTGAAGTTAATGTCACGAATGCACCATTCCAGGATTTCCTGAGCATTGGAGGCCTTATGAATCCCGGCCGCCGAGCGTTCCATATTACCGCCCATAATCTCAATCCGCTGCTTCTTTTTGGAATCAATTGCAACCACACCCTCTTCCGAGCGAGCCGTCTTCGCCGCGCCAATACTCGCCGCCAACAAAACAAGTCCCGCAACCATCCGCGCCACGACAGCTCTCTGCCTGCCTCTTCTTAAAAACATTTTATCCATCCCCAAAAACAAATTCATAGAATGCGGGGATCCTTGCAGACCAATAACCCAGCTCCCCCGCGAATTATTCTGAAAAGATATCATGCAACCGTCTCCTCCACACCTAGCTGTTCAGGGTTGGCGCAGAAGTCAGGGGTCAGGGTTCCAAGGTTTGGAGAAACAGCCTTTCTTTTTCCCAAACCCTGAAAAACCGGCTTATTTAAAGACAGTGCAGCGAAAGACGTGCGAGCAGCTTCCGCATCCAGGCGTGGTGCTGATGCCGGTCGCCGGCTGTCAGTGAGGTCATCGGCCACAAACTGTAAACCGGTCAAAAAACGGCACCGCACCGCCGCGCTTCATTCGCTCCAGACTTCCACTTTGAAAAAACGGTTGGTTTGTCCGGACTCGACGGGAACGCGAATCCCGTTCACGTCCATCTCGTTGAAGCCAAGCTGGAGAATCAGCACGACTCGACACACTGGCATACTCTAATCCCGCTCAATCCGCAGCCGGACAAACTGCTGAGGATTTCCAAGGGTTGGAATTTCGTTGGTCACCAGCTCAAACGCGTCGCTCACTGCTCCCGATCCGCTTTCAACAAACCCGGCACTATTCCAATCATTGGAAACCAGGTTGTCGCACAGCTCGAGGGAATAGGTGATGCCGCAATCATCGGAAGTCCGGCGCGGATAGACATACCGCATCACCGAGCCGCTTTTTCCAAAGCTTGGAAAAATTCCCGCATCCCGCGTATCGGCCGGGTCGCCGCCGAGGCCGTATTCCACCAGATTGCTCACGCCGTCGCCGTCGTCGTCGCCGCCGTCCCCTTCGGTCAGCTCGTTGGCCTGCGTCCACTGGGCGTAACCGAGCCCGAACACGCGGTTCAGGAACTCGCCCGAGGCGTGCATCGTCGGGAAGTGCATGTCCTGGCCGTCGTTGAAAAAGGCGTGGACTTCGTCGCGATAGATCAGCGCCTCGGCGCTGCCGCCCGCGGCGACGATGGCGTCGGCGTACCACTCACTCTGCTCATGCTCGATCGTCGTGTCGGCATCGCCGTGCAGGAACAGCGAGTCCGGCGGGTTGGCGCGCACATTGAGCGCCGCCGAGTTGGCGGCATAGCTCGGGTCGTTCTGGCCGAAAGCGGTTCCGCCGCCCCACGACCCTGTACCGGAGCGATTGGAAAAATTGTACAGCCCGTTGAAGCCGATATAGCAGCTGATGTTGGTGTTGGCCTGCGACACCAGCGACGAAGTCGGCGTGCCGGCCGACCCGCCGTAGAGTCCCATACGGGAGGCGTCGATGTTATACGCTTCCGCGTTGTCCTTGACATACTGGACGGCCTGCGCAATGTCGTTGGTGGCTTTGGTGAAGGTGCCGTCGGAAGCGGTCATGGCGCGCCACGACACATTGGCCACGGCCACGCCGAGCTTGTCGGCATAGTAGTAGGCCATGTTGGCATCCTTGATGGCGGACTTGTCCCACGTGCCGCCGCCCCCGCCCGTCCAGCCGCCGCCGTGCACCCAGAACATCACCGGGCACGACTCAGCGGCCGCGGTCGGCAGATGCAGCTCCAGCGGCAGGATGTGCTCGTCGCCGTTGTTGTGCAGAACGATGGCCATCGGGTCGATCAGCTCGACCGTGATGCCGTACGACACACCGTTGTCGACGATGAACGACCAGGTCTCGCGCTCTGACGTTTCATAGGGCGTTCCGCCGGCCGACAGCACGGTGTCCGGAATTTCGCACAGAATCAGCTCGCCGGCCGGAAAGGTCGGATCGGCCGTGAATGTGAAGGTCTTGAAATCGGCGGAAGCAGCCCACGATCCGTTGGCGTGCGTCCAGTCGCAGCCCTCGGGCAGGCCGTCGAGCCCGCCGATGCCGACAATGACGTTGGTCATGCTGTCCGGATCCATGGCGGTATTGAATGTAATCCGCACCGGCGTATCGGTCGGCTCTTCATAGCCGGTGGGCTGAAAATCGTTCACGACAATCGTCTGCTCAATGCCGATCGAATATGTTGCGGCCAGCTCGTTCCAGACCGACTCGCGCTCGGTGTCGGAGAGCGCGCGGCCGTAGATGCGGATTTCCGCCACGTCGCATGCGACCGGCTGGGTGAAATCGGTCGCGGTCCAGCCGCAGAACATGCCGATGGAAATATCGACGCTGCTCGGGCTGATCGTGAACGGCGATGTTTCCGCCGTGGCCGGGCTTTCAAGCCGGCTGCTGAACAGCTCCATGGTGCCCGTGCCGTCGCCGGCGTCGGAATAGCGCGCATTGAGCAGCACGAAGTCTTCGCCCAGTTCGCCGACACCGCCCTCCACCTCGTTCCAGGCACCGTTTCCGGCCACGAACCCATAGGTGCCGTCGGGGCCCGCCCGCAGCGTCCATCCATTCTTGAACCCGTTGCCGGTCTGGAAATTTCCGAAAAAGCCGTCGGAACCGCTGAAGCTGCCGCCGGTGTCGCGGCGGCCGACGAAAAAGACCGTCAGCTCGCCTTCGAACAGCTCGTTGCCTGCGGTGTTGGCCAGCGAGAGGATGTCGTCGGTGCCGTCGAAGTGAAGCACCTGATGGCCCGGCCAGATTTCATACATCAGCTGCGGGCGTTTGGATGCAGCGGCCTGCACGGCATCATAGCTCCCCGGCGAGGCGAGGTTGGTCCAGGCGGCCACATAACCGCCGTCGAGCTGAAGCCCCTGCTCGGCATCGAACCAGATGTCCGGCAGGAGGTCCGCGCCCTCAACGGACTGAATGGTCAGGTTGTCGAACCAGGCGCCGGCCGCCGCGCTCTCGCCGGTCAACCGAACATAAGCGAGTTCCGAATGGACGGTGCCGTTGTAGGTTGCCAGGGTGGCGGTCTGCGCCGTGGTGGTTCCGTCCTGCTTCACCGCATACAGCGACCACCCCCAGGAGGAGACCGTAATCTCGAAATGCGCGTCTTTGGCGGGATTGAGCCCGTCGTCAGGATTCGTATCGGCACCGAACCAATAGCTGCCGGGGGTCGCCCCCGAAGCCATCTCGTCCGCGGTGAATGCATGGCGTCCGCTGCTGTCGACATAACCGGGGCGCTGGCGGTCGGCGCCGCCGTTGCCGAACTCACCGGAATCGGCCATCACGAACCTGAAGATGATGTTGTCGTCGGAATCGTAGCCGGTCAAATAGTGGCTCTTGGTGCTTCCATTGTTGCGCCACCAGGCAACGTCCAGGGACACAACGGCAGACTGGCCGCCGACCAGCGATGCCGCGGCCGTCGGCGTCCACGTAATCTCCGTGGCCGCGGCGCCGCCGGAGGTCGGATCCGCCAGCAGCACATAACTGCCCAGGGTGGCGTCCGGAGCGGAGGTGACCGGCGTCTGAACATTGTATCCCGCGTCGTAGACAATTGTGCCGGTGTTTGCGGTTGTACCCGACTCAAAGTCGGCCTCAAACAATACGGTCTGGGCCAACGCGCCTTGAAAAAGGAATGAACCACCTGCAATGATGAGAGCTGTTCGTTTCATTCAATAACCTCCTCAAGTGTTCCCGAACAGACCCTATTGCTCAACCTGAATACGGATGTAGCGCAGGTCGGCGTCGTTGAGAACGAGCACCGCGACCGTCTCGATTTCGCCATCCGAACTGATGGTTCCTTCGTACACAATTTCGGCCGTTCCCCAGTCGGGCGGCACGAGCGAAGTTGCCACCTCGGTATAGACGCTGACATCCTCGACGACACGGCGCGTGTAGAGGAGGGTCAGATAGGTGTCATCGAATTCCATGCTGGTGATGGGCGAGTCCGCCGTCAGCGGATCGGTGCCCAGCAGCCATTCGAGCTCGTTGGAGTTGGCGTCGCCGTCCGGATTGCCGCCCGCCGAAGTATCGGTCCCCACCGGCGCATTCGTAAAGGCATTCTCAGCCCACTGCTCGTACGGGGACACATACGGCTCTTCCAGCCAAATGTTGTCGATCGCCGTATCGGCCGCGTGCCACTCTCCCTGCTTGGAACGGAAACGGATGATCACATCCTCGAGGCCGGCATAGTCCGTCAGGCTGACGACGGCGTTCGACCAGGCGACCTCGCTGCTGGCCTGCTGCTGGCCAGTCTTTTTCCAGACATTGGAAACCCAGGATGAGCCGTCGAACACATCAACGGCCAGGTAATCGATATAGGGACCATACATATGGTAATCAAAGCCGAGTTCGGCATCGGACACCGTGCTCAGGTCGAACGTGCATTCCAGCGAGGCCGTTTTGTACTGCATGCCGCTGTCGTGGTTTTCCACATAGAGGTACCAGTCGCCATCTGATGCGCCGCCCGGGCCGGTGTTAGAGTCGGGCGTTCCGCCGCTGTTGCGTGTCCAGTCGAGGTCATCGTCCGCCGACTGGGTCCACGCGCCGAAGCCGCTCTCGAAGCTTTCGGCGTACGGCAGGGTCTGGGCAGCCACTCCAATCTCAATATTGTCGATCGCCGGGTCGGCCGCGCTCCACTGCTTGTTGGCCGTGCGGAAGCGGATGGTCACTTCTGAATTTCCGGTGTAGCCCGTCAGGTTGACGCTTGCGGTTTTCCAGGCCTCGGAACTGCTGGAGTGCTGCGCGCCGGACTTTTTCCAGACATTGGACGTCCACGAGGTGCCATCGTGAATATCGACCGCCAGAAAGTCTATATAGGTTCCGTACATGTGATAGTCGAAGGTCATCGAGGTGGAAGTCTCTGCGCTCATATCGAACACGCACTGGACACTGTTGGTGACGTAGGATCCGGCGTCATGCCCCTCGGCAAAGAGATAGCAGTCGCCGGCGGACGCGCCGCTCGGGCCGGCCGCTGCGGTCGGCGTTCCGCCGGAGCCGACCTCCCAAAATCTTGCGGCCCCGTTGTTGTACTCCGTGTCAAACTCACGCCAGGCGCCAACGCCGTTTTCAAAACTCTCGGAATACGGAAGACTCTGCACTTCGGTCAGCGTGATTGGCAGGTAGTGCTTGATGAAGCGGAAGCGGACATTGTTGTTGGCCGTCGTATCGGCAACCACATCGACCTCATCGGAATTGCTGATGCGCAGGCGCTTGCCGGTGGACGGATGATCGATGTAGTACCAACCGTATTGGTAATCGGTCAGCGTCCACTCCACCGCCGTGCCGGTGGTGCCGGCGGCGGCCAGGTCGACGCTGGAGCCGTCGCACGAAAGGCGGCGGCCGTCGCTCAGGCCAGTGATGTATTTATTACCGTTCGGGGCAGCCTCCAGCATGAACTGTTCGGTCGCCGTGCGGTGCTCAACATCGGCCGTCGTAACGCTGTTCGACGCCGGATGGTCGATCAGGCGCAGGTAGCGGCCCTTATTGTGGATGATATAGGCGGTCTCATCCACCGTGTTGGTATTCCCGTCCCAGCCGGCGAGCAGCAGGCCGCACTCCATCAGGTCTTCCCAGCCGGGATCGGAGCTGTCGTTGCTGTAGTGCAGCGCCAGCTTCGGCGAGTTCATATCGGTCGGGTTTTCGCTGTTGGCATCCGTTGTGTCCGAATCACCGCCGTATCCCCATTCAAACAGCGACCATTTCTTGAGCCACGGCAGGGTTTCGGCGCGCCACATAAATTCCGCCAGAAAGTTATAGTTGTGGTTGCGGCTCCAGCTGGTCATCGTGCCGTTAAAATTGCGGGTCGAAAATTCGGTCAGCCAGATGGGTTTGCCGTAGAGGTTATAGAGATATTCCATGTTGCTGATGAGCGTACCCGGGCTTCCGCTGGACGCTCCTGCCGTCGAATACCAGTGCATGGCCATGTATTCAGAGCGCAGGCCCTCCTTTGCGGCAATCTCCTCATAACCGGTTCGCCAGTAGTTTTTGTAGCCGGCCGGACAAGGTCCCAGCAACGGCAGCCGGAAGCGCTCCATGCGGGCCCATTGATAGGCGGCGGTTTCCACTTCCATATTGGCCTGATCGTGAAGGTCCGGTTCGTTGAAGCCCATCAAAGTGGTCTGGTTGGCCCGTTGATACCACGTCGGCTGATACTTCAGAATGCCCGGCGTCGTGCTCCCGATGCCGCCCCACTGCATCGGCATGTACTGGCCGGTTCCCAGATCCTCTTCATCGACATACGTCCAGCGATAAGCCCAGCTGGGTTTGAACATGTGGCTGAAGTGGAAGTGCGACGCCTGCCCCTGCTTCGGGAAATGGGTCTCGTAGTTGATTTTCCATTGTTTGGAAAACTCATCCCCATCTGCGACCTGCACAACGTTGGTGCCGTCCAGTCCGAGCACCAGCCCGCTCCAGGCGTTGACGATTTTAAAATGCTCGCCGTAGCCAGTGTTTTCCAGCCGCCAGCGCTGGTGCGGCGCGCTGGAATAGGTTCCCTCCACAATGGCCGCGCCGGCGTTAGTGGAGGCATTCGCGACCTCGAAGCACAGTTCGGTCTCCTTGCTGCGCAGGCGGAAGGTGTCGGTGCCGAAATTGAAGAGCACCTGGAACCATGGCTCGTTGGTCGTTATTGTCGAACCGTTCATTGCAGTAGTCAGGTTCAGTCCGGTGTCGCGGTTTTCGATGGTGTAGTAGTCGTCCTCATACTCCATGAAATGGTTGGACGGCGGCGCTTCATCAAGCACATCGGTCCAGAGCGGATACCCGCCGTTTTGATTGTCCGGCAGCAGAACCAGCTCACGAATTACAGTCTGCGCAGCGTCGAGCGAACGGAAGCGGAATTTGGTGGAGGTCGCAGCGGTGTCAAACCAGAGGTTCAAATCCTGCTCGGTGTTGTTCGAAACCGAACCGCCCGCAAAATTGACCCAGTTGCTGGTGCCGCTGTCGTAGTACGCCACCTCAAAATTCTCAATCTGTGATCCCGCGCTGTCTTCCCATCCGGAATAGAGCTGGATGCCGCCGACGGCCTCGCCCTGCGGAACATGGATTTCGAGGTCGTGCGGGCCGGCAGCGTTGGTGCTGGCCCAGGCGGACGTGTCGTCGGCATAGCCGTCGATGGCCAGCTTCGGATAGTTCGCGCCGAAAACGGAGGAATAGTCGTACTGGCGCAACTTGGCAATGTTGAGGTCCACATCGACCCCAAACGCAACGTCGGAACCGTCGGTGGTCGGCGGATAGAGAGTCAGTTCTTCCACGCGTGCAGTTCCGTCGGTCGTGTAGAGGCGGAACGACTGGGCCGTCACCGGGGTATCGAACGACAGGTTGAGCTCGGGCAGCGTGTTGCCGGAAACATCCGTTCCGCCAATATCGACCCAGCTTCCGCCATTATCGTACTGCAGCACAAAATCCGACATCGGCGAATTCCAAGTGCCGCCGCTGTAGAGATGGGCACTGCCGATGGTCATGGGCGCCGCCAGTTCGATCTGGAGCCAGTGCGGTGCGGCGCCGGAACTGACCCAGCGGTTGTCCTGCGAAACAAATCCGTCGTTGGCAAACTTGGCCGGTTTGTCCGATGCGGACGAGTCCGCAGTGACTGATTGATATTTTGCCAGGTTGTAATAGAAATCGTGCGAATTCGATACGGGTTCCGGCCCGGTGATGGACTGAATCATGAGGTTGTCGAAATATCCCCCGGCAGAAGCACTCTCTCCGGTCACCTTGACATAGGCCAGTTCCGTATAGGTGCCGCCATCCCAGGTCGGCAGCGTGGTGGTCTGAGCAAAAGTGGTTCCGTCCAGTTTCAAGGTATATACGGACCAACCACTCGAATTCACCGTAATGTCAAAATGCGCCTCTTTGGCAGGGTTGAGTCCGTCCGCCGTGGACCCGTCGTTGCCGAACCAATAGTTTCCGGGGGTGGTACCCGAAGCAATCTTGCCGGCAAATGAAGCGGCACCGTTTTCGTCGGCATATCCGGGGCGCTGGCGATCCGAGCCGCCGTTTCCAAATTCATTCAGTTCCCCCAGCACAAACCGGAAAATAATGTTGTCGCCGGAATCATAGCCGGTGACGTAATGACTCTTCGTGGATCCGTTGGTGCGTCGGATCACAAAATCCAGCGACACTCGGGCCGAATCACTGCCACTCAGCGACACCGCGCCGGTCGGTGTCAGCGTAATGTCTGTGGCCGCGCTCCCGCCCGTTGAAGGATCGGCAAAAAGCGCGTTACTGCCCAGCGTTGCGTCCGGCCCGCTGGTCACTGGCACCTGTACATTGTATCCGGCAGTGTATGTGATCGTGCCGGTCGTTGCGATCGTGCCCGACTCAAAGTCGGCCTCAAACACCGTATTCGTCTGCGCAAACGCACCGAAAACCGACAAAAAACACCCAAAGAAACCCAACCCTGCTTTTTTAATCATGCTCGTATCCCGTTTAAATTTGCCTCTACAATCACCCTCAATAATAGCACACAGACGGGTCCCGGAACACCTAGCCAATCAGGTAGAAGGAGCTGCACTTCGGCTAATCACTCCCGGACACATAATCTTCTACTGCTCGACCCGAAGCCGGATGAAGCCCTGCTCGTCTCCCGACGGAACAATCACCGCGACAGTTTCAATTTCGCCGTCGTCGCTGATGACCCCTTCGTAGATGATTTCGGTTGTCGACCAATCCGACGGCGCCAGAGTGGAGGAAACTTCCGAATAGACGGTCACGCCGTCGATCTTGCGGCGCGTGTAGGTGATAATCAGGTTCGAGTCGTCAAAGGTCATTGAGGCAATCGCCGAATCTGCGGTCTGCGGATCGGTCGCCAGAATCCATTCCTGTTCGTTGCTGAGGGAATCGCCGTCCGGATTCGCAGACGCTGCGGCAACTGCCAGATTGGTTGCATCCGTTCCAAACTGTTCCGCGCGCCAGCCGTCCATCGGGTGGTCGACAATCGCCACGGTAACGGTGCTCGCTCCGGCCACATAGAAGTTTGTCGTTGCGTTCAGGATGAACAGGAGCTGCTCGTCGCCCTCTTCGATTAAGTCAACAACCGGCACGATGCTGTTGGTGCCTTCCGCCAGCTGCGTCGGCAATGTATTGCAGTCCTCGCCCGGGGTTGCCGTGGTGCCGCTGCTGCTGTAGTCCACCAGCACAGGAACATCCTCCTCGGCCTCCGCCGGAACAAAGTCCAGAATCATCGGCCCATCGAGCGCGCCAGTGCTTCTGGTTTCGTACGTCCCGTTGCGACTCGGCTTGCGGAAGAGGAAGCCCAGCTTTTGCCCGATCAGCGTGGAATTGGTCGGGACGGTATACTCGATATTCCACTGCACCCATTCGCCGTCGCCGGGAACAGCTTCCACATCAAAATTAACGACTACATTGGTGTCGAGCTTGTTAATGAGGGAATTGGCCGTGGTGCCCATGTCCGGCAGGACCGGACTGTCCGGATCGGTTGCAGTCAGGCCGACATGGTTGCCGGAAACCGGATCGGTGTGGACGGCATAGAACAGATAATTGGTGTCTGCGTCGCCGACGTAGAAGCTGAGTGAATAGGTTCCGGCCTCCACCGTCAGGTTGTCAAACTGCGGCTTGCAGACGCCGCGCCACCAGTAGTCGGTGGTGCGGGTGAAACAGGAGTTTCCAATGTTTGGAACCAGAACCGTGTCCGACGCGAACCCCGTGTTCATGGCGCGCAGCGACGTTCCGTTGTATCCGTCCAGCCAGGTTCCGTCATCCTCGACCAAGTCGATGTACGGATAGTCGGCTCCGGCCGGGCAGGACGACATCGCCACAAAGCTGGCCACCGGCCCCTGCTCCTCAGCGTCGCCGCCGGTTGTGAGCAGAACGGACGGCGCGGAATAATATGCGGCGGCGTTCGTGCTGAATGCGCGGTCATAGACTTTGACTTCATCGATCAGCCCGTCGATGCCGCCGAGCACCAGATTGGTTTCACCCAGCGTTCCGTCCGCGCCGGAGCCATAGGCTTCAAGACGGCCATCCACATAAAGTTGCATTGCTCCGCCGGAAATGGTCCGCTCTGCAGCAACATGGTGCCAGCGACCGTCATTGAGCGGTTTAAACGACGTGATTGAGCTGGTGCCGATTGAGAAGACAACATTGGAGTCCACCATCGCAATGGAGCAGTCGCCGCCCGAAATCAGCGCACCACCGGCGGCATCGGTTTTAAGCCAGAAGGTCGCTAGGAAGTCGTCGAAGGAAACCGCCGGCACATCAACCGAACCCGACAGGGCATATCCCTCGCGCCCCGGCGGATAAGAGGCACCGCCCTGCTCTGCGCCATGAAGAGCATTCGACGAGCTGTCGGCGGCGTTGCCCTCAAACGCATAGTGCGAGAAGAGCCCGCCCGGCGCATAGGTGAATGTGAAGGAACTGAGCGAGCGGTCCGGCAGGGTAAACTCAAAGGACTGGCTGTCGAGCGGAGCCACGGTTGATTCCGCACCGGCGGTGTCGTTGGTGCTGGTCCATTGCAGCACATCGACATCGCTCATCACATAGCCGCTATCGACGCGGAAAACCATGTTGGAATAGTCAGTGCCGGAATCCACATTGATGGCGAAAATGGTCAGCTGGTTGCCTTTGAGAAAGGCGCGCGTCTGCAGCTTACCGGTCGTCAGGATGCCGGCGCCGTCAACATCGTCGATTTCCAGCGTATGGGCGCCGATGATGGGCGTTGAAAAATCCTTCATGATGCTTCCGCGGAAACCGGAGCGGGAATAGCTCCACCACATCAGGCCGTTCATGTCGTTGTCGATGCAGTCCCACATGGCGGAAATGGAAATTTCCGCCTCATACATATCGTCAGCGTCTTTCTGATCCCAATGCAGCTCCGTGTGCCACTTCTCGCGGTCCCCCGCCCAGGCAAGGTCCGACTGCAGTGCCGAAATGGGGCGCCACCGGGCGTAATAGTGCGTTCCAAAAATATCCAACCGGTCGCCCAAGCCATTGTTGATCAGATTGGCCATCCAGCTGTTACGATCAGGATCAAAATCTTCATGGCCGATAATCTGCGGCATTGGAAAACCGCGCGCAGCGGAAAGGGCCAGCAGCTCATCCACAATATCCTTGTGACGTTCCGGCGTGATGTTCCCCTCGTTATATTTTTCCTCATTATCAATGCCGAGCACATCAATCTCGATATCCTGCGTGGCCATATACTCAATATAATCGGCCAGCATGATGGCATACTGATCCGGAATCACCCCGTCTTCATCTTTCACCCAGTCCGGAAACGAGTCCTGCCCGTTCAGTTTTTTACTGGCAAACACAATCAGGTCCGGATTGCGCTCCTGAGCTTCCTTGATCATGTTTACATGGCCCGAGTAATACGACCCGACAACCACGCCCGCGGCCGTGTGGGCCGGCTGGTTGGTGTTCCCCCAGATCGGTGTACGAACTCCATTAAATCCGTCGATGACGAACAGGTCATCCAGCTTGCTGTCGCTGAAACTGGGGTTGTTGTTGATCTTGAAGTCGTAAAAAAACTTATCGACCAACACGCCCTTGTCTTCCGGCGACACGATCACATCGCCTGAGGTGGTCGCACGCGCAGCCGCGCACAGGCCCAGACAAACAGCATACAGTACAATTTTTTTCATCTTTTCCTTAAAAAGTTCAAAGCACGAGACGTAATGGTTCAGCTATAATACTAACACCGCCCTCACCTGCCACCTAGCTAGCCGATCAGGTAGCTGCGACTGGGGGGGGGCGCGTTCCAAGCCTCGGCAAACCATAACCTGTTTTTCCAGACATTGGAAACCACCCCTACTGCTCGACGCGCAGGCGGATAAAGCGCTGACCGGAGTCATCCGGAACGATCACCGCCACGGTTTCAATTTCGCCGTCGTCGGCGATCACCACTTCCGAAATACCGGTGGTCGCCCAGTCCGCCGACGCCAGCGAGGACGTCACTTCCGCATAAACACTGACGTCGTCGAGCTGACGGCGGGTGTAGGTGACAATCAGGTTCGGCTCGGCGAAGGTCATTGCGGTGATCGGCGAATCGGCGACCTGCGGATCGGTTCCGAGCAGCCATTCGAGCTCGTTGGAGTTGGCGTCGCCGTCCGGATTGCCCTCTTCGGACGTGTCTGTTCCTTCAGCGGCATCAGCAAAGGTTTGCCAGGACCACAAGGTGTACGGCGGAACCACGATTTCCTCCAACCAGAGGTTATCGATGGCAGTGTCGGCGGCGTGCCACTTTTTCTGCTTGGAGCGGAAGCGGATGGTCACGTTCGTGTTCCCTGCATAATCAGTCAGGCTGACGACGGCGTTGGACCACGCGGCCTCGCTGCTGGACTGCTGCTCTCCGGTCTTTTTCCAAACATTGGAAGTCCATGAAGTGCCGTCATGCACATCAACGACCAGATAATCCACATACGGACCATACATGTGATAATCGAACCCCAATTCAGCATCATAAAGATCACTCAGGTCAAAGGTGCATTCCACGGCCGCCGTTTTGTAGTAGGCATTTTCGTCATGATTTTCCACATACAAATACCAGTCGCCAGTCGAAGCGCCGCTGGGGCCGGTGTTGGTGGTGGTTGTGTAGCCGCTGTGAACGGTCCAGCCCAAGTCACTTTCTGCAGACTGGACCCAGCCCCCTTGCCCGCTTTCAAAACTCTCCGCATACGGAACGCCGAGATTGCCGACATCACAGATGTAGCAGTTCAGGCTTTGCGCCTCAATGGAGACGACAAAACTGCTGTTTGATGCAGCAACCGCGCTTGCGGTGCCTGTAATCGGTGTGTTCGAGCTCCAGCAGGTTTCACTGACGGACCCGCTGATGGCGGATGCGTCCAATGCAACCGGTACAGAGCTGTAGTCGGTGGCGCCTTCATTAATGACCCATAGCATGATCTGATTATCCCGCCGAAAGGCCATGGTGTGCACATCGCTCATGGAGTCGATTTCCGAGGTGATGTAGGTGCTATCCACCGCATTGTTGGCAAACAGCTTCATGATGTAATACGCGCGCATTCGGCGACCGGTTCCGCCGGAGGGGCAATAGATGGCGCGGGTTTCCCGGTTGATTCCCCGCGACCAGATTTCGAACATCATCTCGCCCTTAATGCCGGCTTCATACATCTCGCACTTCCCCACGTAGGCGCTGATGGGTTTCGAGATGTCGAGCTCCTCGCCATAGGTTGGACTGCCACCGCCCGCGCTGCTTTCATCATTATAAACCGGCTTGCCTAAAGCAGCCGCCTTCGATTCAACGGTCTGCCAGTATGAAAGGCCCTGGCCTTGGTAATCATGGCAGCTGAAAGACCCGTAGAGGTCTTCGGTTCCCAGGCTCGTGACATCGTCGAGATAGTTAATGCATCCACTCAAGTTCCAGAAGCCCTGATCGCTGATTTCGGGCACAGCAACGCCGCGCGCATTCAGTTCGCCGTTAAGCTTGATGATCATATCCCGGGCAACATCCGCGGGAAAATAGGCTTTCCACTCCTTGGCCACGCACATCATGTCGATGGGAACCCCCTGCTGATCCATATATTCGACATAGTCGGCGAGAAAGATGCCGTATTTATCTGTGTCGACCTCTTTGGTTTCATAGTCACAAATCCAGTCCGGCAGATTGTTGTTATCGCCATATCCATCGTAGTCAGACCGCATGGTGGCAAAAAACCGGATGTCCGGATTGAGCGCTTTGATTTCCTGCATGGTCATCACCTGCTTCTCATAGAAGGCCCAGTTTTTCGTGCCCTCCACCAGCTCCTGATTCTTGTCGTACTGAACCCGGCAGATATTAAAGGCGATGTCGCCAAACGCCCACTGAAGCATCTCCTCTTTGTTGTCAGAAGATTGAATGGCCTTGGAGCTTCGCTCCATGTCGCCGCCCATCATATCGATGATCTGTCGGCAATTGGTCGAGTTAACAGTAATCGACTGGCCACTCGCCAGCGACGAGACCATCAGCGCAACAGCTGTCCAACGAGCAAATTTCATATCATCCCTTTTTCAGGAAAGGCGCCCGCAGGCGTCTTCCGACATAAATTTTACTGCTCAATGCGCAGGCGGATGTAGCGCTGATCGGAATCATTCGGAATGAGGACAGCCACGGTTTCAATCCCGCCGTCCGAGCTGATGACTCCCTCATAAATAATTTCTGTCGTCGCCCAATCCGGAGGAACCAGAGCGGACGTTACCTCGGCATAGATGCTGACATCTTCAACAATACGGCGGGTGTAGGTGATAACCAGGTTCGGCTCGTCGAAGGTCATTGAGGTAATTGGCGAATCGGCGACCATCGGATCGGTTCCGAGCAGCCACTCGAGCAAGTTGGAGTTTGAGTCGCCATCCGGATTGCCGGGAGCGGATTCATCCGTGCCCGGAGGTGCATTGGTAAAGGCCGCTTCCGCCCAGGTTCCATAGGGACCGTATGACATCGACGGCGTGGCCAACACCTCCGCTGAAAGATCCGAATCCGCACCGACCTCATCGGTGGCATAGACCACGTAATAATAGATGGTCTCGTTGGAGACCATCTCATCAGTATAGCGGGTTGCAGATAATCCGTTCGTCAGTTCCGTATAGGGGCCGCCCGAATCCGTGCCGCGCTGAACCGTGTAGGTGATTGGAGTGTTTCCCAAACTCGCCGCCCAGCTGAGCGTCACAAATCCATCGCCCGGCTCCGCAGACACCTCCGGAACCGAGGGCGCTAAAAGCGTCGCGCCCTCCAGTTGAATATTGTCGATGGCGGTATCAGCCGCATGCCACTGCTTCTGCTTGGAGCGGAAGCGGATCGTCACCGCACTCTGGCCGACAAAGGCAGTCAGGTCGACCACCGCGTTCGACCAGGCGGCATCGCTGCTCGCATGCTGCGCTCCGCTTTTTTTCCAAACATTGGAAGTCCAGGTGGCGCCGTCGGACACATCGACCGCCAGATAGTCGATGTAGCTTCCGTACATGTGGTAATCAAACGTCAAGCGCGGCGTCTCAACCGCACCCAGGTCAAACGTGCACTCGACGGAGGCGGTCTTATAGTACTCGCCGGATGTGTGATTCTCGACATACAGGTACCAGCTGCCGTCGGACGCACCGCTCGGGCCGGTATTTCCCGTCGGCGTTGCGCCGGTGTTCCACGTCCAGTTCAGGTCATCATCGTCCGACTGGCGCCAGGCACCGAGGCCGTCTTCGAAGCTTTCTGCATACGGCGGCTGGATAAACTCGCCCTCAATCCGGATGTCATCAATTGCCGGGTCGGCCGCATTCCAGGTTCCGTTCCGAGTGCGGAAGCGAAGAATGACATCCTCATTTCCGGCATACGCGGAAAGATCAACCACCGCGCCCGACCAGGCATCATCGCTGCCGGACTGCTGCTGTCCGGTCTTTTTCCAAACATTGGAACTCCACGTAGATCCATCATACACATCCAGCGCCAGATAGCTGATGTAGTTTCCGTACATGTGATAATCAAAACTCATTTCAGCGCTAACGACATTCCCAAGGTTGAAGTTGCACTGCATAGATGCCGTCTTGCCGGAGCCCTGATCCTGATGCCCCTCGGCGTAGAGATACCAGTCGCCGTCCGAAGCCCCGCTCGGTCCGGCCGCCGCCGTCGGCGTTCCGCCACTGTTCACCCGCCAGTTATAGTCGTCTACAACCGACTGAATCCATGCGCCGCGCCCATCTTCAAAGCTCTCGGCGTACGGCAGCACCTGTTTCCGGCCGATGCCGACCGGCTCCGCCGGGCGGACAAACCGGAAGCGCACGTTGTTGTTGGCCGTGGCGTCATCTACGACATCAATCACACCGGCACTGGTAATGCGCAGGCGTTTCCCGGTTCCCGGATGATTAATGTAGTACCAGCCATGCTGGTATTCGCTCAGGCTCCATTCCACCTCGGTTCCAGTGGTTCCCGCGGCGGAGAGGCCGACGCTGGAGCCGTCATAGGAGAGACGGCGGCCGTCGTTGACGCCAATAATGTATTTCTTACCGTTCGGAGCGGTCTCGAATATAAACTGATCGGTGCCGGTGCGGTGCAGGATGTTGGCCTGTGTAACGGTATTGCTGGCCGGGTGGTCAATCAGGCGCAGGCCGCTGCCTTTGTTGTGGAAAATATATTCCTTTGCATCACGAACGGTGTCGTCGCAATCCCAGCCGGCCAGCATCAGGCCGAGTTCCGACAGATCCTCATAGCCGGAGTTGGTTTTATCATTGCGGATGTGCAGCCCCATGGTCGGCGCATCATTGACGGTGGGGTCGGCGTTGTTATCTTCGGTGCCCCATTCAAAGAGCGAGTATTTTTTCAGGTGGTCAATGCTCTCGGCGCGCCACAGGAATTCGGCCAGCCAGTTAAAGTTATCGTTGCGGTCCCACCCGGTCGAGGTTCCGCTCCAGTCCTTCACCGCAAACTCCGTGATCCAGATCGGTTTTCCGTATGCGTTGTACAGGTTGTTGATGACATTGATAATGTTCTGCGGGCTGCCGCCGTTACAGCCGGCATACCAGTGCAGCGCCATGTATTCCGAGCGCAGCCCGCGCTCCTCGGCCAGCGGCTCATAGGTCTTGCGCCAGGTGCCGTTGTTCTGCGCCGGACACGGCCCGACCAGCGGCAGCCGCATGCGCTCAAAGCGCGGCCACTGATCCGCCGCATCCTCTTCGGGAATGTTGGACTGATCTTCTTTGTCCGGTTCGTTAAAGCCCATCGCACAGGTCACCTGGGCGCGGGAATACCATTTGGGCTGATCGCGGAGGATGACCGGGGTCGAGCCCGTAAACCAGCCCCACTGCATCGGGTGATAATCCCCGTATGCGCAGTCGTTCTCAGCGGTGGCGCTCCAGCTGTAGAACCAGCCCGGCTGATACATATAGTTATAATGGAAGAAGGCCACCTGCCCTTTTTTGGTGACGTGATCCCGGTAGTCGAAGGACCACTCCTGCGAGGCGTCGGAGGTGATGCTTTTCTGAACGACGGACGTTCCGTCCACATCCAATGCGAGTCCGCTCCAGACGTTCACGATCCGGAAATGCGTTCCGTCGCCGGAATCGATCAGCCGCCAGCGCTGGTGCGGCGCGCTGGAATAAACGCCCTCGACAATCGCCGCGCCCTCATTCGTCGAAGCCAGCGACACCTCAAAGCACTCGCCACTCTCTTTGCTGCGCAGGCGGTAGGTGTCCGTTCCGATATTGAGCAGGAGCTGGAACCAGGCATCGGACGACGACACCAGCGATGAACCATTGGTCGACGTTGTGAAGAATGTTCCCGTATCGCGGTTTTCGATGGTGTAGTAACCGTCGTCATAATCCATGAAGTCCTCTGTCGGCGGGACTTCATCCTGCACATCCGTCCAGAGCGGATACTCTGAACCGCCGTTTTCCGGCAGCACGACCAGCTCGCGAATCACCGGGGCATCGGTATCGAGCGACTGTATGCGTATTTTTGTCACCTCTTTGGCGGCACTGAAGCGGACTTCGCGCTCGAGCTCGGCATTGCCGGTCACGGATCCGTTGGCAAAGGTCACCCAGCTGGAACTGCCCGAGTCCCAGTAGTCCACATTAAAATTTTCAATCTGCGTGCCGGGCTGTTCGTCATATCCCGAATAGAGATGAATCCCGCGGATTTTTTCCGCCTGCAGCCACGAAATCTCCAGCTCCTGGGTTCCGCCCTCCCCAATCCAGCAGGAGGTGTCGTCGGCATAGCCGTCGATGGCCAGCTTGGGAAAATTCACGTCATCGATCGACGACGCCTCGACCTGTCGCAGTTTGGCCAGGTTCAGATCCATATCCGTTCCAAACGGAACCGCCGCCCCGTCATCCGTCGGCGGATAGAGCGCCAGATCGACCACGCGGGCCGTTCCGTCGGTCGTATAGAGACGGAACTTCTGCGCCGTCACGGACAAATCAAACATCAGATTGAGCTCCGGCGAGGTATTCCCGGAAACGGTCGCGCCCGGGATATCCACCCAGCTTGAGCCGTCATGATACTGCAGTTGGATATTGGACATCGGGGAATTCCAGGTTCCGCCGCTGTACAGGTGGGCGCTGCCGACTGTCATCGGAACAGCCAGCTCAATCTCCAGCCAATGGGGCCCGGAACCGGTGCTGACCCAGCGGCTGTCCTGCGAAACAAAGCCGTCGTTCGCATACTGTTCCGGCTTATCCGTTGCGTATGAGTCCGCAGTAACCGACTGATACTTTGCCAGGTTAAAAATCTCGGCCTGCGCAAACACGCCGACCAAAAGAGAACCCGTTAAAACTATTTTTTTCATACTGAAAAACATCAACATTCCTCTATCAATCCACGCATTCCAAATAGAAATATAGTAGCAGGCAGCCAGCCAACCGCCTACCTAGCCGATCAGGCAGTTGGATTTCCTCCACACGAAAAAAGGCCGGGAGAAGGCTTCCGCCCAGTCCCGGCCCCTTGAACTACTTAACGGTTATTCTTTTTCAACAAACACACCGAGGAAGTCGATCGATCCGTCCATCGGAATGGCGTTGGTAACGGTACCGAAACCGTTGGTAACCGCGCCGGTTCCCACCACGGTAATGCCCGCATTGGTCCACGTTCCATAAACCAGGTCATTGGCTGTCAGACATTCGTAGGTGATGCCGGAATTCTCATCGGAACGATAAGTGTATGCCAGCGTCAGCCAGTTGGTACCGCCCTCTTCCGTGACGAAATAGGTCGGCATATTTCCGACAACTGCCGCATTGGTCGGATCACCGCCATAGGCGAATTCCAGCAGATTGTCATAACCGTCGGCATCCGGGTCGGCATTGCCGTCGCTCTGACCGTATTCGAGCATCCACTGACCAAACTCGGAATAGTCGCCAGCTTCAACAGTCAATAGGATTGACTTGCCGTCAGCCGACAATTCCAACGTGCCGGTTGCCCCTTTGTCCCCGACCGGCCCCGAAAGGTCTGTGGGATCCAGGGTTCCGACCAGGTTATCGGCAACAATCAATGTAAGCGTCTGGTTCGTCAGGCCATTCTGGTCGCTGAACGTAAAGTCGCTGAAGCCGAGATCGAACATTCCCGCACCGTCCATATTGAACGTGCCGGTTCCTGCGACGTTCGTTACAACAATCTTGTCTTTCCAATCGCCGAACGAGAAGTTTAGGCCGCCGGCATTGTCATCCATCATGCCGCTGACATCCAGGTCGCCCAGGAAATCGAGCGTATTATTGCCGCCGCCGGGGCTGCCGGGCTCAACGGAGCCGCCGGAGTTGACGACCACATTCGTGGTTAGCGTACCGGTACCGGCCAGCGTGGCCCCCGAGTTGACGGTCGTCAGGCCGCTCGGCCCTTCGACCGAGTTCCAGGAAATGACACCGTCGTTGATGGTCAGCAAAGCAGGCGGCGTCGAGAAGGCGGTGGTTTTACCGAAACGCTGCGTTCCCGGACCGTCTTTGACGATGTCAATGGTGCCGCTGCCGTTAATATTGGCATTGTAGCTGTAGTCATTGCCGTCTGCTACATTGATCGTCAGCGTGGAATTGGTCGTGCTGTTGTTCCAGACAGTCTTTGAACTACCACCACCCAGGTTCAGACCACCGATCGTCTGGCTGTAGCCGTTCATCCTGAAGTTGGAGTTCTTGCTGCCGCCGCCGAGGGTCAGCAGACCGTCTGCCGGCAGCGTGTCATCGATCTGAAGCGTCAGCGAACCCTGCCAGATGCGGGTTCCGCCGGTATAGTCGTGCATATTGGAGGTCAGGTACAGGTGGTTTCCATCCGAGCCTTCGTTACGACCAACCTGAAGCTGTCCGTCGCCAGTGATCTTACCGCCGTAGACGGTAGGACCGGTGTTATTAATGATTACGCCCTTGCCATCCAAGGTGATTCCGCGGTTGGCATGAATTTCAAATCCGTTGATCTTCAGTTCGCCGCCGTTAACCAGTGTGAAATAGTTGGAGACAACGGATTCCGGTACCGGGCCGTAAGCACGGTCACCATTGTAGTTCAACAGTTCCGAACCCGAAATGCTGTCCGTACCCACAATATATTTGCCCGAGAAGGTATTATTGGTGCTC
Source organism: uncultured Verrucomicrobiota bacterium (assembly GCA_964483355.1). Taxonomy (GTDB): domain Bacteria; phylum Verrucomicrobiota; class Kiritimatiellia; order Kiritimatiellales; family Pontiellaceae; genus Pontiella. The sequence goes on along the minus strand of CAZABK010000005.1, from coordinate 46,871 downwards.
ATGGGGCGCACCCACCGGGTGGCATTGCATGCAACCACGATGGTGCCGTCACCGCTGATAACCCCATTGAGGTTCACACTTCCGTTGTTTCCCCATCTGTTCTTAAATGTAACCGTACCCGTTCCAAGATCCCAATTATTCTGATAGGTCTGGTTACCGTTCCGGTCATGAACATAGGTCGTATTGTCAGCAAATTTAACGGTGTCAAACTGGCCCACGCTGCCTGCATTACCCTTCAGCACTCCTTCAGTCGCCTGGAAGTCCAGCGTACAACCAGCCGCGACCCAGTTGGCTCCAGTGGGTTTTTCACCCGTATCGAGCGTTCCACCGGTACCGCCGCCGGAGGTCACCGTCAAGGTGGTATTTGACGTCATGGAGAGGAAAAGGTCCTGGGACGTATTGTTCAAAAGCTCCAGGTAACGCCCGCCCAGCGCCCATGTGGCACCGCCCGGGTCCAGGGTGATCTGGGTATTATCGGCCAGGCCGCGCAAGATAACATTCTGGGTAGTGTCCGAGGGAGCCAGCGTGATGTCTCCAACCTCAACGCCAGCATCCACGTCGATGACGATCTGGGTGTTATTGGTCGTTGTGTCAAATATGGCATCCGAGCCATTGACCCAAACGCTATTGTTTGCACCCGCATCTGATGTCCAGTTTGCTGTACTGACATCCCAGACCCCGTTGGAATGGGTGACAACGCCATCGCCTGCGACTGCGTCCCACGTGAGCTGCGCCTGAGCCGCCGATGTGCCCAAAAGGGCGGCCGTGGCAGAGAATAATATGACTTTTTTCCTACTCCTCATTACTTCCTCCTGTTGAATACTGATCAGTTACCTTGTGGTCAGGGTCTGACACCTTTCCCACATGTTGAGGCATAAGCTAGCACTCGCAAAGATTTATGCCTACCTAGCTAATCAGGTAGTATACGAGGTGTAAAAAAATTCCGTCTGATCAGCTAGGTAGTCAGCGCATACGAAATCTGCTACTTCTATTTTCGCATTTATGCCGAAAATTTATACACACAACACAGGCACAAGCGAAGCCCCGCGGCGCTTACCGTGTTAATCTCAACAGGTTGCACAAAGAACAATAAGGAGAGAGATGAACGTCAAATCGATCAACCTAAGCATCGCCGCAGGCCTGGCCACCCTCGCCTGCACCGCTCCGGATTCCGCCGCCCAGCAGAAAAAACCGAACAAATTTAAATATCAGGAATCAGCCGCGGCGCAGTCGTTGAACCGCCCGCCCGAAAGCAGGCTTTCGCTCTGGTACAACCAACCCGCAACCCACTGGGAAGAAGCCCTGCCGATCGGCAACGGCCGGCTCGGCGCCATGGTTTACGGCGGCGTCGCAAACGAGCTGATTCAGCTGAACGAAGAATCCATCTGGGCAGGCCCGCCGATTCCGGAGGTAAAGGAAAACGTCCGGGAAACGGTGGATCAGGTTCGCAAACTGCTCTTCGAAGGTAAATATGCCGAAGCGCAAACGCTGCAGCAGTCCGTACTGACACCCCGCATTTCGCCGCGCAGCTACCAGACCATGGGCGAACTGCGCCTCGACTTCGGGGCCGTTGAAAAAGCGACCCACTATCGCCGCGACCTGAACCTCGACACCGCGGTTGCCACCACAACCTACAAAATCAAGGATGTCACCTACACCCGCGAAGTGACCGCGAGCCCCGTCGATCAGGTCATCACCGTGCACATCACGGCCGACAAACCGGGCGCGGTCTCGTTTACTGCAAACATCGAGCGCGACGGCATCTTCGGGCTTTCCGGAGAAGGCAACAACACGCTCGTCGCCCGCGGACAGGCCGCCCAGGGAAAAAAACACCTCGGCGTAAAGTTTGCCACCGTCTATCAAACGGCGGTCAAAAACGGCTCCACCAAAATTGAAAACAGAAAAATCGTGGTCACAGGCGCCGACACCGCAACCCTCTATATTGCGGCATCGACCGATTATCATGCCGCCGATACCGCCAACCCGTTGGCGCACGATCTGGTCGCCGCCTGCAAAGAGGCGCTGACATCCGCACAGAAAAAATCCTATCCGCAAATGAAGGCCGACGCCATCGCATCGCACCAGGAACTCTTCCGGCGCGTCTCCCTGAAACTGGGCTCCCCGCCCGACAAGCCGACGCTTGAGCGGCTCAAAGGCTATAAAGTCGGAAAGATCGATCCCGACTTTGAGGCGCTCTTTTTCCAGTATGGCCGCTACCTGCTGATCACCTCCTCGCGCGAAAGCTGCCTGCCGGCCAACCTGCAGGGCATCTGGTGCAAAGATATGGCCGCGCCGTGGAACAGCGACTATCACATTAACATCAACATGCAGATGAACTATTGGCATGCCGAAATCGGCAATCTGTCGGAATGCCACCTCCCCTTTATGGACTATATTGAGCGCCTCGTCCCGTCCGGGCAGAAAACCGCGCGCGACCTCTACAGCTGCCGCGGCTTCCTCGCCGGCCACGGCTCGGATGTCTGGCACAGTGCGGTTCCATTCGGCAAAGTTCAGTACGGCCAGTGGGTCGTCGGCGGTGCCTGGTGCACCCAGCACTTTATGGAGCACTACCGCTTCACGCAGGATAAAACCTTCCTGAAAGAACGCGCCTATCCCATCCTCAAAGAATCCGCCCTCTTCTTCCTCGACTGGCTGGTCGAAGATCCCGCCACCGGCAAACTGGTTTCCGGCCCCAGCACCTCGCCGGAAAACAGGTTCATAATCCCCGGAACACAAAACGAGTGGAGCAACCTGACCATGGGCCCGTCCATGGACCAGCAGATTATCTGGGATGTCTTCTCCAACACACTGGAGGCTGCAAAAATTCTGGACATCGATGATGCGTTTACCAAAGAAGTCGAAAAGGCGCTCGCCAACCTGGCACTGCCGCAGATCGGTTCTGATGGTCGTCTTATGGAGTGGACTGAGGAGTTCACGGAATTCGATCCGGGGCACCGCCACATCTCCCACCTGTTCGGGCTCTATCCCGGTCGTCAGTATAACCTCAACGACAACCCGAAAATGGTTGCGGCGGCGCGCAAGACAATCGATGCCCGCCTGGCCCAAGGCGGCGGCCATACCGGCTGGAGCCGCGCGTGGATCATCAATTTCTGGGCGCGTTTCAAAAATGCCGACAAGGCACACCACAACCTAGAGATGCTGTTCAAAAAATCGACCTACAACAATCTGTTCGACAAACATGCGCCGTTCCAGATCGACGGCAACTTTGGCGGCGCGGCAGGCATTGCCGGAATGCTGATCCAGTCGCACGCCGGCGAAATCGAACTGCTGCCCTGCCTGCCAAAAGCATGGCCGGACGGCGAAGTCAAAGGGCTGCGCGCGCGCGGCGGCTTCGAACTCGACTTTAAATGGAAAGATCGGAAAGTCACCGATCTGGAAGTACGCCGGACCGACGGCCTTGAGCCAGTAAAAGCGAAACTCCGCGTGAACGGCAAAACACGTATTATGGAGGTCAAATAGATGAAACGCGTTCTCTCAATCATTGCCCTGGGAATGACTCTGACGGCCGCCGCCGCAGAGAAACCGAATGTCATCCTGATCTTTGCCGACGATCTCGGCCCCGGCATGCTGGGCTGCTACGGCCAACAGCTGGTCAAGACACCAAATATTGACCGCCTCGCCGCCGACGGCATGAAGTTTAACAACTACTACGGCGGCGTCTTCTGCGCGCCGTCACGCTGGACGCTGCTGACCGGCCTGCACGACGGCCGCTTGGGCGGCTGGGCACAGACCAAGGCCGGGTTGCCGATCAAGCGCGACGCCGGCAAGATCACCGAAGCGGAATTCCAGAAACAGTTCGCCAAGCTGAAAACAAACGCCCACCCCATTGCCCCAAATGAAGTGTTCCTAGCGCAGGTCGCGCAGAAGGCGGGCTATAAAACCGCGCAATTCGGCAAGCTCGACCGCGGCTTCCTGACCTGGCACGAGCGGGTAAAACGCTTCGGATGGGACTTCTACGAAGGACTCTACGACCACATCCGCTGCCACGGCTTCTACCCGCCCTACATCTGGCGCAACGGCGAGAAAATCGAGCTGCAAGGCAATACCGATCCGCATTGCGGCAAGATGAGCGAGAAAGGCGACGAGCCGGTCGGCTCCGGCGGCAAAACCTATTCGCAGAATGTTTTCATTGAGGGCATTCTCAAATATATCCGCGAACACAAGGATGAGCCGTTTTTCCTCTACCACCCCACCCAGCTGCCGCACGGCCCCGTCGCGATTCCCGAGCTGCATCCGGACTATGCCGACAAGGACTGGTCGCTGGCCGAGAAAAAATATGCCTCCATGATGCGCATGCTCGACGATCACGTCGGCCTGATTATGGACGAGCTCAAGAAACTGGGGCTGGATGAAAAAACCATTGTCTTTTTCACCTCCGACAACGGCCACGAACTCTACTACGGCCCGAAACCATCTTATAAACCCCAGAAGTTTCCGGATGGAAGTCAAGCCAACCTGACCAACAAAAAATGGCGCACCTCCGAATGCGGCGACCTCTTTGACGGCGCCGGCGGCCGCGCCGGCCTGAAGCGCTCAGGTTATCAGGGCGGCATGCAATGCCCGCTAATCGTCCGCTGGCCGGGGCGCATTGCGCCCGGAGCCGAAAGCAGTCTCTTGAGCGCCCACTATGATTTCATGGCCACACTGGCCGATTTGATCGGTCAGGAAGCGCCTGCCGGGAAAGACGGCGTCTCCTACCTGCCGACCCTGCTGAACCAGCCGCAGGAAAAAGAGCATGACTATGTCGTGCTCAACAACCACTGCAAAGACATGGGCCGCACCGCACTCATCAGTTCCACAGGTTGGAAACTCATCGAAATCGACCGCAAACAGGATCACTTCCAGCTCTACAACATTGCCGAGGACAATGAGGAACGAAACGAGCTTTCCGCAAAATATCCGGAACGGGTTTCACACCTCAAAGCAATTCTTTTGAGTGAACTTGAGTCGCCGCGCCCGGACCTTCCGCGCTAGGTCGGTCTTTTCACAGCGCGGTCTTTAGAAATCCAGCAGCGCCGGATCGATGGTCTGGCGCTTGCGTGCCGGGGCCGGGGGTTTTCCCGGAACAATGGTGAACCATTTGGTGATGGTTTTCTTCTCGCCGCTTTCGTCCTTGGCCTTAACCCAGAACGGATCGCCCTTTTTGCGAAAAGCGCCATCACTGGTATTCCCGTTGAGGTAATAGGTGACATCCTCGTTCTTGCAGACAAACTTATATGTGGTCGGTTTCCCGTTCGTACGCTCATTGGTGCTGGCAAATCCATACAATACCCCATCCGGACCGCGATAGACACACGCCGCGCTCCAGTTTTCCTCGACGCATTCATACGCAATCCGGCTCCCTTGACACGCCTTCATAAAAACCGCGCGTCCGGCATTGATCTGATCCCACCAGCACGCGGAATCGATGCCCACTTCAGCGCCGACAATGACTTCCACGAGCGCATGCACTTCCGGATTCATGAAGGGCTTACCGCTCCTCTTCGTCATGTCGATCACCTCGAGATAATGTTTCATACTCCCGCCAAGCGTATGAGTGGCCCCGCAATCGACGTTTTTCCTGATCTCCTGATACCAGGCCTTGGCCGGATTCGGACTCAGCGTGCTGGGACCGACCCGCAGAACCCGCCAGCCTTCGCACAGTTTAAAGAGCTCATCGAGGTCTTCCTTTTTTCCCATATTCCACTTGGCCCAGTCCGGCTCGTTGAAAACTTCAAGGGCAACCACCTTATGTCCCTTTGATTCAACATACTCCCGACTCTTGAGCATGACGTTGTACCATCGCTTGATGTTGGCGCTACCGTCAGGCTCTTTGTACCACTCGATAATGCCCTCCATATTGGCAGGATTGAGCATCACCGGCATGGTCTCGCCGAACATATTTACAAACCTCAGGGCCCGGTCGAGACTCTCGATCTGTCCGGAGCTCAAACTACCGTCCTCATTGTACGGCTCGTCCATATAAAAGCTGATTCGAATAAAGTCGACCATATCTCCCGCATGCTTAGCAGTCGCTCGGGCGTTATGCATATTCACCCAGGTGGCATCCTCTCCCCAGGTTGCAATTGCCTTCTTTTTTCCCTTCAGGCGGGTATCAAACGTAACCGTTTCTGTCGCCGCTTCCCCGGTGCAGAACAGGCCGGCCAGCAGCACTGTTGCTATCCATATTTTTTTCATACCTCAAAATCCTCACATAGACTTCTGGAGCCGCAACAATAGCTCCGATCGTTACTTACTCTGCAGGTGATATCACCTTGTCAGGCGAACGCAATTAGTCAAGCACCGGACTGCAGGAACGACAATTGCGGCCTGCCCAATGCCTGACAAGGGGCTCGCATGGACATGGGCACGAAAAGCGGCAGCACGCAATGTGCTGCCGGAACTAAAGAATACCTGAAAAATGTACGCCTAGCTTTTCCGAAGGCGCTTGCCGACTTCCGCTAGCGTCTTCAGATCTTCCGGATGGATGGAGCCGTCCGGCAGCGGGCCGACATTGAGCAGCAGGTTGGCATCCATGCCCTGCGCTTTACCGATCATTTTCATGACCTCATCCGCCTTCTTGTGCTTCCCGTCCAACCGTTTGTCATATCCCCACTTCCAGGGCTGCAGGGTATCGCAGAATTCCAGGGGCACATCCGATGTTCCCTCAAACTTGCGTTCGGGGGCTTTGAAATCTTCCGTGCCGGTCAGACCATGTTTGTAGGAAATCAGCGCCTGTGGCTGCAACTTGCGGATGTGGTCGTAGAGCTCCTGTAATTTAAACTCATGCAGTCTGTTCTTGCGGGATTTCGGGGTTCCCTCTCCATCAAGCCAGATGCCGCCGACCGGGCCATAGTTGGTCAGCAGCTCGGTGATCTGGTTTTTCATGAACTCCACATAGATCTGAAGGTTCTGCTCCTCGCCATATTTATAGAAGGGCTCTTGGGTATCATATTTCGGCCGGGCATTGCCGCCCCAGTCCCCGTTGTTGGGCGCATGCGGATGACGCCAGTCGCGGCCGTGTGAATAATAGAGATAAAACCCGAGTTTTTTCTTCCGACACTCTTCGGCCAGCTCCGCCACGAGATCGCGCCTAGCGGGAGAGTTAGTGCTCTTGAACTGCGTGTATTTGGAATCGAAGAGACAAAAGCTGTCATGGTGCCGGGTTGTAATGTTGATATATTTCATTCCGGCTTCGAGTGCCATATCCGTGATAAAATCGGCATCAAAATTCTTCGCCGTGAAATCGTCTTTGAGTTTGGCATACTCCGCGACGTGAATTTTATCCTTCAACTGCACCCATTCTCCCCGGCCCAGCAGGGAATAGAGGCCGTAATGAATGAAGAGGCCGAATTCGGCGGCTTTGAAATATTCCAGTGCAGCGGCACGCGGATCCTTTTTATACAATGCGGACTGCCTCCAAAGATAACGCGGAACGCTCGCTCCGGTTGCGCCAAAAACCGCAGGGGTTGCAGAAAGCGCGGCGGCACCGGCCAGTGTAAATGAACGACGGTCTAAATTCTGAGTCGGCATAAATCAAATTCCTTGTTCGTATAAATGTTTCTGTTTTTGTCCCCGTTCTCTCCAGCAAGAGCTATTGTTGCCAAGGAATGTACCATCCGCCCGCCAATCGAACTACCTAGCTAAAGGGGTGGTTCAACCGGTTGAGGAAACTACGATTTTCCCGGTGATATTTTTTGTCTGCCAAAGCATCTGTGTGCTACTTTTTTCCTGTTTCGCAGCTCAACCTTAACCCTATTGCACTCAGATCCCAATGCGTCCCAATATACCATCCATCGCGCTTTTCATCACTTTGGCCGGTGTCATTCCTGTTCAGGCGCACGGTAGCGGTGAAAGCCACTATTCCGACCCGCGCTTCCCGAACGAACTCCCTTCCCCCGCAACCGGCATTCTGGAACGCGGCGTAAAAGCACTCGAAAAACGGGAGCAGGCCCTGGTCCAGCAGTTAGAGCAATTCCCGGCGCTGGAGAGCCGGATCGCCCCGCCCCATCAATATTTCGGCTATCTCAGCGACCGCTATCCGGTTTTGGCGACAAACGAGAGTATGAATGCCTGGCTGCAGCTCTCCTTCTTCGGAAAGTGGACGTCCTCCATCGATGGCATCGCGCTGGTCCCGGCCTATTATCCTACATTTTCGGCGGAGGAAAACTATGGTTTCCCCAAGCGTTTTAAAATTGAGGTGTTCAGTCACGGCGCCCCGGATATTCCCGTAACGGTTGTCGACTGGACGGAGCAGGATTTTCCGAACCCGGGACTGTATCCGGTCTTTTTCAGCTTTCCCGCCCGCGATGTGCAATCCGTTCGGCTCACCGTCACCAAAGGCGCAGTGGAGGGTGACTCCCAGTTTTTTGCACTCGACGAGCTGATGGTCTTCCAGCAAGGCAACAATGTCGCCCCGCCGGCCTATCAGGGACTGACCGCGTCCGGCTCCTACGAAGAACCGCCCTACTGGAAACTTCAACAGCTCACCAACCGCAAAATGCACATCGGCCAGTGCTTCCACACCCGAAAACCAACCGCGGATTTCATCCAATATTTTGACATGGAGGCGACCAAATCCGAGCCCCCGGAAATCTGGATCGATTTGGGAGAAGTCAAGGAACTCGGCCGCGTGGAACTATATCCGGCAACATTGCCGAACATACCGATTCCGGAATTTGCCTTTCCCCTGCAATATCAGATCGAGCTTCGGCGTTGGATCAAGACCAAGCCGCTCATCCAATCCCAGATCCTCGAAAACCCCGAAGCTTCACGGTTGCGTTGGTACCCGCTCTCTTCGGCCAGGGGGCGCTTTCTGCGAATCATCCTACATGAGTTGCCCCTGCATAATGAGCGCCCCGTTTTCGCCCTGGGAGAAATCCGGGTAATGGGCCGGGACGGCAAACAGGTGAAAAACTTCGCGGCCGGGAAAAAGATTTTTACCACGCACTTTCCCGCCGACAACCCCGCCGACACCGGCCTGCTGGTCGATGGCCTCAGCAACGGCCGGGAGATTATCCAGGAAAAGATCTATGTGCAGCAACTCGCCGAACGAAAAATGGTTGAACAGGACCTTTTACAAACCAGACAGCGTCTGGTCATTGCCCGCGCCACCCGACAATCCAACCTCTGGATGCTTGGCATCAGCGGCGGAATCATCCTGTTTTTCGGCCTGATCTTCTGGATTGCCTACCAGCGCATTGTCCGCCAAAGAGCCCTCTTAAACCTCCGCCAGCAAGTCGCCGCCGACCTGCACGACGACATCAGCGCCAATCTCGGCACCATCTCCATGATCACCAAACGCCTGCAGCAGGACACCTCTCCCGCCCTGCTCACAGAAAAGCTGACCGAGATCGGCCATATTGCCCAGGAGAGCTTTATCTCCATCAAAGAGATCATCTGGCATATGGACTCCGATGTGGTCTATCTCTGCGAAATGCTCGAAAAGCTCGATAAAACCGCCCAAAGCATTCTTTCGGAATGCCGGGTCGAATGCGATTTCCCGCGCCCGCAGGGCATCCCCGTTCCGGCCAAAACCCGACGCAACATCATGCTGCTGATGAAGGAAGCTCTTTACAACTGCGCAAAATATGCCGAAGCCCAACACATGTTCATCCATGCAGAGATCCACAACGCGGTATTGGAGCTTTCCATGAAAGATGACGGCGTAGGATTTGACCCCGCCTGCACGATGGTCGCCAACAGTGATTCCGGACGCGGCCTGTCCAATATGGAACGGCGCGCAAGCCTGTTGGGCGCAGAGCTGGAGATCCACTCAACCCCCGGCGAAGGAACACAGGTTACTTTGAGGATGCCGTTAAAATAGGATGAAGAGATGAGCAGACGAAACTACATTAAAATCTGGATAATCGAAGATCACGCCGCCTTCCGAACCAACCTGAGCGAAATCGTGAATGTCTCCGACACCATTCGTTGCGAACGCAATTTTTCCTCCTGCGAAGAAGCCATCGAATGCCTAGAAACCGAAAAGAAGCACCCGCAGGTTATGCTGATTGACCTCGCCCTGCCGGGCATGGACGGCATTGAAGGACTCAGCAAAATCAAGGCGATCAATCCCGATATCAAGTGCATTATGCTCACCAGCTCCGAACGGCAGAAGCATGTCGTCGATGCCATCCGGACCGGCGCCTCCGGCTATCTGCTCAAAAGCGTCGCCTTCGAGCAGATCATCCGCGGAATCGAAGATGTGATGCAGGGCGGCGCCTCGCTCGACCCGCAGATTGCGTCCATGGTTCTAGAGGCCTTCCCCAAGAAAAACAAGGCCGGCAACGAATTCGACCTGACGGAGCGGGAAATTGAAGTGCTTCAGGCGCTGGCCACCGGCAAGATTATCAAGGAGATTGCCGACGAACTGCACCTCTCCTCCAACACCGTCAAATTCCACATCGCCAACACCTACAAGAAACTCAACGTCCAGTCGCAGGCCGGCGCCGTCGCCAAAGGCATCCGCCGCGGAATCATTTAACCGGCACCACCCCTCACTCTGCGACGGACACGCGGTAGAAGGCATTTGTTTGCTCCATGTTTCCGGAAATGACAATGGGCTTCCCATGCCCCCAGACATTGGTGACAGTCGTCCAGGTTCCGTCCACCAGGTCATCCGTTGACTCGAGCATATACGCTGCGCCGATCTCGCCGTCCCAACTGAATTCCATTTTTGATTTGTCCGCTGCCACCGCCATCAAAACCGCGCCGATTTCCGTCACGTCCGTAATCGGGGCCAGCGAAACGCGCTGGATGGCAAAACCCGGATTGCGCTGGGTATAGGCCGCAAAATAATAGTCTTTGGTCAGGTCCAACGCCGTGGTCCCCGTGCTGGACGCTGCGCCATCAATGCTGTACGGAAGCGGCCATCCGCCTGCACAACCAACCGAAACCTGTTGCCGGTTCCGGCGGTCACAGCCTGCGCGCTGCTCAAACTGGTAAGGCCGGCGTCACTCAGTTCATTCAATCCCTGCATGCTGTTCCGTCCGGTCAGGCTCATGCCAATACCGGCCTGCCCGTTGTCGCCGACAAACAGTTCGTCCATTTTGCTCGAATCGAGGGATTCAATCAGCCCAAAGGTCGCCGTGTTGGCCAAATTGTCACTGACGTCCGCCACATCATAAACCACTTCCAGTCGAAATCCGCCATCCACCGGAAACGCATTCGAGGTGTATGCAACAGCGCGATACGACCCGGTTCCGCTAGACTCTCCGGTCAGATTGCCGTCATCTGAAAAAGAAACGCCGCTGATCGTGGAATTAACCATACCGCCGCCGCGCCCCTCATTGACGCCTAGCCCGTCATGATCAAACGTGTCGTAAAACCCCAGCGCCAGTCCCTCCAGGTTGATCGAAATGATTACGGATCCGGTTGCCGACAGTGAGCCGTCAGATACCGCATATTTAAAGAGATCATATCCGGCATAACCGGCATCCGCCGTGTAGCTGAACGAACCGTCGGACAGCAGAGAGAGCATTCCGCATGCAGCATCCGAAACCAGCGCAGCGCTGAGCGCATCGTGATTCAGGTCGATATCATTTTCCAGCACACCGCCGGCCGGAACGGTTAAAACAGCGTTGGTGAGCATTTCATATGAATCGTTCACCGCCAGCGGCGCCTGGTCGCCCAGCCCGGGCATTGCCCAGCTGTCGGTGCGGAACGGCGCGACCGGCAGACCGGCACTGTTGACGAGGTTCACCTCATCCACCGGCGCAGGCGACCATGCATAGCGGACCGCCAGCGGCGCAGATACCGAACTGGAACTGATGATGACGTTTGTGCCGCTGATCGCAGAACTGGTCGCGTCGTACCAGACCTGATCCGCCCCGGCCAGTTCGAACTCGGCGGGATCCAGCGCGTCGTTAGTCGTCAGCCCGTCGGCACAACTGAAACCAACGATCATCTCGTCGCCGTCAATGGACATCGACTCAAAGGTCGGGCCGTGCGCGACGATATCCTCTCCCAACGCATATTTGCGGCCCAGCAGCGCAAGGCGTTTGCCAATATTCTCTTTGTCGTAAGGATGAATATCGGATGGATCGCCGGTATCGAGCGTCACGGCCACACAGGCATTGCTCAGCGCGGTCACCCGGCTCTGTGACTCGCGGAACCAGGCCCAGTAGGTGCTGTTATACGAAGGCAACTGCACACCGAGGAAAGGCAGGTCACCCTGGCCGAACAGTTCGCGGTATTCCGTAACAAAAGCGGGAAGCGTGAAACCATACTGAGCGGCATTCTCTGCGGTCCCGGCGTTTGCCTCGCCCTGATACCAGACCCAGCCGGAAATCCCGAAGTTGAGTAGCGGATGAATCCGCTGGTTGTAGATGATATTGGGACGGGTGCGGATGAAGATGTCATCCAAGGCTTCCGTGCCGTTGATCATGGCACTGATCCCCTCAAGGTTCGTGGCATAGCCGGACGGCAACCGCGACGAGGTGGTGGCACCGCTACCGTACTCACCGATACTTTGATAATAATCCATCATCGCATCAAAGTGCGGGAAATCATTGGTCATCTGGATCGGCATCCAGCCCTCAATGGAGGAGCTGCCCCAGCCTGCCCATATAACGGCGGTCGGCACACCGCTGCCCTCGTGCATCTGATGGGCAAATACGGCGGCAACCGCCCCCCAGCTTCCGGGATTGGAATTGTCCAGCCAGGTCATGGAACCCGAATCCTGCGGCGTCAGGGCCGCATCCTGGGCAATCTTTAGACAGCGAATCATGCGGTTGGTGGAAAGGTCATCGACATAGGTTTGCTTATTGGTCATTTCGCTCAGCGGACGAACCATATTGGACTGACCAAAGGCAATCCAGACATCGCCGACCAGCACATCGGTCAGCGTGTTGGTTTCACCGTTGCTGATCGCCTGCAGCTCATAAGGACCTCCCGCAGGAAGAGCCGGCAGCTCAACCATCCAGTCACCATCGGCATCCGACACGGTCACGGCTCTCGTCCCATTGATGGAAACAGATACTTCATTGGTCGGAACAGCTGTGCCCCAGACCGTTACGGGCTTCCCGCGCTGAAGCACCATGCCGCCCTGGAATGGAGAGCCGAACACCGGGCCTTCATAGGTCCCGGCAATGGCTGTATTTCCAGTAATATTAAGAATAGACGGATTATTCGCATAGGAAACCTCATCCACAAAAATCCGGGCACCTTCCGTAGTGAACATGGCCGCATCCGTCAGGGTTAGTTCGGCGCCTTCAGCCAGATGTATATCATTGCGCAGCGGATTGGAGGAATCGGTCAGGGTCAACGAACTGGTGGCATCCAGCGTCGCGTTGGCGTAGCCCGACATATAGCTGGCGGAAAATGTGCTCCCATTGGTAATGGCCAGGTCAACGCCGGTAGACGAACTGGTTGTGATATAGCGGGTCAGGGTCACCGTCGCATTATCCACAAGAACCGTTCCGAAATTCCTGACATCCCCTACCTGAAGTGTTGCACCATCCAGCACCTTCAGCACCTGCCCGGCTCCCTCCCAGGCCCCTTTAACCTGACCCTTGCCCGCCGCGATCTGACCAGAATCAGCCTTCACGAGCTTCCCGCCGGTAACCGTCAGGCTGTTGCTTCCAACATGGAGATTGCTCCACCAGTTGTTCGGCGAGCCCGTGCCCGAGCTAATCTCAATCAGCTTGTCCGTACCGGTATCCGCACTAATGGCGACATCCCCGTCGATGGCGCCTGCCGCAGGCACACTTCCGGCATCGTCCAGCCAACTGCCTTCGGTGAACATACCGTTGCCGGCTGCCCCAGTCCAAACCAGTGCCGCCTGAACCGAAACGGCCATCAATCCCGAAACCCCTACCCCCAGCGTCTTATTCATCTATGACTCCTTTATGCAACAGGTCGCGCTACCGGCCTATCTCCATAATCACTGAAAAAAGTATCATGCGCAAAACTGCGCGACCACCTAGCCAATCGGGTGGCGGCCGCGTCGCATCATCCAGCAGGAGCACAAAAAAGGGCGGGAAATCCCGCCCTTGTCCATTCACTGGATCATCGGCTAGATCATGAAGCGGCGACGAACAAACATGATGCCTCCGCCGAAAGCGGCAAGCAGGCCCAGCGTGGCCGGTTCCGGAATCACAGTAACGGTGCCGTCCACCAGCAGGTTGGTGGTGTCGAGGCTCAGGCCGTCGCCCAGATCGGTTCCCGAGATGCTGTCAAAACTGCCGGCAAAGCCTCCCCAGTTGGTGAATACCGTAAAGGTGTCATCCAGCGTCGCAGTATAACCGGTGGTATCAAAAACCAAGGTACCGCCGGCGCTCAGAATATCACCGCCATCGTTTGCCAGAATATCATATTCACTGCTGTCCGTTCCTGTAATCTCGAGGGTCAGCGTTGCAGTAGACTCCAGCGTCAAAGCATCGTTGAAGGTCATGGTTCCGGGGCTGTTACCGGGATTCAGGTTGCCGGCGACGGTCGTGGCGCCTTCAATAAGACCACTTCCACTCAGCAGACCATTCACGCCGACCGTCATCGTGCCGCTCATGGCCGAACCACCACCAACGGTCGAATTCCAAACCAGCTCACCACCGTTTACCGTCACGTCGCCGAGAGCAGTACTATAATTGGCCTTGCTCATGATCTGCGTTCCGGCGCCGGTTTTAACGAGGTTGAGGGCATCGGTGCCTCTGAAGTTTGAATTCCAGTTATAGCTCTCGCCCACACCCACATTAAGGGTGAGGGTCGCAGTGCTGCCCCCGTTATTGTCAATGGCTCTGGTCTGGACGCTGCCGACCGACTGCAGTCCTCCGACCTGTTGGTCCAGTCCGTTCACTTCAAAGATAGAAGTACCGCCGGATGCACCGCCGACGCGCAAGACGGAACTGCTCGAAAGGGTGTTGGCCACGCCAGCGGTGATCTTGCCGATATCAATCTCGGTATCGCCTGTGTAGGTCTGAGCGGCATTGAGGGTGTGCGTGCCGCCACCGGTGACTTTCATGCCGCCTGTTCCGCTGATCACACCGCCGTAGCTGGTGGTATCCGAACGGTTCACATGAACCAGGCCATTGTTCGCAACATTTTTATTATCAATGGTGCCTGTGGCACCTCCATTGCCAACCTGCAGAGTGCCGGATGCTCCGACACTCACCGAGCCGCCGATTTCACCGCTGGCCACATTCCAAATCAGATCACCGCCATTGACCGCAAGGTCTCCGATTGCGGTAGTGAACCCTGCAGTCCGGCTAATCGTCTGCGATCCGGCGCCGGCTTTAACGATGTTAATCGTACCGCTGCCGACGACGTTAGCGCCGTATGAATAGCTATTGCCATCGGCCACATTGATGGTCAGCGTAGAGTCTGTTGCGGAATCATTTCTAATTTGACGAGTATTGGAACCGGCAATCGTCAGCCCTGCAATCGTCTGGTCATAGCCGTTCATCGACAGCTGGGATGTGCTTCCCCCGCCGCCGATCGTCAGCACAGTACCGGCGGGGAGCGCATCGGTGACGCCCAGCTTGATTGTGCCCCGCTCGATAGTCGTTGAACCTGTATAGTCAGAATTTCCGGTAAGCGTCATGGTATTGACATTGCCCGAATAGACGGAATTTCCGATCTGAAGGTTGCCGGCACCGGTAATCTTTCCGCCGAACGTATTGGCGCCGGCATTGATAATGGAGCCGCCCGTACCACTCAGGATAATTTCCCGGGAGCTTCCGAAATCAACCCCCTCCGCTTTGAGGATTCCTCCTGCTGACAGCGTGATATCATTATCCACACTGCCCAGATCGCTTGCTTCCTGAACAACGACCCGCGAGGAGGTGCTGACTTCCAGACCGCCCGAAAAGGTGTTGTTTCCGTACAACCTTAACTCCTTGTTCCCCATATACTGGGCTTTGAGGCCGCCGGTTCCGGATATGTTCCCGCTTAGCGTATAGTTTCTTCCCCATCTGTTATCGAAAGTGACGGTTCCGGCGCCCAATTCCCAATTGTTCGCATAGGTTTGGTCGCCGTTGCGTTCATGGATAAATTTGCTTCCGTCTGCCATCTTGACGGTGCTGAACTGGCCGACGCTGCCGGCATTACCCCGGACAGTGGTTGCTCCCGTAACATCAAGGGTGGCTCCCGCCGCCGACCAGTTGGCGCTGGTTGGCTTCTCCCCGGTGTCGAACGTGCCACCACCATTGACCGTCAGCGTATCACCGCTGCCGATGGAGAGCGAGATGTCCGCGGTTTGGTTGTTAAGAAACTCGATCTCGCCGCCGCCTGTGTCCCAGGTGGCACCGCCGGATGCAATGTTGATCACGCCAAGGTTATCAGTTACCGACTTAAACTGAAGCTTGTTGCTTCCTTCATAGGTCAGGTTGCCAACTGTTACACCGCCATCGACAACGCTAACCGTGTAGTTTGCGCCTGCATCACCGAAGATGGCGTTGTTGCCATTCACCCATATAGTGCCTCCAAGCCAAAAGTTAGAGGTGGTATTCCAGATCCCGGATCCGCCATCGCTGACGCTGTTGCCGTCAGGATCCCAGGTTTGGTCTGCCGCACGGGCCGCCAGACTGGCGACAAGGAAACCAGATATGAGCATGCTTAGCTTTTTATACATTTCATCTCCTTTTTATGTATGGATCGAAAACACAACCCACAACTCACAGAACAGGTTATCACGCTACCCCGAATCCGGACACCTAGCTAATCGGGTGGGCGCAGCCATTCCGGCACAACAACGGCCAGCTTCCAGAAGACGTTGGTTCCGTTGCTGTCGAATACCTCGAAGACCAGATCGTGGTTGCCGTCGCCGTCCTCGGTGTCGGAGCGCAACGAAACGCCTTCAGTCCTAGACGAGGCCACGGACCACGCCCCGCACAGGTCGTCGGTGAACCACAGTTCGATCTCGAGGCCGTCGTCAATCGCGTTGTTCACGGCGGTGACGGTCAGGGTTCCGTCCGCCTGACGTTCCGGCACAACGATTTGGCCGATCGCAAATTCGATCACATCCGGAATTCCGTTGGTATTGTTGTCGGCATCCGATTCGGCGGGAATACCGTTGGTGTTGGCCCACTGCTGATAGTTGCTGGGCTCAAACTCCATAACGACCGAATCCATGATCGGCGAAACACCGGTCACCACCGTATCATCGACCCGGAATTCAAACTGGAAACCGTAACCTTCGGCGAGTTCGGACAGATCGAGTTGCGCAGGCGTGGTCGTCACAACTCGGGCAAATCCGGGCGTGTGGTCGTAGCTTTCGCTGACCGACTGCCACGCGGTCCACTGATCGACCGCGCCGTCGCCATCGGTGTCGACCCCGGCGCGCGCTTCAATGCCTTCAACCCACGGGCCGGGGCTGGTGAAATCGGTATACTGGGTGATCAGATAGAACTTCCCTTCCGCAAAACCGATGGTCGGGTCGGGATGACCGCCGCATTTGATGTCGTTGACCAGCTCGTACTGCTCATAGATTGAGTCGCCGGCAAACAGGGCGCAGGACATCGTGCTGCCGTCTTCGTGGTCGTAGTCGGCAAACAGGAAATACCGATCGCCCACCTTGATGAAAGTCCAGTCGCCGAATGCATCCTGCTCCGGATCATGAATTTCGTAAACACACGGATTGCTGATGTGGGTTCCCGAAACGTGGGGATGCGTGAACGAGCTGTATGTTCCCGTCGGCAGGGTGCGCAGGTCAATCGGCGGAACGTGTTCGCCCGCCGTGAAACCGTTAACCGCATCCGCACTGCTGGCGTGCGTGGCAATCGGCGAGTCCCACGAGTGCGTGCTGGCTTTGATCGGCGTCCAGTCTTCGGAAATGATGTGAAATAGTCCGTCCGCATTATCGCGCATCACCGCGCTGTCCGACCCGTGCGACGGGTCGTTGAAAACCATATCCATAAAGGTGCCCGGCGTGCCGTCCTTGAGGTCGTCATCAATATACAGGTGCGGGGTGTGATCGTTCGGATAGTCCACAAAAATATAGAACTGACCGTCCTTATACTCGGCGGTCGTCACCCATTTATGGATATCGATCGTAATCTGCCCACACGCGGTCCAATCCACCATATTGGTACTGTGCCAGGCATAGTATCCATCGGTTACCCCACCGTATCTCATCTCATCGAGAAAATAATAATCGCCGTCGGCGACCGGAAGCAGGATCGGAGCATTCTGGTCGTGCGGCTGCACTCCGGTGATGGAGGTCCAGTTGTCCCACACCGGCGACTGTTCAAAGGTAATGCTGACCGGCTTCTTTTTCACCGAATAGCTCTTAACAACACTGGTAAAAAGACTCTCATCGGCGGTCGGCTCCACGGTGCCGCCGGAAACGGTCTGGTTGCTGGCCGCAAGCGTTGCTGCAGTCCATTCGGACTCCTCGTCAACAGACCACACGGCGCCAAACTCGCTCGAGCACTCAAAGTTCAAGGTTTCCGAAGCGGTATTGGCATAACCGGAATCATACACGCTGACCGCCACGCCGGCCGAAACAGACACCTCAACCGTTCCGGGCGACGCCACGGCAATCGTTACCGCATAATAGCGGCTGTTGGTGGAGTCGTAATATCCTTCATGGGAATAGCTGCGCCCCATGGGTTCAACTGCGGAAACGCTTCCGTTCACCACCGTGATGTCGCCGGCATCAAACCCGGAAACTTCCTGCGAAAAGGTCACATACAGAGTGCACTCGGCGAGATTGTTGCTCAGGCTGCCGTACAGGGAGACGCCCCGGGTTTTCCGGCACGGCATACGCAACGCCCAGCAGGTCCGACGCCGTATTGCCGAGGTTATCGCCATCCAGATCGGTTACCGCATTTTCCGGAAGACTCACCCGCACATAGCTGTCGTTGTCAGCGGTAATCTCCAGCCCGTCGAGCGCAGGAGTAATCTCAACGGTATAATCCGCGCCGGAGCCGCTCAGGTTGGCTGCCGAGCCGTTCACAACAGTAAAATCAGAAGCACTCAGCCCGGTCACCGCTTCATCAAAGGCAACCGCCACCGTAAACGTGCCGCCCGCATATGAAGGAGCGGAAAGCTCAACCGCCGGCCAGTCGCTGCCGGGCGCGAGATAATAGACACTAATCACATTCGAGTCCGAGTTTGTGGTGGAACCTCCAAGATCCGTAACGGTCCCGGCCGGCAGTTGAACCGTCACATCGCCGTTCGACACCGGGGTCACCTCAATCGAAAACGTATCGTTGCTGTCGGTAATGGACGAGGAGGTAATCGCTCCGTTGGATATGTCAAAATCAGACACCTCCAGGCCTGTCACGGCCTCAGGAAAATTGCCATTAACCGTAAAAGCCCCGCTCTCCGAATTGGTTGCGATGGTCAACGTCGCCGCCAGCCCCGCAGTGCCCTCAATGGTCAGATTATCGAAATACCCGCCGGCAGACCCCGACTCTCCGGTCACCTTAACGTAAGCCAGCTCCGTAAACATACCGCCATCGTAGGTAGACAGTGTGGTGGTCTGTCCAAAGGTGGATCCATCCTTTTTCAAATTATAAACGGACCACCCGCTGGAGGTCACCGTGATGTCAAAATGCGCATCTTTAGAGCCGTCAAGGCCCGCAGGACTCGAGTCATTGCCAAACCAATAGCTTCCGGGAACCACGCCCGAATCAATCAGGCCGGAAAAAGTATAGGCTCCGGTGCTGTCGGCGTATCCGGGCCGCTGGCGATCACCACCGCCGTTTCCAAATTCATTATTTTCTCCCAGCACAAACTGAAAAATGATGTTGTCGTCGGAATCATAGCCGGTCACATAGTGACTTTTGATCGCTCCATTTGTACGCCGAATCAAAAAATCCAGCGACACAACAGCCGATTGACCGCCGCTCAGCGTTGCCGCAGCCGTCGGTGTCAGCGTGATCTCTGTGGCGGCACTGCCGTCCGTCGGGGGGTCTGCATAAAGCGCATAGCTCCCCAAAGTTGCATCCGGCCCGCTGGTAACAGGCACCTGAACATTATAACCCGCGTTATACGTAATCGTACCGACATTCGCGGCCGTTCCCGACTCGAAATCGGCCTTGAAGGTGACTGCGGCCCATGCCGACGATCCCGCCAGCAACGTCACCAACGTCAATTCAAGCAGATGCCTCATTTTATACCACTTCCTGGTTCTACGGCGAGCGGGCGGCAACACAGTCCTTCCCGCAAACATGACTCATCAAATATTGTCAAGTTACCACAAACCAGCAATACCGCCCACCTAGCCGATCGAATGGTTACCGGGGAACAGCAGTCGCAACACCCTGTTAAGATCAGTCTTGCCTGATTTTGAGCCTGATGAACTTTGCGAAACCTTCGGTCTGGTAGCGGTTGGTGACAGATTCATAGTTCCCGACGGCCGGGCCGACGAAGATTTGATCCTGTGTATTGGTAGAACCAACGGAATTCATCAAACTCGTTGAGTCGATCAGCAGATAAGACAAACCCAGCGCTTCATAATCCGACCGGCGGTAATGGACATACTCGAACCAGTTTGTTCCGCCGGCGACCACAGTGCTGACGGATTCCCTGGAACCGGCATCCGAGTTGGTGGGATTCATGCCGAGGGCAAACTCCGCCAGGTTGTCGTAGCCGTCGCCCTCTCTGCAGTTTTCGGGATCGGCACCCGCCAGCGCATCGTCGCCCGTCAGGCCATGGCCGGAAATCCACGAAGCAAACGTGACGGGCTCTTCCAGCAGCTCCAGCGAGATATGCTGAATCGCCTTGCCGCCGCCGTTGTCATCGCGGGCATAGACCGCGGCGCGGTAGCTTTGGGTCAGGTCAAATCCGCCGGAGATCACGCCGGACGCTTCCGTGATGCCGTTGATCGAATAGATCCAAGCCCCGTCGGGACCAATCTCAATAACCACCACGTTGGAATCCATCAACTCATATTTTTCGTAATCGCCGAACTGGGCATGGTCTCCCGATTGATCCAGCGTCATGACCGATGAACCATCGCTAAAGTTCAGCCCCTGCGTAGATCCGTCTCCGTTTGCGACAACGTTCACCCCCAGGCTGTAAACCCCTGTCTCCCTGAAAAACGGGCTGTAGCCTGTATAGCTCGCCAGATCGGTATCGGTGCGGATTAATCCGAAGGATAAGTTGTGCGACAGATCCTTTTCAATGGTGCCGGTTGTATAGCCGACCGTCAGCCTAAATCCGCCGGCCGACTGGTAGGAATTGGTGGAGTACACCAGCGCCCGCCTTGAGTGGAGCGTGTCATGGTTGCCGTAAACCAAATTGCTGCTGATGGTATTCTGCGTCCAGTCGGCGTTGGCGATCGAGCGGGTGGTCCACGGCAGGAATTCGCGGTCGATCATCGTGGTGAACGACCACACCTCGCCGGTCACCACGGAATGGTCGGCCAGCACGGTATCGACGCGCCAGCAATAGGTCGTGTTGTCATCGAGCGTGGTATGGTTCGCAAGCTCCACGATGTTTGTCGGGGCGGTCTGGCTGGTCAGGAAAGTCAGCGCGTTCGAACTCGTGCCGAAATAGATGTTCGCGCTTTCGCCGCCCAACCCGATCAGATACATCAGGTCGGCATCGGTCCGGACATATTTCGCGTCCGCGCGCGGAACCGGCATGGACGCCTGCGCCTCCTGTCGTCCGGGAATCCAGTACGTGCTGTCTCCGGTTTCATAGGCGCCGATGTCGGGCGCGGCGCCCAGATAACCCGCAGTCACATCCACCGTTTCGCCGTTGATATCGCAGGTGACATTCGTGCCGCGGTCAATCAGGTTGGTATACCCCGCCCGCGGACGAAAATCCCGGTTGTCCGGATCGCGCAGCAGCCACAGAAGACTCGATGTGTCACCAACGTAATTATCAGTCGCCCCTGCGGGCAGCGGATCGGGAACAAAGCGGTCGGCGGCATTGTTGATGATGGCGGAGTTCGCATTGCCCGGCGTCCAGATTTCGCACTCCTGATACACCCCGACGTTGTTGTAGACCTCGTGGTTGTTTCCCTTCAGGCAGAAGCCCTCCCCCTCCGCCGCGATCACCTTGCCGTTTCGCGCCAGGGCCACATTGCGATAGATGTTGCCGAGCGGAGCGCCGTCGGGGCCGTCATACCTAAAGTCGCGCTGATGATTCCCCTCAAACCAGTTAAAGCGGGTGGTCGAGTGCGTCCCGTGGTCCACGGGAATTTGGAACGCCGCTCCATCCGACTCCCGCCTCGCACAACCCGTTATGTAGTTGTACTCCAGCAGGCACGGCCGGCCTTCGGCCTCATCATAAAGCGAGATCGCCACCCCCTGGGCGCTTCCCGCCCGCCGCACCGTGTTGCGCCGAAAAAGCGTATCCCGCGATTTCCGGATCGGAATCGTGCCTTTGGTTAGGTTGAACAGCTCCGAATCAGTGATGTCGCTGGGATCCACGCACGCATAGTCAATGTCGGCAAACAGGTTGTTTTCAAGCAGCAGGTTTTCCGCATGGTCGACCCACAGCCCGCCGCCGTCGGCATAGCGGAACGTACAGTTGTAGACCGTCACATCGACGCACAGGTTCGATGCATTGCCGTCAATGAACGCGGTCTGCGGCGGCTCAATGCTGCCCAGCGACCGCTGCGAGGCGGTATAATAATCAAAACTGCCGTTCCGGATCGTGATGCGGTCAGATGACTCGAGGTAAAAGGCCGTTGCAAAAAAGTCGATCCCGTCGATCACCACATCACGGGTATCCGCATCGCCGACCATCGCATAGGCATTGGTGCCCTTCGCGAAGACATCGCGCTCGGAGGGATCGAGTCCGTCATCGGCCCAGAGGTAAAGGGTTTTTGTGGACTCGTCGTAGGCCCACTCCCCGGCCGTATCGAGCAGCACCCGCTCGGCATTGTTCAGCCCGCCTTCAAAAAAATAGAGATCCTGCGTTTTATACTTAGTCAACGTCGCATAATTGAAGCTGTTGGAGCCGGCGGTGTGGTTCTCGACCAGCCGGGCGCCCGTGGCGTGGTTGCCGAACGTCATGATCGCCACGCAGTCGTTGTAGGCGATTCCGGTCTCGGCCAGCGCCGCATCAATCACCGTGCCGTTGCTCGATCCCGCATCCTGCGCGAGACGCCCTCCGTTCCAGCAGGTGTCCGAAAAAACCGGGGCGTTGGGATAGCGCGCCAGCGTCATGATCTCCCCGTCGACAAACAGCTGGGTGACATCCCCGCTCACCGTGGTTTTGTAAACATTGCCCTCGTCCAGCGTCCAGCTGTTGGTGATCGCCGTCGTGCCGTCCAGAATCACGGTTTCATCCTGATAGGCGGTCAGGGTGATTGGACTGTTGGAGACGCCGGCCACGCCCGACAAATCAATCGTCTCGCGGTACGTGCCGCCGCGGATAAAACAGGTATCACCGGCTCCCAACTGATCCACCGCATGCTGAATGGTCGCAAAAGGTTCCGACCGCGTGCCGGCGTTTGTGTCGCCGCCGGTGGCAGCGACATAATAATCGGCCGCCGGCGCGGTGCCGGCCGCCAGCAGCGCTATGCCCAGCAACTGAGGTATGTTTTTAATTCTCATCTTTGGTTTATGCATCTAGTCCTCGACATAGGCACGAAAATATTGCCGATCCTCCGTGGGGGTGTTCGTTACGGAAAGCACGCCGTCAAGACCTGCAACACCTGTAAGGATGTTGGTCCACGGTCCGTCAACGAGGTTTGTGGTCGCCATCACGCCGTAGGATGCCCCGGACACGGCCGGCCAGCTCAGCGTCAGGCTACCCGAGACCACACCGATCTCGAAATCCCCTACGACCGGAGCCGCCACCACACCTGCCGAACCGTGCAGGATCACCTTGTCAAACAGGGTGGCTGAACTGCTGCTGGCATTCCCTCCGTAGATATAAAGCCGGAACTCGGTGGCGCCATTCAGATCCTGATATTTTGAATCGGTCAGGTCGACCACGTTGCTGATATAGGTGCTGATGGTCGTAGTTCGCCCAACGGCGATCTGAGCCCCGTTGGTAAAACCGTCTACGGAAGAAAACAGTGCCCAACGCTCCGCCGAGTTATTCACATTGTTAACACGTGTCCGGAACGTGAAGCGGGACAGGTCTAAATCATAGCCGTTCGTCGGTGCGACAGTGAACGTCATGTAGTCATTGCTGCTGATCGCCAGGTCGAGGTTATTGGCATTGTTCATGTCGGTGAAGCCGAAGGTGGATCGCGCGCTGCCGAACTCAAAGCCGTTTGCCGTTCCGAACACGTTTCCTTCCGCATCCAGATTGCTGTAGTTGCTGTTGCCGTTTGCCAGGTTAACCACATCATTAAGGCCGGCCCCCGTCGTATAATCAGTGGCCGTTACATTCGCATCCTTGACCGTTACAGCCTGAGTGGCATTGCTCGTACCATCGTCAAAATCATAACCGGCTATGACATCGGTTGCTGTGTTGACAACAAGAATGGATACTGTGGCCGGGGCACTGTTCGTCTCTGCGTCGATGGCCGTGTAGGTAAAGCGGTCCCTTCCTGTATAACCGTTTGTCGGCGTGTAGGTCAGGTCTGGAGCAATTCCCGAGAGCGCACCATTCGCCGGAGCATCAACCACCGCATAGGTCAGATTCGTCGTGCCGTCGGGATCACTGCCTGTCAACAGAATTGCAACGGGGGTATCCGTCGGGGTTGTCACATTTTTCGGTTCGGCGACCGGCGCATCATTGACCGGATCAACCGTAATTGAAACGGTGGCGGCGGCGCTGTCGGCAAAGCCGTCATTCACCTTGAAGGTGAACGAATCGGCGCCGCAATAGTTTGTATCCGGCGTATAGTTCAGGTTCGGGGCAGTCCCGCTCAGCGTGCCGCTGGCAGGCTGAGAGACCTCCGTAAAGGTCAGGTTGGTGGTGCCGACGGAATCCGAACCGGTCAGGATGATCCCTACCGACGTATCTTCGTCAAGTGTCACCGACTGCGCATCGGCCTTCGGCTCGGATTCAGCGCGTGAAAAATCACTGAAGGTTGCTTTCGCGAGGACGGCGTTATCGCCGGATGTAACGGCCATGCCCATCTCGACTTTTTCAGCCATCGAAAGGGTGACCTGCGCGATATTGGTCCAGGTTGTTCCGTCCGGGGAACACTGCCCGGTGAAGGTGTCCCCGCTGCGAACCAGCCTGGCATAAGGCCCATAACCTGCATCCACGGTTCCCGCGGTCTGCAGCATGCCGTTCGTCGCCGGGCGGAAAACCATCTGAATCTGCCCCGCCGCATCGCGGAGCAGCGCAACCGTGCGGGCGCCGGAGGCAAGGATGGTGCCATTGCTGTAAGCGGCGGTGTAATCCTCCGCCCAATCCGAGTATGTGGTTGCCGGCTCGTTCCGCTCGCGAAACATGATACCCGCTTTAGCCGCCGCGTTGGATGCGGACAACGAATCGATTCGGGCCGTGACTGTTCCGTTTCCATAATGCAGGTCGGAGAGGTAGAAAAAATTGTCTGCGTTGCCGGAGATGTTTCCGCTCCCCTGAAGCGTGTAGATGTCATCCGTATTGGAAGCTCCGCTGCCGGCCAGCGCCGGGCGGCCGATATCATTCTTCCACAGGATTCGGCTGAACTTGCCGCCGGAATCGGTTTTCAAATCAAGGTATAGGTCGCAGCGCTCGAAGCTGCGGGAATAGATGTAACCGTCTTTGACGGCGTCGCCGAGCGGGGCGCCCAGCGGCCGGTTAAACTGGTCATAGTAGTCCGTAATCCACTGCCAGTCCGCAGCCGAGGCATCGACGGTTTTCTGACGGTAAAAATAGGCATACTTTTCCGCATAGGCCAAATAATAGGCGAGTGTGTTATCCACGTGATCTTCCATTTCACGCCGGTTGGAGCTGGCATCGGAAGGATTCCTGAGCATCGTCAGCTTCTGGTTTTTCCCGCTTTCCTTAGAGATGGCAATGGCCTTTGCGATGCCGTCCGGGCTCCCGCCCGACGTATACCCTTCCCAATAGGTTCCATCCAGGTACGGCTGGCGCGACCGGTTGCCGCCATTGTTGTTCATGCAGAAATTCCAGTCTGCAGATCCCTCATACGCCGGCTGCAGCATGCTGACGGGAACGCCGGTCTTATCGATAAAGTAGCCGTCAATCGGAGAGCCGTGTTCCCAGTTCTCGAAATCCTGAAACGGCGTGACGCCATCCGTGGCATAGCCTTCCTCCAGCCCCATGATTTTGTGGCAGCTCCCCGCCCACCAGTCGACAAAGTCGGGATTGTTCCGTTCATAGGTCGGCCAGCCCCGAATTTCATACGTGGGGTGAATCCATGCCGCCCAGTTGTCTGGCTCATAGATCGCCGCATCGATCCCGAAGCTTCCGTAAAAAATTCGTGAGTTCCAGTAGAAGACCACTTTGATATCGGGGTTGTAGCTTTTCAGTTCCGCGGCCTTTTCATAATAGCCCTGGATACTCCCGTTGGCCTTTTCCAGTACGACAAAATCATAGCGGTTGGCAATGCGCCTCGCTTCATCCGCTGTGAAAGATTGACTCCCGTTGCGAATCAGCATGGTTCTCGGAATGCGATCCCAGGAAAATTTTGGAAACGCCTGGGCGAGCTTGTTCGACGTCGTCGGCTCGTAAGGGGTTGCTCCGTACGAGTGCCCGCCCGATATATCCGCGAAGGGGTTGTCCGGATCCTCCACCGTCAGCGCCGGATTTCTCACAATAAAACTGAATTTAACCTGCTCAATGGCAAAATGTTTGCCGCCGGTATTGCTGCCCGCCCCGGTCACGGAAAAGGAGTCCCCGCTGACCGCATAAATTTCCGTAGGCGTCAGGAAGCTTGCTCTCGTCAGGTTCGTTCCCACCCAAAAAATCATTTTATGGCCGTTGCCGCCCTTCGTCTCGGCGACGTGCATCGTGGTAAAACCATCTTCCGCCAGCAAAAGCCCGTTCGCCGCAAGGTCGCCCCCGTCCACCCTAAAGTCCTGCAGGGTCATCCGGATTGACTCGGCGATATCGAAATCAAAATCCGTTCCGACCCCCCAGCGGTTGTCGATGTCCGTCGGAGTCGATGCCGTGCCGAGCGACGTTACCGAGGCATTGGCCCAGTCATAATCTGCATCTTTAAAGGCATCGACCACCACATTGAATGCGAGGGGTTCCGCTTCATCGCCGCCCAGCAGGTTGTTGCCGGTCCAGGTGATCTGATAGACCCAGTTGGAGCCGTTATCCAGTCGCGTGCAGGAAAGGTCGGGCGAACTGAGATTCACGCTGCGGTATCCGTTAGCCATGGTCAGATCGGAATCGGCTCCATATTCCGTCCCGGCCTGCGGCTTCAAGGTTATCCAGAAATGGCTGTTTCGCCCCGAATCATTCACGGCGGCTCCGTGCAGCGCCACTTTATCGATCGCCGCCAGCGTGCTGGACGTTTGGGTCGTTCCCCGCCCCCAGGCATAGATGCGGAATTCCACGGCCTCGGATATAAACTCATAATCCGTACCGGTTAAATCCACGCTCACCCCGTCATAGCTCCCGGTCAGGCCGACGACATTGGTGATGATTCCCGGACTGCCGATCAAGGTGCCCGATCCGTCCGTGACGGCATATTCATCGACCGAGTTCTCATGTTCCCTGGCGGCCTTAAATGAAATTTTTCTCAGATGGAACCCCGCCCCGTCGTCGGGCGTAACCGTAAAGGTGACATAGTCATTCCCGGCAACCGCCTCCTCGAAAGAAGATGCGGTCGCAGCGTCCACCCCGATGCCGACACACCCAAGCGTGTTTGTGCTGCCGAAAGCAACCCCGCCGGCGCCCATCCCGCTATTATCGCCGACCGTCGCGACAAACTCAATACCCATCGGGGACGTCAACGGACTCGCCGTAAGTTCGTCGGCAATCGTTGTCGCAGCACTTTGATCGGACGCGTCGGCATCAAAATCATAGCCGACCAGAATCGAATTATCGCTCGTC
The DNA here is from genome assembly GCA_964483355.1 of uncultured Verrucomicrobiota bacterium. Taxonomy (GTDB): domain Bacteria; phylum Verrucomicrobiota; class Kiritimatiellia; order Kiritimatiellales; family Pontiellaceae; genus Pontiella. Next base: position 19,055 of record CAZABK010000005.1, on the reverse strand, counting down.
GTTCCGTTCAGCACCACCTTATCGAACACGGTCGCGGAATTGGTCGCTCCGCCTCCGCCATAGACATAAATGCGGAAGGTAATGGCTTCTTCCAACCCCTGGAACTTGTCCGCCGACAAATCGACTGACACATAATTGGACTCATTGGTCCAGCGGCCTGCATCAGTCGTCTGCCCCGCCGCAATTTCATTGCCGCTCACAACCGAATCCAGCGAGGAAAACAGCGCCCAGCGCTCCGCCGATGCCGTCACCTCTTCAACAAAGGTTCGAAACGTTAAACGCTCCAGATGCAGTTTATAATCGGCATCCGGACTGATGGTGAATTCCATATATTCATTGGCCTGGATCGCCCGGCTGAGATCGTTGGTGTCCCCCATATCGGCAAAACCGAACTCCGATTGCGTGCCCCCGAACGCGAGAAGGTTCACCGTTCCGAAGGCATTGCCTTCCGCATCGAGGCCGTCATCGGGTGCAAAAGAGGTGTTCAGGCTGTTGCTGAGGCCGATCCCTGTTCCGAAAGAGGAGGCCGTTACATTCGCCCCCTCGGCCGTTGCCGCCAGCGTGCCGTCTTCATCCCCCGCGTCAAAGTCATAGCCCGCCAGCACATCCGCCTGCACGGCACCGGCAAAAACCAGGAGTGATAACAGAATTCGCTTCATTAGTGGGATCCTCAACGCATAAGCCCGATCAACCCCGAATGTTACACCTGTTTCCTGAAGTTTTCACATCCACAAAAATTAGGATGCCGACCCCGCAGCGAATGTTATTTCAGACCGGATAACAGGACGTACATGATCCTGATCCGGATCATCCTGTTATCCCGTCAAAAACCGGTGAAAAAGTGTGTTTCACATGGAACCTGCCCAGGCCTTCGACTCGCCCTTTTTGAGCGAAAGCACGTCGCTCAGTTTATCCTGCGCATAGATGCGGAACGAGCCGTCGCGATTGGCGCGGATTGTCGCCTGAACAAGCTTCCCGCCCTTCCACTCGATATCGACCTCGAAGCCGCCGCGCGCCTTGAGCCCGCTGATCTTGCCGTTCGGCCAGGCCGACGGAAGCGCGGGCAGCAGGTGCAGGATGTAGGGCGCTTCGGCCAGCGCTTCATCCGGCGCCACCGCCACAAAATGTTTCGGATTTTTCGGGTCTTTTTCGTAGGCCACGAAAGCGGCCTGGTCGATGGTTTTCGCGCTGTTATCGATGCTGCGCAGATGGCTCTGCAGCAGCATTTCGCAAACGCCCGCAGCCCCGCCAAAGTTTCCATCAATCTGGAACGGCGGATGGAAGTCGAACAGGTTTGGATACGCCCGCTTGGAGGTCAGGAACTTGTAGATTTTGTGCGCCCGGTCGCCGTTGTGCAGGCGCGACCAGAAACAGGTTTTCCAGCCCGAGCTCCACCCGGTGGATTCATCGCCGCGGTGCTTCATGGTCACCAGCGCGGCCTCATAGAGCTCCGGCGTAGCGACCGGAGAAATGTCACGGCCCGGATGCAGGGCAATCAGGTGCGAGATGTGGCGGTGCTTGTCTTTCGGGCTGTCCCAGTCCTCCGGCCACTCCTGCAACTGACCGTACTGCCCGATTTTCTGGGGGCAGAGTTTCGGAATCATGTCTTGCAGCGTTTTACGAAAAGTTTCGTCGCGCCTCAGAACTGTGGACGCTTCAATGCAGTCCGTGAAGAGGTTCAGCACCAACTGCTGGTCCCAGGCGGCGCCATAGGTCTGCTTATTCAGCTTGCTGAACTCCGTGGCGAGAAATGTGTTTTCCGGCGACCAGGTCGGATAGACCACGAGGGAGCCGTCTTTCCACGGAGCGAGAAACTCGACAAAGAATTCGGCCGCACCTTTCAGGATCGGATAGATCTCTTCGAGATAGGCGCGGTCCTGATTGAACGCATAGTGATCGAATAGGTTCTGGGCGAGCCAGTGCGCGCCCTGCTGGTTGCGCCGGCCGTGCACATTCTGCGCGGCAAATCCGAAGACATTGCCGTTGAGCCCCACGCTCCAGCCCTTTTCAATGCCAAAGGTTTCACGGGCGGTGTGGACACCCGATTCCGCCAGGATTTTCATCCATTCCACGAACGGACGGAAGGATTCCGATAGGTTAGCGGGATCCGTCATCCAATAATTCATCTCCACGTTAATGTCGGTGTGGTAGTCGCAGTTCCAGGCCGGCTTGAGATCCTCATTCCAAAGTCCCTGAAGGTTGGACGGCACCGGCGCGCCGCGAGAACAGCTCAGCTGCAGATAGCGGCTGTAGTTGAAATAGAGGTTTTCCAGCTCCAGGCTCGATATCTTCACCAGCTGATCCGTTGTTTTGCCGGACGGCGTGAAATCGAGCTCCAGCTGGCAACGCTTCATCAGCGCCGACACATCGTCGACATGCGCTTTCTTGAGGGCATCAACCCCAAGCGCGACCGCCGCCGCAACGGTCTTTTCGCAGTCGCCTTTGAAGTCGCGCCCCTTGAACGACGGATAGACCGGCAGATAATCGCAGTAGCCCGCCAGGATAATGGTCACCTCGTCGGCATCCGACACCTTCACGGAACCGTCCGTCTGAGGTTTCACGCTTCCCTTGCCGGCATCAATCTGAATCAGCTGCATAAACTCCACATTATCCTGCACCATCTTTGCGGCGCCGGTCAGGACAATCCGATTGCCTTTGGCCTGCACCTGTGCGCCTTTGTGCTTGGTGGAGGTTTTGATCGTCAGCTCAAGCTTTGCGCCTTCGGCCGTATAGCGGGCCACCACCACATCGTGCGGATAGCTGCAGAAAAATTCCCGGGTGAACGTCCCCTTGCCGATCGAATAGCTGACCGATCCCAAGCCCGTGAACGAGTCGAGCGAGCGGCGGTAGCCGCTGACCGCGGCCGGATCGTGTCCCGTGGAGATAAACACATCCGCAAACGGCGCATAATTTCCCAGCGGCTCTCTGGTGCTCAGGTATTCCGTGGCCAAGCTCTCCATAGCGCCCTTTCTGGTGCCGTATTTCCCATCCCGGTAGGCTTTGCGAACCTTCTCAAAATCCTTTGGATCCACCCTGCGCGTGCCGGACTGGGACACTTCATCCATGCCCCGTTTCGCATTCATCCAGAGCGTAATGTCGTTGATCAGCAGGTGCTCGGAGTCAATGCCGCCGGAAAACATCGCGCCCAGCCGGCCGTTGCCCAGCGGCAACGCCGTCTGGATGTATCCCAGGCCCTTCTTTTTCCTGCCCTTGCCGGCCGGGTTCTCTTTGGCCGGCGCATCGTATTGCAGCACATAGCGCTCATTGGCCGAGGCGACCGAAACAGCAACCAGCAGCATCCCCAACAGAGCTTTATATTTCATTTTCATCACGCAACTTCTCCTATAGCAAACAGGCCAGTCCCCGTCTGTTTTCCCAAACAGCGTTCGATAGTATAAAACCCTTAAAACTCAGTGCATCCCTATTTTTCAGGATGCCTCTTCCGAACCGTGGAAGCAGGCTGAACCTGCACCCATATCATTTCCAAACCATGGAAAAAGTCCTCACCACAGAGAGCACAGAGAGCTTCCGAGCCTTGAAAAACTCTGAGTCTCCGTGTCCCAATGGTTAATACCCGATTAAAACTCCAGCACGGAGCTCGGCGGGAGGGAAACGCTGTTGGCTTTGCGCCAGGCGGCGAGTTCTTTGAGCAGCGCCTGCGCTTTTTCAGGGTTTGCAGACGCCAGATTGCGGCTCTCCTTGAGATCATTCTTCAGGTTGTACAGCTCGACCTTGCCCTCTTTCAGAAACTGGATCAGTTTCCAGTCGCCTTTGCGGATGATTGTACAGGGCGGATCTTTATAGGTGCTGGCGAGGTGCCAGAACAGGGAGCGGTCTTTCATCGGTTTGCCCGTCAGCAACGGCAACAGGCTGTCGCCGTCCAACGTGCCCGTGTAATCCGAAACACCCGCCAAATCCAAGAATGTCGGGAAAAAATCGAGACCATGGATCGGCTCGTCGCTGCGTCCTGGCGCGACGCTCTTCGGCCAGTTAACCAATGCCGGAACACGCATTCCACCTTCGTAAACATTTCCCTTGGCTCCGCGCACATTCTGGTTGCGGCTCTGGAGGCCGTTAAAGCCGTTATCGGAGGTAAAGATGATGACCGTGTTTTCGCGCAGCCCGGCCTGGTCGAGCCAGTCGGTGATCCGGTTAATGTTTTCATCGAGCGACTGGACCATGGTGGCGTAGGCGGCAATCTCTTTTTTGCCGCCGCCTTTCTTCCCTTTCTTCTTCGCAATCCCCTGCCCAGTTGCGGGGTCGCCCGGTTTGTTCATAAAGTGCGCCAGCGATTCCTCGCTGCGCGGAACGGAAGGCCTGTGCGGCGCGTAGTAATGCAGGTTGACAAAAAATGGTTCGTTTTTGTGGCGCTCCATGAAGTCGATCGCATCGGACGTGAGTCGGTCGGTCAGCCATTCATCGCCATCTTTGTCCGTAATAAAGGGGTTTTTGAACGGGGCGACATAACCTCCGCCCGGCGCGCTGTAGCCCTTGTCGTACCCGCGCGCCGGATCGCCCCACCAGGTGCCGCCGACGTTTTCGTGGAATCCGCGGCCAATCGGATAGTACTGCTGGATTTCCGGCGTCTGGTGTGCGGCGAGCCAGCTCAGATCGCCGTTTCGCGGCTGCGACAGTTTTTTCTTAAACGGAAGTGCGGTCTCCTGATCCGGATTCGGGCCGACAATGTGCCACTTGCCGAGGTGGATCAGCTTATAGCCGGCCTCATTGAGCGGCTTTGCATAAACTGGATGTTCGGCATCGACGGTCCATTTGGAAAAAATATTGTCATTGCTGTTTCCCTTCTCCAGCACCGGCACGGTGTAGCAACCGGTGCGGAACGACTGCTTGCCGGTCAGGATGGCCGCGCGCGACGGCGAACAGGTCGGATACATGTAGGCCTGATTGAACACCATGCTCTGTCCGGCCAGCGCATCCAGATGCGGGGTCTCAAAATATTTGCTGCCCATAAAGCCGACATCCTGCATGCCGAGGTCATCCGCTAGAATAAAAATGATATTGGGCTTCGCCGAGCTCACCACCGGGAGTTTCGTGCTTGCAGCATGCACTTGAGAGCCGTAAAGCCCGCTGGCGCCGGCTATCATCATCGCTGCAACAGTATTTCGAGTATTCATAGGTTTTCTCATCAGTTCATTCCAATAATTCGCAGACGTGCACTCCATTCCCAAATCATTTATCAGTGTAGAAAACAAAGGCAGACCGAAGCATCCTCAATTTTCGGGATGCCAGGATTTCCGCCAGAGTCTGCCCTCTACTGATGATCCGTAAAAAACTGAATGGTCCGTTGGACGATTTCATCGCGTGATGGTTCGATCGGCGCATCGACACTGCGCCAGTTGTGCCCTGAGTTCTTGACGATTAAAATTTCAACCGGGGCCTCGATGGTCTTGAGTGCCTTCTGCATACGCCAGGCCTGCTTCACCGGAATCGTGGTATCTTTATCCCCCTGAATCATGAGCAGCGGCGGGCTGTCCTTTGTCAGATAACTGACCGGGCTCATCTGGCGATAGCGTTTCTCTTTGTCTTCCGGGTTGGCGTTGCCGCCCATAATCCGGGCGCCGAAACGATCGCGGAAGTTCTCGCGGTCATCATGGTTAAACAGCTGTATATCCTGAAAGTCGCAGGGGCCATACCACGAAACACCCGCGACGGTTTTATACGAATATTGTGCGAGCTCGGGGTCGCCTTTCAAACTGTCGGGCGAAGACAGCAACACCATCTGAGCCAAATGCCCGCCCGCCGAATCGCCAAAAGTATAGATTCTGTCCGGATCAATTCCTAGCTCTTTCCGGTAAGCGGAGATATAGCGAAGGGCATCTTTCGAGTCGATCACACAGTCGCGCATCGCCGTATCGCCCCCCTTGTTAACCTTGCGGTAGCCCACGGACAGCACACAGAAGCCCTGCTTCAGCAATGCCCGATGCACGTCATTAAATGAGCCGAATCCCGCCTTGGTCTTACTACCGGCCGCCCATCCGCCGCCATGTGTAAAGATGACCACCGGCTTTTCCGCACCCGTGTCCTCGTCCGGGAAATAGAAGTCCAGGTAAACACCGCCCTGCGGTGTCTGCTTAAAGCAAACGTTCAACAGCTTTTTTCCCGGGCTGTCCACATAGGTTGCCGGAATGCTTTTCAGCTCTTCGGCATCCAGCGCGCCGTCTTTATTTTTGTCGTAACGCGCATTCCGTTTCCAGCGCTTTGCATCTTCCGCCTTCTGGATTTTTCCGTCCTGATTAACATCCGCTTTTGCAATCAACCGCTTCGTGTTGCGTTCGATTAAGACATCCGTCGAATCAATCAGCGGCTCAAGGGCAACTGCGTTTACAGCAGTAAGAGCCCCGACCACAAAGAGAAGCATTTTCATCATTTGTGCTTCCCGTCCAGATCGACTTTTTTGGTGCCCTTCAGCGCTTTACCCGCATCCGTCACGATGACGTTGGGATGATGCTGTTCGGCATCGGTGACAATCTCGAACGACCAGGCATACTGGCTGCCTCCGAGATCGGCCGGCGGCGTGATCCGCAGCCCGGCAGACGTCATCGTCCAGGCCACGTCAGCAACCGAGCCAAGTAGCCGAACACCCTGAATCTGATCCGCACTCCAACTGGCCGTTCCGGCAATCGTGAACGGAGCTTCCGGTTTGTGCAGTTTGATCGCATAGAGCTTTTTGCCGTTCGTTGTAAAAGCAAGGTGATCAGCTTTCTGGTCGCACTCTTTCCAGTAGCGGCTGCCGTAGATGGCGTCGCCGTTGATCCGCAGCCAGTCGCCCATTGCGCGCAGCCGCTCCATCTGCGGCTCCGGAATCGTTCCGTCGGCGCGCGGGCCGATGTTGATCAGGAAATTGCCGTTGCGGCTGATCACCTCAACCATTTCGTGAATAACGCCCTCAACGGTCTTATAGGTATCGCCCTCCAGATAACCGAAGGATGTACCGAAGGTTGTGCAGCTCTGCCATTTGGGGCCGATCACCTTCAGCTTGAGGTTATCCTTTTCCAAACAGCCGACGCCGTCCGGCCAGTTGCGGTTTTTGCCTTTGTTGTTGCAATAGACCGCCTGCCCGCGGGCCGCACCGTCGTTCATGAAATCGGTGATCATGCCGCGAACCTGATCGTCAAAATATTTGATGATCGGCTTGGCCTTGCCTTTACGCACCTGATTACCGTCGCGGGTATAGATCGGGAAATCGTCCACCCACAGCATGTCGGGATGGTATTTGTCCTGAATCTCTTTCCAGCGCGCCACATAGTCGTCGACATATTTCTTCGAGAACCCAAAGGGACCATAGAGGGAGGCCGCCTCGGGAACGCGTTTGATCTCTTCCACAATATCCGGCAGGGGCTCGGCATTAACGACATAGAGTTTTTCAGCAAAAAACGAGCTGTGCCGTTCGCGGTGATAGGACGGCGCATATTTCAGCCCCAGCTTGCGCACGGCGTTGCCGAGATCACCAACGAGGTCGCGCTTCGGGCCCTTGTCTACAGCATTCCACGGCGTGAGGTCTGAATCCCAGTTGGCCCAGCCGTCGTGATGCTCGGCCGTCAGCACCACATAGGTTGCACCGACCTCTTTAAACAGCTTCGCCCACTCCGCAGGATTCCACTTTTCCGCTTTGAATTCGGGAATCATATCCTTGTAACCGAACTCCGGCGGAGTCGCGCCCCAGCGCTCTTTCACGTAAGGATAATAGTGCTGGGGATCGCGATAGATCATTTTGGGCACATGCTCTGAGTAACCGCGCCCGCCTTTGCGATAGCCGATCGTGCTGTAAGGCCCCCAGTGGATGAAGATACCAATCTTGCCGTCATCAAACCAGGCCGGCACCGGCATTTTCTGCAGCGACTCCCAGCTCCCATCATACGGCGCTTTCGGCTTCGCGACTTCCACCGCCGACGCGGAAAGACAACAAGTAAGCGCGACAGAAAGCGACAACATCAATTGACAACACGTATTCATCCGGACTCCTTTTCCCACTTAAATGGGCAATAATAATAAATCCGGAAGCTTAGTGCATCCCCTTTTTTCAGGATGCCGCACCAAGCCTTCCGTCTCTTCAAAATCTACCAAAAAAACATTGGGGCTGAAGACACCCAGCTTGATTCTCATCACCATATTTTTTGCCAGGGCCAAAAAAACGCCGCCTCGGTCAGAAGCGGCGCATTCGAAAAACCCCTTCAAGATTAGAGCATGATACGACGGCGGATAAACAGAATCCCACCGCCGAATGCTGCAACCAATCCCAGCGTCGCCGGTTCCGGAACAGCTTCCAGAGTCAAAGCAGCTACCGTAATATGCCCGGCATCACCTTGACCTGTTACAATAATTCCCAGATTGCCGTTGCCATCCGAGGAGAGCCCCTCAAGCGTTTTATATTCAGGATACATCGTTACGCTCTGCCTATCGGCCTCCCAGACGGTATTAAAGTTGCCGTTATCATTGTCCCATCCGCCAACAAGGTTGTATTTAAGGCTGTCATCCAAACCGGAGAATGTGAACACAAAGTAATCGCCCCCCCGTTACTGGCCGATTCCATTTATCATTAGAAATGAGGCCATCGCCATACACGCTGGCGTCCGTAATAATTGTTTCGTTAGTGTTGCCACCGGCGGTGCCTCCAGAGAAGTCCCACGCAATCTGACCCGTAGCGTTCGATACGGAGAATTCCACGCCGGATACGGCATCATTCGCGGTATCGACGAGTGACGAAAGAGTCACAACGTCGTCCGCGGCAAGTCCCGGAGTCGTTTCATTACCCCCATCCAAGTGTTACTTGGCTCAGTCGAAGCGGTCGCACCGAAGTCGATGCCGATGGTCCAGAGGTCAGTAACCTGCGAATCATTATTACAGGTGACACCCAATGCCACTTCCGAGGTGTTGGTGACGCCGGATCCAGCTTCGGTTCAGGTGACGACCATCGTCGCTTCCGTCGTGTTGGTTACCCCCGAACCCATCTCGGTTCAGGTGACCACCGGTGTGAAATTTGTGCTCTCGCCGTTTGCCAGGCCGATGGAGGTGTTGTCAAAGGTGACCGTAATGGCCTCATTGAGCCGGTGGTTCCCCGCGTGTTGCTGACATAGGACGCGCTGAAGCCGGCCTTCGCCACCGCAGAAATGACTTGAACATCGGTCGCGGCCGGGCCCTCCACATAGAGCGCATTGATGATGGCATTGGTACTTGTATCCGGGCAACCAGATCCAGCGAGAGCGAATCCTGATCCAGCTCAAGCTCCCCGCCGGGCCAATCGACCGCGGAGGTGCCATCAAACGTCACGCCGGCGAACGAAGCACCCTGCGTCGAGGCGCGCCTCTGGCTCTCAATGGAAAAGGTTCCGTTGGTTGCGCCGTTGAGGTTGAGATCCGAAAAGACAGAATTTGCCTGAGCGACCGTACCGGTCAGGCCCGTCACCTCAGCGGGTGCACCGCTGTCCACCGAAATACGCAGTCCCGCATTCTGCATATAGCCATTTATACCTATGCCTGAATGACCCCTTCGAGCAGACCTGCCGCGCTCAGTCCTGCCGGATTTCGAGCCGGATAAATTTAACCTCGGAATCGACCTCGTAGCGGTTGGTGACCGGCTCGTAGCCATCGATCGCCGGGCCGACGAGGATTTGATCCTGCCCATTGGTGACGGGGATTCCATAGATGAGATCCGTCGTATCGATCAGCCAATAGGATAAGCCCTCCGCCGCATAATCTGACCGGCGGTAATGGACGTATTCAAACCAGTTGGTTCCGCCACCGGTCGCAGTACCGACAGATTCCCGCGAACCGGCATCGGCATTGGCGGGATTCATTCCGAGGGCATATTCCGCCAGATTGTCGTAGCCGTCGCCCGCCCCGCCGTTCTCCGCATCGGCCCCCGCCAACGCGTCGTCGCCGGTCAAGCCATAACCGGAAGCCCACTGGGAATAACTGGAGGCCTGCGGGAGATCGAAGGTCACACCACCGAGGGACGCGCCTTGCGTAGTTGCCCGCCGCTGGCCCTCAATCGAGAAGGTGCCGCTGGTGTTGCCGTTGAGTTCGACATCAAAAAAGACCCAGCCCGCCTGAGCGACCGGCGTACCCGGAAGATCTGTCACTGCGACAGGCGTACTACCGTCAACCGACAAGCGCAGTCCCGACGGGTTCCAGTTTTCGTTATTCAGATTGCCCGCCATCAGGCCGACACGGAACCGGCTTGGGGTGGTATCATCAATATCGAATGTCACCAGCTCACACCAACTGCCGGCTCCGGAAGGTGTTGTTGCAACGAACCCTCCAGACCGAATGGTGCTCCAGTCCGCGACATCCGGACCGGTTGCCAAGGTCGGATCATCAATCAAGGCATACGAGTATGTAGCTCCTTCTGCTACGCTTGCCAAATTCGCCCCGGCGTTGAAGGTTGCCCAGTCTGCGTCGACCTGCGTCTGTTGAGCAAACCCCTGGCCTCCGCCGCCGTTGCCGTCCGCCGCGTCACCTGCAAAGAAGAGGCCTTCGGTGCCGTAAACATCGTCATTGTCGAAGTCGAACAGCTTGTCCACATTGGTCGAGCGCCAGGCAACCGTGTTCGCTTCATCGTATCCGTTTCCATCACCCACCAGAGTAATATTGATCGGTGCGCTGACGCTGATGGACACCGAGGCAACGTCACTGACCGTATTCCCATCGTCCACTGTAAACGTAAAGGAGTCGTCTCCGCTGTAGTTGGAATCCGGCGTATAGGTCAGGTCGGGGGCGGTGCCGCTTAACGTGCCGTTGGCAGGAGCAGACACCACGCTGTAGGTCAGAGAATCGTTCTCGGCATCACTGCCGCTCAGTGTAATGCCCACGGCCGTGTTGGGCGCGGTTGACACGCTTTGGGCCATGGCGACCGGTGTCGTGTTAAAGTCGATGTTGCCGTGCAGCGTCACTTTATCGACCATCGCCAGCGTTCCGCCCGTCGAGGTTGTTCCCCGGCCCCACGCATAAATGCGGAAGGTTACCGGTTCGGTGAGGCCCTGATACGCAGGATTGCCGGAAAGATCCACGCTCACCGCCTGATAGGCCGTCGTTTGACCAGTGGTGGTGATGGTTGCCGCGCTTCCGATCAGGGAGCCCGATTCATCCGTTACCGCATATTCATCCACGGATGTTGATGCCGTCTTGCTGGCCTTAAACGTGATCGCTTCAAGATCGAGGGAAACCTGTGCATCGGGCGTAACGGTGAAGGTCATATAGTCGTCTCCGGCAACCGCAGCCGCGAACGATGCGGTGGTCGCATCATCAACGCCGATGCCGACGCAACTGAACGTGCCTGAGTTACCCAAGGCCACACCCTCCGCATCCACGCCGCTGTTGTCGCCGATCGTGGTCGGGAATGAAATATCCATCGGCGAGGTGAATGCCGTGGCGGTCACAGACGGAGAAAGCACCTCGGTGGCTTCCACAGTACCTTCGTCAAAATCATAGCCGACCAAAACCGGCCCGGCGGTTCCGCGCAGAACGAGCTTGTCGAATGTGGCCAGCGTGCCGCCGGTGGAGGTGGTTCCCCTTCCCCATGCATAGATGCGGAATTCGGTGGCCTCGGTAATTGTTTCTAACGTGGTGCCGGTCAAATCCACCGTTACGGATTCGTACGTATCCGTGAGGCCGTCTGTCACCACCTTTGATATCTGGATGGCACTGCCAATCAGGTTGCCGGAGGAGTCGGCAACTGCATACTCATCAACCGAGGTGGTCGCTTTCAGGATCACCTTGAACGAAAGGCTCGACAGGGTCAGGGTGCGGTCATCGCCGGGCGTGACCGTGAAGCTCATATATTCGTCCGCGGCCACCGCGCCGGCAAAGCTGGAGCTGGCGGTGTCATCCACACTGATGCCGATGCAGCCGAGCTCGTCCGCACTACCGAATGCAAGCCCGAACGCATCCACCCCGCTGTTGTCACCAACCGTTGAAACAGCGGAGATGGCCATCGGGGAACTCAGCGATGTCACGCTCACAGCCGGAGATGCCACCGATGCGACATACGGAGCATCACTGGACACATCGAAGTCGTATCCGACCAGCACGTTGTCCTCCGCGTCGTCCGGGGCGACAAACTCCACAGCAGGCACAATGAAGCGGAACCGCAAGTTGTCATAGGTTGCCGTATCATTATCGACCGTGATCACATTCGCGTCGGTGATGCGTAAACGTTTGCTGGTTGAAGGGTGATCGATGTAGAACCAGCCATGCTGGTATTCGTTCAGCTCCCATTCAACGCTGTCCCCCGTGGTGCCGGCGGCAGCAAGTCCGACGCTGGAACCGTCATAGGAGAGACGGCGACTGCTGCTGAGGCCCTCAATATATTTCGTACCTGAAGACGCCGCCTTGAGTACAAACTGTTCGGTCTGGTCCGTATGCGTAACGTCGGCATAGGTCACCGCGTTCGAGGCCGGATCATCGATCAGGCGCAGGAAGCGGCCTTTGTTGTGGATGATATAGGGCTTGTCATCCACAACCTCATCAACCCCGTCCCAGCCGGCGAGCAGCAGGCCGCACTCCATTAGATCCTCGTAACCGGGATCGGAGCTGTCGTTGCTGTAATGCAATGCCAGCTTAGGCGAATTCATGGCGGTCACATCGGGGCCGTTCCCATCGGTTGTGTCTACATTACCTCCGTATCCCCACTCAAAGAGAGACCACCCCTTAAGCCAGTTCAGACTTTCAGCGCGCCACATAAATTCCGCCAGCCAGTTATAGTTGTGGTTGCGGCTCCAGGAGGTCTTGTTCCCGTCAAAGTCGCGGGTTGAAAATTCAGTCAGTATGATCTTCTTGCCATACGTGTTGTACAGACTCTGCATTTTGTTGATCAGCGTGCTCGGGCTGCCGCTCTGGGCACCATTGGGTGCATAATTATGCATGGTCATATAATCGGAGCGCAGTCCTTCTTCCTCGGCCAGCGCTTCAAACCCCTGCCTCCACGATCCCTGATAGTTCGCCGGGCAAGGTCCTCCGAGAGGCAGGCGCATGCGCTGCATGCGCGGCCATTGATAGGCCGCGGTATCTTCAGCCAGATTTGACTGGTCGTGAAGATCAGGTTCGTTGAAACCCAGCGCAATGGTGTTGTTGGCACGACCATACCATTCCGGCTGATAACGCAGGATACCGGCGGTACTGGAGGCCATTCCGCCCCACTGCATCGGATAATACTGACCGACATCAACCATGCTTTCGTCATCATACTGCCAGTTATAAGCCCAGCCGGGCTCGAACATATAGTTAAAGTGCAAATGTGACGCCTGCCCTTTCTTGGGGAAGTGGGTTTCGTAGTTGATGGCCCACTGCTGGGTGGTTGCTGAAGAGGAGGTCTGCTGCACCACGTTTGTGCCATCAAGACCGAGCACCAGCCCGCTCCATACGTTGACCATCTGGAAATGGCTGCCGTCGCCGGTGTCCACCAGACGCCAACGCTGGTGCGGCATACCGGAATAGTCGCCCTCAACAATAGCCGCGCCTTCGTTGGTGGAAGCCAGCGACACTTCAAAACAGCGTTCGCTGTCCTTGCTTCTTAGGCGATAGGTGTCCGTCCCGATATTCAGCAGCACCTGAAACCAGGGCTCGTCCGATGTGGTAAAAGAACCGTTGGTGGACGTGGACAGATTCAGTCCGGCCGAGCGGTTTTCGATGGTGTAGTAGGAATCTTCGTAGTCAAGGAAGCTCTCGGAAGGCGGTGTTTCGTCCAGCGCATCGGTCCAAAGCGGATATTCGTCGCCGCTGTTTTCGGCGAAAACGACCAGCTCGCGAATCACGGCCTGTTTGGAGTCGGTTGTATAGACGCGGACTTTGGTGGCTGCAACCGCGGAATCAAACCAGAGGCTCAGCTCTCCGTCGGTATTGCCGGAAACCGAGCCGCCGGGAAAAGTGACCCAGTCGGAGCCATCATGGTAGTCCACCGTCAAGTCTTCCATTACGGTCGCGGTCTGCCCCTCAAAACCGGAATACAGATGGATGCCGCGGATCAGCTCGTTCTGCGGGAAATGTACCTGAAACTGGTGCGGCCCGGCGGCATTGGTGCTGGCCCAGGCGGAGAAATCATCAACGTAACCGTCGATCGCCTCGCCGGGATAGTTTTCGCCGTCGATCGAGGAAACGGCATACTGGCGCAGCTTGGCAATATTCAGATCCAGATCCATGCCGAACGGCACCGGCAGGCCGTCGGAGGTGGGCGGATAGAGCGCCAGCTCCCGGATGCGTGCCGTTTCATCAGTGGTGTAGAGACGGAAGCGCTGCGCCGTAACGGGCGCGTCAAACTCCAGATTCCGTTCCAGCCGCGTATTGCCGGAAACGACGGTTCCCGCAATGTCAACCCATGCGGTGCCGTTGTAATACTGCAAAACAATGTCCGAAATGGCCGCTGTCGATGTCGCGCCGCTATAGAGGTGCGCACTGCCGATTTCCATCGAAACCGCCAGTGCGACTTCATACCAGTGCGGGCCGGAACTGTCGCTCACCCAACGGTTTTCCTGCGTCACAAATCCGTCATTGCCATACTGTGCCGGCGTCGAACTGTTTGCCGAATCGGCCGAGCGGGACTGATAGCGTGCCAGGTTAAAAACCGTGTCCGAACTGAATACGGTTTCAGGCGCTTCCGGAACGGATCCTTCAATCACGACCTGGTCAATGCGCTGGGCATTGGAATAGGATGTCCCGTTAGCACCCCACACATAGATACGAAACTCGACGGAATCCAACCCCTGAAACTGAGTTCCAAACGATGAACTTGTGGAAAGATCAATAAAGGTGCTCTCCCACTCCGAGAGCCCTTGGGCGGTCGTAGTCGCCAGGCTGGTTGCCATCAGCGCATCGGCGGAACTCCAGGCGCTCGAATCCCCGTTCACTTTGGCACACACATTCCACTCGTCAGCAACCCGCTCGGGAAAAGCGCTCGCAATCGCCTTGTCAATCGAAAATCCGGTCAGGTCGAGCGTCCCGGCCTCATCTGCCGTAATCGTAATCGAGTAGTAGTCTCCGTCAGAAATCGCACCCGTAAGATCACCTCCAGTACAACCCTCACTCGTAGAACTTATGCATCCACCGCTGGTCGAACCAAAGGCGGTTCCACTGGCCGCCTCCCCCGTATTGTCACCGATGGAAGTGACAAGAGTATAATTGTTCGCCGTGCCCCCCGCAGCGGTAACCACACCGGCGCTGGCTCCCGAAGCTACAGTCGCAGCTGATTTACTACTGCTAAAATCATACCCTGCAAGTATCTCAGCATTTGCACCGCACGCGACTCCCAGCCCCAACAGTATTCCAATTATTTTCTTCATCGTATTCAACAGCTCTCTCTTTATGGACGAGTCGAGGAAGTACCTCATTTCCCCTTTCACACAGAAATAACAGAGTACTAAAACCTAGAGTTCTGCATATAGTCATTTATACCTATGCATGCAGCCAGGACTCTTAGAGCCATTCAAAAAACAATACCCCGGCAAACCTATCCGTGATACAAAAGCTAACTATGCGGCGAATCATCACCTTACTGACGGCCATCCTGCTGGCATACGGCATTCCTGGCCCGGCCTTCCCCCGGGCGGAAACGCTCGAAAATGCCAGCCTGTCCAATCTCAAACAGCGGCTGCAGTCGATTGACGATGAGCTGGAACATCTGGCCGATTTCAGCCTGCGCAGCGGCGCGGGCGCTGTAGGTTATCAATCCAAAGCCTATCCAAATCCCGATATCACCGAACGGATTCGCATCTGGCTGGGCGCAGAGTTTTCCGTCGACCAAATCGTCTTGGTCCCGATGATCCGGCGCAGCCCCAAAACCGGGATTCAAGCCGAGGCCTTCCCGGTCGCCTTCCGCATTCTGGCCGGCACCGCTCACACCACCAACGTGGTGGCCGCCTTTACAGAAGAGGCCCCCCTGCTGCCACGCATAGCTCCGCTGGTTGCATCCTGCCCGCCCGTCAAAGCCTCCTGGATCGAACTGGAGGCCACAACGCTGTCGACAAGAGCCTGGGATCAGAAGTACGCGCTTCATCTCTCGGAAATCCTCGTGTTCAGCAGCATGGAAAATGTAGCGGTCAACAAACAAGTCTCAACATCCACATCGTGGCGTTACAGTGGACGGCACGAGAACTTTCTTGTGGATGGATTCCTCCCCTACCTGATGGATTCCGGCGCGGGAACTAAAAGCAAGGGAACAACCCTGTCGACCCGCAACAAATCCCTGCAGCCGACCTTAACGATCGATCTCGAAAAGCCATATTCCATCAACGAGATCAAGTTTCACATGTTAAATCAAGGCCCCCTCATCCCCAATGCCTACCCCAACGACCATAAAATTCCCAATCACCTCCGCGTCACGGGAGCCAACCGTCCCGACTTCTCCGATCAAACGGTTCTGTTCGAATATCGGCAAAAAACGGTTTTCGATGTCGCCCCCATCCTGACCCGGCGTTTCCCGAAAACCGAGTGCCGCTATATCCGCTTTCATGTCCTCGAACTTAAACCCAGCTTTTCAGAGCCGGACCAGTACAACGTAGGGTTCGGAGAAATCGAAATTTTATCCCAGGGAAGGAACATTGCACTCGGGAAAAAAGTGACCAGTTCCGGAATTCCCATGCAGCCAAAAGCGCTGGCCCGAATCACAGACGGGGAAAACTTCCTTGGCAAAATCCTGCCGATACGGACGTGGATGAACCAGCTGGCCCGGCGCCATGGCCTGGAAACCGAGCGCCCACGGGTTCGCGCCGAATTAAACCGCCGCTATGAGCGCCAGAAAGTCAATCTAACGCGTATGTACTGGCTGACCGGACTGCTTGCCGCCGGGGCCGGCATTGGTTTTTTGTTGGAGCTCATTGTCCGGCAAAAGGCCATCTTGAAAATCCGCAAACGCATTGCCGCCAACCTGCACGATGAACTGGGGGCCAATCTGCACGCCATCGGACTCATGGGCGATACCGCCAAGAAACTGGTCGCTCAAAAAAATGCCGCGGAAGAATGGTCGGATTTGATCGAACTGGTCACCGACATCCGGGACCTCACCGAAGAAACCGGTTCCACCGCAAGATACTGCAGCAACCTGCTGGAAGCCGACAACCTCTACCAGAACCCCATCGAAGAAATGAAGCGCATCTCCGACCGTCTTCTCGCCGATCTGGATCACGAGTTTTCGGTAACCCCTCAGGACTTGCTGGATAACCTCAGGCCACGCAGGCGTATTGACCTGGTTCTTTTTTACAAGGAGTGTCTCACCAACAGCATCCGTCATTCCGGCGCCACCGCGGTTTCAACCCGGTTGACCGCCGAGAAGAGAGTTGTTCGTCTATGCATCAGCGACAATGGAAGCGGCACCCAGGGCAACATCCCCCCTTCCCTGAAGCGCCGCGCCCGCCTGCTTAACTCAAAACTTGTCGTCGAAAACACCGCAAAAGGCGGAACGCGCATCTGCTTGACGCTTCGCCCCCGCAGGGGCTTGCGCCGTAGGAAATTTGAAACACCATAAGCCTATGAAAAAACCGATCAAAGTTATGCTGGTGGAAGACAGCTCCGCCTACCGCAAAGCGGTGGCCCGCTCGCTCGGCCTCGAACCGGACATCGAACTCACCGGGGAGTTCAGTACGGCAGAGGGCGCCCTGCGCAGCCTGCAGGATCTCTCAACCCGAAACGCACCCGATGTCGTCCTGCTTGATCTCAATCTGCCGGGCATGTCCGGACAGGAAGCCATTCCCTGGTTCAAGAAATCAGTGCCGGACGCCCAAATCATTGTCCTGACGCAGTCGGATAAAGAGGCCGATGTACTGGCGGCCATCTCCGCCGGTGCCGCCGGCTACTTGCTCAAATCCACGACGCTTGATCGGCTTCACGACGGTATCCTGACGGTTTTTGAAGGCGGGTCGATCCTGGATGCCGGCGTAGCGCGATTCCTCCTCAACACCCTCCAGAAAAACCCGCCCCAAGCGACCGATGCAAACATATTAACCGAACGGGAACTGGAGGTGCTGACTCTGATCAGTAAAGGCCTGGTAAAAAAACAGGTCGCTGCCCAGCTCAAAATCAGCGCCCGAACCGTTGCCATCCACGCCGCCCACATCTACAAAAAGCTCGAAGTGCCTAATGCGCCCGCCGCCGTCGACAAAGCCCACAACCTCGGCCTTTTGGAATAAAGTCCGGTCGAACCAATCAATGTCCGATTTGGAGGCAACGGCTCTTTCGGATTGTTTTTGACCGCAAGGCGCGGAGAAACAAAATTGTCTATTCTTCGCGCCTGTTAGTCTTTGCGGTCAATCATTCCCAGGCAGTGCACTAGTTCCGTGTAAGAATAATTTCTTTGCCCTGCAGGTCAAACTGCCAGAAGCCGTTGCCCAGATCCTTGGCAGTGAGGCCCTTTGCTTTCGGCGTGCCGGTGGCGCTCCAGATGACCAGCGGTCCGCTCTCTACCATTCCAACCGTCAGGCTGTCAGCGCCGGCGTCAACCGATCGAACAGCCACCGGCGACAGGTATTTATCGCGGGCACCGATTACGGCCCAGCCGTTCTGAACGGGAGCAAGCAACAGCAGGCTGTCCGAAAAGCCGGTCAGATCGACGGGATAAGGTTTGTCCAGCTTCCGGCCGGAACCCTTGCGCCAATCGAAAATGACCAGCCCCTCTTTCGGCAATTCCCACGGACCCGGATACGGCTGGCTCATGCCGGACGCATGCGCATAGTCGGCCGCCGTCACTTCAGTCGTGACCGGTCTGCTCGGATGGGAAAGGTTGTAGGGAACGATGGCCGCGCACTTGTTGGCCAGCGGAGCGATAACCCGGAACGCCTGGCCGCTCTTGTAGACATCCAACATCACGGAATCCGGCAGCGGGAAGCCCGGGGCGAGCGGACGCAGCAGCTCGCCATCTTCATAGGCCAGCGGACGGATAAATTTATCGCAGAAGTCGGTCGGATTGTCCGAGAGATAGATCGGCGCACCGGAGATTGCCTTGGAGATGGCCATCAGCTCGCCGCAATCGGGATCGGAGGAGTGGAACATGTCGTGATCCGGCCAGACGGTCTGCCCCTGCATCAGACGGTAGCGCTCCGGGCGCCGGCCCGTCCAGTC
>CAZABK010000004.1:42878-75958 GCA_964483355.1 uncultured Verrucomicrobiota bacterium | reverse complement strand
GAACATCGTTCTTGATCCTTTCCTCATGATTCATATAAACACCGCACCTGTCGAATGCGTGGAAAAGCCGCATAGTGTTGGCTATGCGGCCAAATGTCAACGCAATCAGACGGCTTTCACCGGAATACGTTCAATGTTAGATGCAACTATTTTAGACCAGTTCAAATGCTCCGGCTGCGGCGAATGCTGCCGCTGGGGCGGGGCGGTTTTGCTGGAGGATGGCGACATTGCCGTACTGGCCGCTCATCTGGAACTGACGGAGCAGGAATTTATCGACCGCCACACGCGTTTGGCCGCCAACCGCCGCCAGTTGGCGCTGCTCGATCAGGCCGACGGCAGCTGCGAGTTTCTCGACGGCGACCGCTGCCGGGTTTATGCCACGCGGCCGGAGCAGTGCAAAACCTTTCCCTATGCGTGGGATGTCCCCGAAGGCTGCCCCGAGCTTGACCGACTCCGCGTCGAATTCCCTCCCTCAATATGAGGTGCAATTTAAATCGGGTGCGCTTATAGTTCCGGGTTTTAACGAGGACGATTTTCATGCTGAATACAATGCTTCAAAACTTGGGGATGCTGGCGCTGATCGTGGGCGCGGCCTATCTGATCTACTGGGTGCTGCACAACCATCTGCTCAAGCTGATCCGCAAGGTGACGACCAAAACCGCGAACAAGTGGGACGATGCGCTGATGGAAGCGCGCGTGTTTCATCGTGCACTGCGGCTGATTCCACTCACGCTCATTCTGCTCTGCTTCGATCGTCTGCTGCCCGACCAGCTGATTTTGCTCCAGCGCATTGTCTTTGCACTCATCATCCTGAGTGCCGCACGAACCATTGAAGCCCTTTTCAGCGCCGCGTCGGACATTTATCAGATGGAAAAGGAGGCGCAACGCAAGCCGATCCGTCCGCTGTTTCAGGCGCTGCTGATTGTGCTCTACCTCTTTTGCGGCATCTTCATGGTGGCCGTGCTGCTCGACAAATCGCCGTGGAAACTCTTTGGCCTGCTGGGCGGCCTCACCGCCGTTACGATGCTCGTCTTTAAAGACACCATTCTCGGCTTCGTCGCCGGTATCCAGCTCGGCGCAAACGACATGGTGCGCGAGGGCGACTGGATTGAAATGTCCACATACGGCGCCGACGGCGACGTCATCGAAGTCACCGTCAACACCGTCAAGGTGCGCAACTGGGACAAGACCATCAGCACCATTCCCACCTATGCGCTCATTTCCGACTCCTTCAAAAACTGGCGTGGCATGAGCGAATCCGGCGGCCGCCGCATCAAACGCTCCATCTGCATCGACATGAACACCGTCCGCTTTGCCGACGCCGAAATGCTCGAAAGCTTCCGCCGCATGGAGCTGCTCAAAGCATATGTCGACCAGAAGCAGGCCGAAATCGACTCCGACAATTCCACGCGCGGTCTCGATCTTTCGGGCACCATCGTCAACGGCCGCCGCCAGACCAACCTCGGCATCTTCCGCGCCTATCTCATCGAATATCTGCGCCGCCATCCGAAAATTCATCAGGAGATGACCTTTCTCGTGCGCCATCTCCAGCCGACGCCGCAGGGGCTGCCGGTTGAAATCTATGTTTTCAGTTCCGACAAGGTGTGGGCCAACTATGAAGCCATTCAGGCCGATATCTTCGACCATATTCTCGCCGCGCTTCCCGAATTCGGCCTGCGAGTCTATCAGCAGCCGAGCGGCATGGACGTCGCCGCGCTCGCGCAAAAGTAGGTCTTCTTTATGGAAAAACAACGTCTCTCCAAAATCATGGCCGCGCGCGGCATCTGTTCGCGACGCGAAGCCGACCGCTACATCGAGCGCGGCCTCGTGCTCGTTGACGGTATTGTGGTGTCCGAACTTGGAACCAAAATTTTTCCCAACCAGGAAATCGAGCTGGCCGAAGCCGGGCAAAAGCGTCAGGCGCAGCAGGCCACCTTTCTGCTGAACAAGCCCATCGGCTATGTTTCCGCCCAGCCCGAAGACGGCCACCGGCCCGCCGCCGATCTGCTGACCAAACAAAACCGATGGAGAGAAGATCGTGCGCCGCGCAAATTTCATCCGGCCCAGCTCAGGGGAATTGCGCCCGCCGGCCGGTTGGATATCGACTCCAACGGCCTGCTGGTACTCACGCAGGACGGCCGCGTCGCCCGCCGCATCATTGGCGAGGATTCGTCCGTCGATAAGGAATACCTTGTGCGCGTCACCGGAAAACTTTCCGACGAGGGTCTCAAACTTTTGAATCATGGGCTGGAGCTCGACGGCAAGCCGCTCAAACCCGCCAAGGTAACCTGGCAAAACAGAGATCAGCTGCGCTTTATTCTGCGCGAGGGCAAGAAGCGTCAGATTCGCCGCATGTGCGAGCTCGTCGGCCTCAAGGTGATCGGCCTCAAACGCATCCGCATCGGCAAGGTTGTTCTCGGCAACCTGCCGTCCGGGCAGTGGCGCTATCTGCGCGACGATGAACAGTTTTAGGAAAAGGTTATGAAAACGATTTTGTTCGATATTGGTAATGTGCTGGTGGATTTTGATTTTCAGCAGCTGTATGAGGTGCATTCAAAACATTCGGGACGGCCGCTGGTGCCGTTTTCGGAGCAGGATCTGGAACGGCGCGATGCGGTGGAGCGGGGACTGATTTGCGACGCGGAGTGGGTCGACTATCTGAATGCAAACAAGGGATTTTCCTGGTCGGTCGAGGATCTGGTCGACGTCTGGTCGGAGCTGTTCACGATCAATGAAACCGGATATGGACTGTTCCGCGCGGCGATTGAGGCGGAGGCGCAGGTCTATACGCTGAGCAACATTGCCAGGCATCACATCGATGCGATTGAAAATAACTGGGACGGGTTTTTCGACGGCGCGACCGGCCTCTTTCTTTCCTATCAGATCGGCGTGCGCAAGCCGCATCCGGATATCTATCGTCACGCGCTCGATCAGCTGGGCGTGTCCGGCGGGGAGTGTCTCTTTCTTGATGATCTGCCCGAGAACATTGAAGCGGCGCGTTCGGTCGGAATCAATGCCATGCAGTTTGTTCCCGAAAACCACGCTGCCATCCGTGACGCGGTAGCGGAGATCATCGCTTAACCATTCTGAAGAACGGCGCGGCGGAAGTTGCGCTGAAACTTCTCGAGCGAATATTCGCTCAGCACCTTTTGCTGAAGCGCGGCGATTTCCGGCGTTCCGTTTTTTTGCAGTGCAGAAAAGGTGCTGACGAGCGCGGCGGCGTTTTCAGGTTCAAATGTCCACGTTTCGGGCAGCAGTTCGGCCATGCCGTCGCAGCGGCTGCCGAGCACGGGGATGCCGCGGGCGAGCGCTTCGAGCATGACGAGCGGCACGCCTTCAAAGCGGGAGGGGAGCAGGAGGCGATCAATCTGTTCGTAGAGTGCCTCGGTGTCATCCTGCCACCGGAGCAGCTCAATATTGTCTTTTCCTTGGATCAGCTTTTGAAGCTTTCTCTTGTCCGGCCCGTCGCCGCCAATCAGCAACCGACAGTTTTTAAAGATGTCGGGATGGGCGAGGAATGTCCGCACCATGAAGTTCTGCTGCTTCTGCTTAAATTCGATGCGGCCGAGAAGGCCGAGGGTAAAGTTTGAAGTTTGTGGTTTGGGGTTTGAGGTTTGTGGTGCCGGGATGCCGTTGGGGACGATGTCGATTGGTTTGGTGCAGCCGCGGTCGCGCAGGATCTGTTTCATGCTTTCGGAAATGGTGATGTAGCGGTCGGGCCGGTTGATGAGCCGTTGGCCGGCGAGGTCGCGCAGGGTGCCGAAGCGCGCGCCCATGGCGGTTTTGCGGTGCGGAGTGGCGATGTAGCTGATGCATTCAATGCCGGCGCGTTTGGCCGCGAGCATGCCTAGGGTCGACTGGGTGATATCGCCCTGAATGCAAAGCACCAGGTCGGGCTTCAGTGTATGAAAATCCGAAGGGCTTTTTTGGCGAATAATCTCGGTCGACGGATCGGCGCCGAGCGCCTCAACCCCGCGGGCGGCCATGATCTGATGGCCGCCAAAGTCGGGGGTGTCGTCGTATACGAGAATTTTCACCTGAAGCCCTACCTGAATTATTCACAAATCAACTGGGTTCAGCAACGAATGAATGGAAGGCAACGAATAGCATAACTGGATCAGATTCGTTGCTTTCCATTCATTTGATGCAATTCAATGTTTTCCGTATTTATGAATAGGTCAGGCTAAAGCCCCGGAATCGGGGCAAAGCCCGAGTTGGTCTGTTTGGGGGGAACCAGCTCTCGGTACTTCTTCGTATTGCGCACCGGCGCAAAGCGCTGGTCGGCGCGGATCCGTTTGCGGATGGGTTCGCCGCCGAGGGTGATGGCTTTTTCAAGCGAGCTCCACATTTCGGCGCGCTTGTTCAGCAGGAGCTGGAGACCGGCGAGGTTGATCCAACCGTTCGGGTCTTTGGGCTGGTCGGTAGTGTATTTTTTGAGGGCGCGTTCGACGACGGAATAGCGCTGGCGCTGCGCCATGAACTGGGCCACCTGCATGATTTCCTGGGGTGTCAGCTTTTTGTTGCTGAGGGTCTGAAGAGCGAAAATGTCGCCGCGCTGGGCCTGGCCCATGTTGAAGTAGATCGAGATGAGTTCCATGCGCTGGTTAAAGTTGATCTTGCCGGTCTTAAGCAGTTTTTCGAGCTCCAGTTTGCGGGCATTCATTTTCTTGAGCTGCTGGAGCCGGGTGCGGTAAGTGGCGGCCTGCACGTTGTTCGGGTCCTTTTCGAGGAAGGTGTCGAAAATTTCGATGGCTTCGTCGAAGCGGCCCTGTCCGGAGATGAGGGTGGCGAGGCGGAAGTTGGCTTCGGGGCTGAGGTCATAAAGGGCCACGGCTTGCCGGAAGGCGGCTTCGGCTTCCTTGGGTTTGCCTTTGTGCTGGTAGAGGCCGGCGAGGGCGCTGCGCAGTTTGGAGAACGATTTGCGCGCGACAATGTCGCGAATAAATTTTTCATCGTTGAGCAGGCGGTCGCAGTACCAGTTCCAGAAGTCGGTGTCGTTCTTGATCATTTCCGCGGTGAGCGGGGTCGGCTTGTTGTTGATCTTCATGATCAGGCCGTGCGGTGTGAGGTAGGGATACATCCACTGCAGGACATAGCTTTCCTCGACATAGAAACTGCGCGTCAGCGGCAGGCCGGTTTCGGGGTCGATCTGCGGATCGTCATAGACGACGGCCGCGCCGACCGGCCGCGTTTTTTCGTCGGTCTGGGCTTCGGTGAGGTATTGGTTGTGGTCGAAGATCATTTTGCTGAGGAAGCCGTTGATCTGCATGACGCCGGCGACGCCCTGAACCTGCACCCGGCCGTCTTCGGTGGTGACGTCGGCGCCGGCCTGAATTTTGCCGGACTTGATGCCGTCGACATACATCTGGAAGGCACGGTTGGAGTCGATGGGCGAGGGGATCCAGATCTGGTCGCCGTAGAGGTCGCGCATGACGTTCATGTAGGTGTTGTCGGCCAGCGCGTTCTGGGTGATGAGATAGACGTCGGGACGAACCTTGGCGGAGTAGATCATATAGGTCGGCACGAAGCGTCCCGGGTCGGTGCCGCCGAAGAAGATGGCGTTGGGCCCCATCGGTTCAGGATAGTTTTTGTTGGGGTAGGCGGCCCACTGTTTTTCGAACTCTGCATCATCCGGATACCAGTAGCGCAGGTCGTCCTTGATGCCTTCGACGCCGCGGAGCTGCCAGTTGCCGAACTGCCAGCCAAAGTCGTGGCCGTTCTGTTCGGCGCCGCCGACGACTTTGAGCTGTCCTTTGTCGTTGTAGTTTTTGTAGATCAGCGCGAAGGGCAGCAGCAGGACCATGGTGACGCCCACGATTTTGGTGATCGGGTTGTTTTTGGCGAGCGTTTCGAGCCAGGCCATCATGAAGAGGATGCCGTAGCCGAGCCAGAGGACGTAGATGGCGTGCGACTGGATATACTGCACGCGCCCGATGAAGAGGCTCTGGATGTCGGTCTTCGGGTTCTGCAGCACCATGAAAATGATGCCGACGGAGAGGAAGGCGACCAGGGTGGTAACGAGCCAGCCGATATTGCGCTTGCCGGTTTTCCAGCCAAAGGCCAGCGGTACGGCGGCAATCAGGGCGACCGGCCAGTAAAACTGGGAGCGCAGATCCATGAGGTAGGTGCCGACCTGTTGGAGGAATTTGGGGGTGAAGACCGACGCGAGTTTCACGCGTTCATATTGGCCGCGGGTGACGGCGTGCATGAAGCCCTGCCAGGTGCGCGGATAGCCCCAGTTGATGGGCGGGTTCTGGTCGGATGAGATCGGCATGTAGAGGTAGAAGCCGAGGCCGATGAACATGATCAGGAAGGTCGGGCCGACGACTTTGCCGTTGGGCAGAACAAAGGTGGCAAGGGTGGGGACGGCCAGAGCATAGATGGTCCAGATCCAGAAGCCGGCTTTTTCCGGGCCGGCATTCCACATGAGGTGGGCGTGTTCCGGCGAGGCGGCGGCCCATTTGTTGAAGCCGACGAGCAGAAGGTACATAGAGCCGGTGATGATGAAGTCGCGTACCAGAAACGGCTGGCGGATCAGCAGGCAGCTGGCAACCACCACTACGATGCCGAGACTCTGGAGGAAGAGCGTTCCGTGGTAGATGCCGACGGCGGCGAGTAGGAGGCCGGCCACCACGCCGCCGAGATGCCCGAGGTATTTCTTTTGGAAGATCTCAAGTTCGTTGCAAAGAACCGCTACGGCAATCGCCAGCCCCATAAACATGAGGGTCTGGTGATTGGTGATGCCGAGGCCGAAGGTAAAGGCGCACAGGAAAAGCCATTTGGGGTTGCGGTCGCCGGCGAGCCAGCGGTAGAGGAAGATCAGCATCAGGGACTGGAAGAAAATGTTGAGGGTGTACACTTCCGCGATGACGGCCTGCGACCACATGCCCTGGCCAAACGCGAGCAGCAGGCCGCCGGAAATGCCGGCGGCGGCGCAGAAGAGGCGTTCGGTATTTTCGCCCAGCACCGTGCTCTCTTTTTTAAGGCTGCGCAGCAGATCCATGCCGGAGCGGCTGATCAGCATGGCGAGAATGCCGCAGGCGGCCGCGCCGGAAACGGCGGAGAACCAGTTGACGGCCCAGGCCGGGTTGGGCTGGCCGTGGAAGGTGACTTTGTGGAAGACCCACTGGAAGAACCAGGTCAGCAGGGACCAGATCGGATAGCCCGGCGGGTGGGGAACGCCGAGATAGTCGGACGCCACGATCAGCTCGCCGGAATCTTCGAGGCCGAGCGTCGGCTGAAGAGTCAGGGTATAAACAATCAGTGAAACAACAAATGTGACCCAGCACGCGATCCAGTCGGACTTGCGGAAAAACTTTTCTGAACTCAAAGCACACCTCATATCTGAAAAAATGAAGGAATAAGATAGAATAATTGGCCTTAAGGTCAAGTTTGCAACCGCGGTAGAAGGGATCTGATTCATGGTTGCCGGGTGTCGGGATTTGTAAATAATAAAACACTCGCATTGGGGATGGCAACTGGCCTAAATTGAGGTGGTTTTTGTATATGAGTGGTATCCGTTCCAGCTTACTTTCGTTTTTGTACCGCAAAGACTGCGTTTATACCCAGTTCGTGAAATATGTTTTTTGCGGCGGGATATCCGTGGTGGTCGATCAGGTGGTGTTTTATGCTTTGGCCTGGCTTGTTTTTCCGGCGTTGAGGGTGACCGATCCGTTTGTGAAGCTGATTGGGCTGTTCGAATTTTCTGTTGAGGAGGTGTCGGAGCAGCAGCTGAAGACGAACTATTGGATCATTAAGGTGATCTGTTTCCTGGCCTCGAATATTACGGTTTATTTTCTGAATGTGCTGTTTGTGTTTCACGGCGGACGGCATCATCGGGCGCTGGAAATCGCGATGTTTTTTGCGTTCTCGCTGCTGCAGTTTTTCTATATCTGGGTAGGGAGCGTGCTGATTGCCCAGTGTGGCTGGGAGGTGACCTACGCCAACCTGACCATGCTGGTTCTGGGAATTATCACCAATTACATTGCCCGCAAGAAAATCGTTTTTAAGGGATAGGTTTTGAAGATTCTGATTCTTAATTGGCGCGACATGCGGCATCCCCGGGCGGGGGGGGCGGAGGTCCGCCTGCATGAAGTGTATGAGCCGATGGCAGCTGCGGGGCATGAAGTGATCCTCTATTCCTGCGCTTATCCGGGGTGTGTTGCCGAAGAAAATGTCGGCGGCATTCAGGTGCATCGGCTGGGGAATGATGCCACGTTTGCGTTTCTCTGTCTGTTTAACCTGCGCAAATGGGTGCGGCAGCATCAGCCGGATCTGGTGGTGGAGGATCTGAACAAGCTTCCGTTCTTTTCCCCGCTGGTCTACCGCGGCCCGCTGCTGATCCAGATGCACCACCTATGGCGGAAGTCGATTTTCCGCGAGGCGGCCTTCCCGGTGGCGGCGGTGGTCTGGCATTCGGAGCAGCTGATTCGCCGACTTTACCGCAAATGCTTTTTTTCGGTGGTGAGCGATTCGACCCGCGATGAACTGGTGGAGATGGGGATATCGGCGGAGTTGGTCCGCGTGATTCATAATGGCGCGGATCTGTCGCGCTATGTGCCCGGTGCGCAGGAACGCGAGCCGTTTCTGGTCTGGATTGGCCGCATTCAGAGATACAAGGGCCCGCTCGATGCCTGTCAGGTTCTGCAAAAGCTGTTGCCGGAATTTCCGGAACTGAAGCTGGTGATTATTGGCGAGGGTCCGTTCCGGCAGAAGCTGGAAGAATATATCGCGGCGCACGGGTTGCAGGAGCGCGTCCGCCTGACCGGTTTTATCTCCGAGGAGGAGAAGATCGATCTGCTTCAGCGCGCTGCGGTTCATCTGCAGTCATCCTACAAAGAGGGCTGGGGACTGAGTGTGATTGAGGCGAATGCCTGCGGCTGCCCGGTTGTCGCGAACGACACCACCGGCCTGCGCGACAGCTGCCGCGACGAAGAAACCGGTCTGCTCTACCGTCACTGCGATTTGGAGGATGCCGCCGGCAAGGTTCGCCGCATTCTGAGCGATGACGGTTTGAGAGCGCGGTTAACGCAGGGCGGCCTGGAGTGGGCGTCCACGTTCAGCTGGGAGCGCAATACGCAGGAGATTCTCCAATATCTGAAACAGATCATGCAAAAAGGAACCCCGTAGATGAATGTGGTTAAAAACGATAAAGCTAAATTTTTGCTGTGCGGACTGTTTTTTGTGGTGCTGGCCATGATCACCTTCCGTTGCGTGTTTGGCGCGGATGTAGTTTTTTCAGCTTCGGATGTAAACCTCGGCGGGTTGGCGCATCGAAAAAATATGGGGCCCGATCTGTTTTTAGGTTTCTTTCGCCCCGGTCCGATACTTGGAGCAACCAACTATAGTTTCAGTCTGTTCAACCTGATGGTGGTGTTGTTTCCGTTGCATCTTTTTTCGGATATTTTCTATGGCCTGATGCTGCTGATCGGTTCGGCCTCTA
Organism: uncultured Verrucomicrobiota bacterium; assembly: GCA_964483355.1. Classification (GTDB taxonomy): domain Bacteria; phylum Verrucomicrobiota; class Kiritimatiellia; order Kiritimatiellales; family Pontiellaceae; genus Pontiella. The sequence continues at coordinate 66,516 of CAZABK010000004.1, read as the reverse complement.
TGGTCTGGTTTCTGCGCATGTGGCGGCGCAGCTGGATGGCATCGGTCTTCGGGGCGCTGATTGCCTTTTGGGTTAACTCGATTCTGTTGGCGCATGTGGGGCATGTTTATAAAATTGAGGTGTTGGTTTTTTCGGCGCTGTCGCTGTGCCTGATTGAAAAGGCGGTGCGTGCGGAGGCCCTGCGCGGGTCGGTGGGTTATGCGCTGCTGGCCGGCCTCTCTGTCGGTATCATGCTGCTGGAGCAGCAGGATGTGGCGCTGTTGGCCGGACTGTTTGTCGGTCCCTATGCCTTTTTCCGGCTGATACAGGCTCACGGCAAGGCGGTGTTGCGCTGGGGGGCGTTGCTGCTTCCGCTGGCGGCGGTTGCGCTACTGCTTGCGGGCAATAATCTGCTGAAATCCTATCAGGACAACATTGTTAATGCCGCGCAGGTTCAGGGTAACGGCTCGGTAAAGTGGAACTATGTCACGCAGTGGAGTGCGGTTCCCGGAGAGTGGCCGGACCTGATTGCTCCCGGCTGGGGCGGCTGGACGACTGGTGATCCGGAAGGACCTTATTGGGGAAAGCTGGGGCGCTCTGCGGAATGGGAGACCACCAAACAGGGATTCCAGAATTTCAAGCTGAACAGTAACTATTTTGGAATTATTCCATTCCTGCTGGGTGGGTTTGGTTTCTGGATGGCTTTGCGCAATCGGAGGAGCGAGGAGGCAGGAGTCGTCCTGTTCTGGGCGGTAGCCGGACTGCTGGGGCTCTGGCTGGCCTTCGGTAAATATTCACTGCTCTATAAATTGTTTTATCAGCTGCCGCTGGTAGGAAGCATTCGTGCGCCGATCAAGCTGCTGGATAATTTTCAGATCTGCCTGGCTATACTTGCCGCTTATGGATTGGATTTTCTGGTTCAACAGGGCAAAGGCGTAAAAGCGACCAAAGGGCTGTGGATCACAACCGCTGTATTTGGCGCGATAATGCTGCTGGCCGGGCTGAAGCTGCTCCTCTTTCCCGCGTCGCAATTAGCAGAGTTTGCCCGGCTGGGCTTTGGAACTCATGCAAAGGTCCTGCTCAACTGCATGTCAAATGCCTGGTTTCATGCCGCGTTACTGACCCTCCTCTCTGCCGGGCTCGCTTTTGCGGCCTGGAAGGGCACTGCGCTTGCGAAATGGGTTCCGGCGGTATTTGTGCTGCTGGTTGCCGCTGACAGCCTGTTGCTGACATCCCGTCATTTTAAGGCGCAGGATATTTCCCCGCTGAAGGCCGGTCATCCGGCGATCAATTTTTTCAAGGTCCATCAGGGGAACGAGCGAGCCTTTTTCCTGGATCAGAGCGGAATCTACAATCAGTGGCTGGCGGTGGACCGAGGCTATCATGGCCTAAACCTCTTCAATATCTGGCAGATGAACCGAATGCCGACGGAATATAGAGCGTTTCTTAATAGTGTAGGGCGCAACAAGATTCGACTTTGGGAGCTTTCTGCCGTCAAATACATTGCCGGCCCTGCCGCGGTTTATCAGCAGTTACAGCAGAATCCGCAGTTTCAGGGAATGTTTGAGCCGGTGCTCAACTACCAGGTGCCTACCTCTCAGGGGATGCGTTCTGATGTCGTGTTGGAATTCAAAAACGCCATCCCTCGTTTTTCCCTGTTTTATGGATGGAACTCGCTTCCGCTGGATCAGCATTGTAATAGGCTGGTTTCGGCGCGGCACAATCCTCTCGCGTCGGTTCTGGTCGATGCGGCAGCCGAGGTTGCATTGCCGTCAGGGTCACGGCGCTTTCAGCCTTTGACAGCGCGCCTTTCAAAAAATAAAGCCTCTCTCGAGGTGCAGGCGGAAGCCCCGGCGATCGTTCGGTTTTCCCAGCGGTATCAGCCGGGCTGGCGCGCATATGTCGACGGCAGGGAGGCGGAGCTGTTACGCCTGGATTATCTTTGCATGGGGGTGCAGGTTCCGCCGGGCAGGCACGAAGTCGAGTTTCGGTGTCCGCAGCACATCGGAAAGGCTGTGTTCAGTTTCAGCGTTTTCGCCGTTTCTTTGTTGATGGCGGGTGGGCTTCTGAAGAAACGTCCCGGAGGGGGCGGTGAATGATCAAACCCCTCTTCAGATATTTTAATTCCGAAGGCTTGCTGCGCGATGGCACCGTGCTGCTTGCCGGAATTACGGGGGCGCATGTTTTTAACCTGTTGTTCCAGATGGTAATGGGGCGCTGCTTGCCACCGGGTGAATTTGCTCTGCTGGCGGCCCTGCTGGGTATGTTCAACGTTCTTGCCCTTCCGTTGAACGTGGTGACGGTTTCCATGACCCGCTATTCCGGCCTTCTGGTTGCAGAGGGCCGCCGTGGCGATGTGCGGCGCCTCGCGCTGCGCTGGGGATTGAAGCTTTCGGTTTTGGGCCTGCTCCTCTCCCTGATCTGTCTTTTGTTTCCCCGGCTGCTTTCCCGGTTTGTTCTTCTGGATCGATTAGCCCCCATCTATATTTTCAGCGCAACCTTGGTTGGTATCTTTTGCCGGCCGGTTGTATTTGGTGTGTTGCGGGGGCTTCAGTCGTTCTGGGCGTGGTGTATCTGTAATGTGTTTGGCGCTGGCATGCGCCTGGTGGCGGGCGCCTTGCTGGTTTTATATGTTTCTCCCTATGCCGGATGGGGATTGCTGGCGCATGGCTTGGGATTCTACGGTGCAATGATTCTGGGGATCCTCATGCTTTGCTGTCTGCTACGCAAGGATGCGCCGAGCCGCCAGCCATTGCCCTCGATGCATACCTATCTGTTCGGCAGCTTTCTGGTCCTTCTTGGATATTCCATAATGGTGTCCGGCGATATTGTGATGATCAGGAAACGCTTTCCAGAAGCGTCCGGTGATTTTGCGTATGCAGCCACGTTAGGACGATTGGTGCTGCTGGCTCCCCAGGCCCTGGTGGGATCCATGTTTCCGAAGATCGTTGCCGCGCGGCAGGATGTTCGCCGCCAGATGCTCCTGTTTGGAAAAACCATCGTGGCAACCGTTTTGGGGGTTGCGGGAGCTGCTGCCGTGCTGAGTGCATGTGCCCGGCCGGTGGTTATGTGGATCTTTAATATCGACAATCCTTCGCCGGAGCTGGTGTTTTGGTGCCGGGCGCTTGCCTGGACGATGGTTCCGGTGGCCGCCCTGAACGTTCCTCTACGTGTTGCCTTGGCGCAGCACCGTTTGTGGATAACGGCGTTGGTTCCGGTGGCAGCGGCCTGTTATGTCACGGCCTCCTATACGCTTGACGGAGGGCCTTCCATGGTGCTGGCATCCCTGGTTGCTGCGTCCACGACGGCACTGTTGCTGTTATGCATATTGGTTATCCGGGGCGCCGCTCGCCAGCTGGATGAAGAAAAGAAAAAAACGGGTTCGAAATGAGAAAAATAGTGGTTCACATCTACCAAAACTGGGTGCTGCCTTTGTATGAAAAGGCCTGCGGCCGTTCATTTGAACAATTGCTGCGGACGGATACAAATGCCGGATTCCGAGTCGAGCAGATTTATGAAGTTGGACAGCATACCTATGTGGGAAATAATGTCATCGAGGTTAACTCGCGCCCCGAAAACTTTACTATTCTGCTCAATGGGCAAAAGGGGCGCTTCCGGGATCGCAAAAAGGCGGATTTTTTCTATCTCTATGGCAGCGGTATTGACATTTTTAAACATATCCTGCTGAAAGATGCCGCAAAGCACAGTATTCCGAAGGTCTTTATCGAAGACGGTTTTTTACGGTCAATCGACCTCCCTTTTGCCGAACCCGGTGTCTCCCTGCTGATTGATGATGTGAGCGTCTATTATGATGCGCGGCAGCCCTCGCGATTGGAAAACTTGCTTAACTCGGACCGTGTCCTGACAGATATGGAGCTGGACCGGGCGCGGCAGGTGATTGCGAAAATCAGGCAGAGCAAGGTGACCAAGTATAACCTAGCGCCCATCTATGAACCCAATATCGGACGTGAAGGCGTTCCTAAGGTGCTGGTGATTGATCAGGCCTATCAGGACTTTTCAATTCCATTCGGTTTGGCGGATGATGAATCTTTCGAGCAGATGCTTCAGGCGGCGATCGATGAAAACCCCGATGCGGACATTATCGTCAAGACGCATCCCGAAGCCTTCCGGGGCGGGAGAAAAGGCTATTTTACCGGCACGAAGCGGGAGGGGAATATCTACCCTTACACGAATCCGATCTGTCCGCTCAGCCTGTTGGAATACATTGATAAGGTCTATTGCGTGACAACGCAGATGGGGTTTGAAGCGTTAATGTGCGGCAAGCAGGTAACCTGCTTCGGCATGCCGTTCTATGGCGGCTGGGGGCTGACGGATGATCGGGTTAGATGCGAGCGTCGGACCCGCCAGCGGTCACTCGAAGAGGTATTCCATTTTGCATACATCGAATATGCCCGCTACATGAATCCTGATACGGGCAGCTTGTGCGAAATAGAAGAAGCGATTGATTATCTGGTTTCGAAACGGGACGCATCCTGATCCGGAAGGTATCGATCTGCGCCGTCCAGCATGCATTCTTCCTTGGTTCGGAATACCGCCAGTTGAGAGGTCAGGGCTTCGCGCAGGCTGGGGAGTTTCTGAACAAAATCAGCCAGGGCGGCCTCCGCTTCCGGCGCAAAGAAAAGATCTTTATCCAGGCAATACTGTTCGTGCCCGAAATTTGCCATGGCTCCTTTGTTCTTCCGGAAGTAGTAGCTGTCAAGGCAGACCGAGGCCACGGGAACCCCTTCGCCCTGTGCAAAAATAATCGGATGGTGTTTCATGGTGAAAACCCAGTCCGCTTTCGCAATTACGCCGCGTGCGATTCTGAAGTCATAGCCGTATGACAACATGCCGGCCGGTACCGTAAGCTTGGTCTTTAGGTGGTCCAGGGCTGATTCATCGGAAGGGGTCATGGGCAGCAGAAGCAGTTGCTGGCCATTGCGCTGGGCCACATGGTTGCACAGCTCGGCAAACCGTGAGGTCGCCTGGTCAACCATCTCAGGCGACATGCCCCAGTAATGATAGTTAACAGCAATGAATGGTTGGTCCGGGTTCAGACCGGCCTGAATGACCTGTTCGTTGCAGATCTCTTCGGGGGCCTTGCTGCAGAAGAGCGCATCGTCATAGAGGGATTGAACATGGGATCCCGCGATACCAATTCCGCGCAGATCCAGTTCGGAGCCATCCTTGTCTCGCAGGTAGATGGTCTTAGAATGGCGCAGTCCCCAGCGTGCGATTATCCGGTCGGTTCTGGACTTGAAAACGCCGATGGTCTGGCCGGTCAGGATGGACGGTGTGCCTAGCATATGTGCCAGCCTGAGGAGCAGGGCATTTTCCCACAGGCGGCTTCGCGTCATACCGGTGAGGAAGCCTCCGCCCGAGATGTGCAGAATGGTCGCACGTTGAACAAGGTGCAGCAAATGAGCCTCCTCTGCGGAAATGAGCAGGGGCGGCAGGCCGGCACGCATCAATCGGGCGGCCGCCAGTTGACGACCTGCCAGCAGGTAAAACTTAACGCTGAAAATAAAGTTAGCCGCCCAGTAGTAGGCCAGGTTGTTGGAATTAAACCAAACTACGCGCGGAGCGTTTTCAGCATGTTCACGATGTTCTTTTTCGGAATATTCGGGGTGCGGGCTGAATATGGTCAGGCGGGCGTCCGGGTTTTTCTTGCGCCACCGAAGGATGTTGGCGTTCAGCTGCGCTTCGTCACCGACGTTGCCATAGCCGTATCCGCCGGTTATGAGCACATGGAATCCTTCCCTGTTCTTGAGTTTGGCCGGGGGAGTGAGTGGCAGCAGCCGCAAGGGGCGCACCAGTTTTTCCAGATCATCGAGAACAATTCGCCATCCCGCTTCAAGCGCTTTCTTCCAGTATGGTATGTCGCTGCTTGTCATTTCATCCATCCGGAAAGGTCGCGGGAGATGATTTGTTCGAGCTGTTTGATGTCCGCTTCAAATTCCCGGGTCAGGTGCCGGCGGAATTGCGGGCTGATCTCTTGCTTCTTGCCTTTTCTCATGAACAGGCTGCGAAGCAGCTTTTCGGTATGCAGGTTCCGGGAGCCGAACAGTTTCTCCTTGATTTTCATAAGGGCCGGATTCTTGAAAAGGGCTCGTAGCTTTTTTCCTGCTGCTCCCAGCAGGTTGGGCTTGTATTCCAGCGAGGTGTTCCGGGGCGTATAATTCGGGGTGTGGTCTGGCAGGCCCAGGAAGTCGAGCACGCGTTCATAGGTCGCTTCGGGGGCCTTGATCAAGTCATCGAGAAGAAGAATGAGCACCTGTTCTCTTGGAAACATTTCTAGAACCCGCTTCAGGTATTTGCCCTGAAGGCCCATTTCTTTGTATTGGAGGAAAAAAGGTTCTGCGCAAAGACGGGGGATGCATTCGCCATTCTTTCGTTTCTCCTGTAGCTGCCACGCGGCTTCCAGTGATTCAACATCTTCATCCAGTACCCGCAATTTATTTGCATGGGAGGACTGAATCAGATCAACAGGGTTGCGCGTCAGGAAAATCAGCTTCGCATTGGGGTTGTGATCCCTGATGCCGTTAAGAGCCGCCTCGGAATAGACATAGCAGACGGTACCTTCTCCAAAGAGCTTTGTTTCAGGGGAGGGGGAAAACTGTTTCTCATAGGCTTCCCATGAGGTTATGACGCGCCTTTGGGGAAAGTCTGTGCAGAAGAAAAAGGGTTCTTTGATTGAGGAAAAGGCAACGTTTGGGTGTTCTGAGAGATAGGCTGCAAGCGAGGTGGTGCCGCACTTCGGAAAGCCTGCAATAAAGAAATCGACCTTAAAATCTTTGGCGTCAGGCATGCGGGCCTCCGGTAATATTTGTGTTGCCGGCCGGGGAGAGCGGGCGCTCTCGGGGTTGGACGGAAACAAGGGGCGCGATGATTGAAAATGTATTCTCTGTTGCCATACTGTATATTTTGGGTTGCTGGTCGCCTTGATCACATCACGAACATAGGCTCGAAATAATCGTTGCATTGACCACGAAAATCAAGCCCGGGCTCTTTAAATCAAAACCGAAGCCTCTTTTTTCGTTGCAGTCAACAGGCTGCACTTGACTGGCGGCATGACAGGTACACATAATCCGGCGATTATTGTTTGGGCAGGAGATAGGTGATGGATGCGAAGGATGAGTTTACCCGAATTGTAGAGCAAGACTATTGCATAGGTTGCGGTGCCTGTGCCCTGACCTGCAAACGGATTACTGTCGGCCTGCAGGACAGTGGACAGTACCAGGCGCAGTGGACCGCAGAAAACGAAAAAAATATTTCCACTGAGTTTGAGGATGCCGCTTTTGTCTGCCCGTTTTCCGGCCAGGGTCCCAACGAGGATAAACTCAGCGAATTATTATTTCATGACGAATGCGAGAAGAATCACCAGATCGGAGGGTATAACCGTCTTTATGCCGGGCATGTTGCGGAAGGTGAGTTTCGCCAGCGCGGTGCTTCGGGTGGGGTTATTACCTGGTTGTTGACCGAGCTGCTTCGATGCGATATGGCGGATGCAATTATCCACGTGCGTGCTGCGGATGTTGAGACGGCGGGCGTTCATTTCCAGTATTCGGTTTCCCGTTCTGCCGAAGAGGTCGTCAGAGGGGCAAAGTCTCGGTATTATCCCGTTGAAATATCGCAGGTTATGGGTGAGGTGCGCCGTCAGCCAGGGAGGTATGTGTTTGTCGGGCTTCCATGTTTTGTCAAGGCGGTTCGGCGTTTGTGCCTGCTGGATAATGTGTTGTCTGAGCGAATTGTCTATTGTGTTGGGTTGGTTTGCGGACACCTTAAAAGCAAAACCTACGCAGATTGCTTCGCCTGGCAGGCGGGCATTCCTCCCGGGCAGCTAAAAGAAGTGGACTTTCGCGTTAAAATTAAGGACCGGGCGCCCTACGATTACGGTGTTTTACTGCGTTCGGCGGATGTGGAAGCGGTAAAGCCTGCACGGGGCTTTTGGGGGTCCAATTGGGGATGGAACTTTTTCCGTTATAACGCCTGCGATTATTGTGACGATGTTTTTGCAGAGACTGCCGATGTTGCCGTGGGCGATGCATGGTTACCTGAATACATGGCGCAGTCGGAAGGAAACAGCGTGGTTGTGGTCCGCAACCTGGAGTTGTCAAAGTTGTTTGAGGCTGCGCGGGAGGCGGGGCGGTTGAAAATGGACGAGGTCTCAGCCGGCCTGATGGCTCATTCCCAGGCTGGCGGACTTCGCGACCGGCGTGAGGGATTGGCTTACCGGCTTTACTTGAAGGACAAGGCCGGAGAGTGGAGACCCGCCAAGCGCGTTCAGCCCTCTGACAGGCTGCCCCGCGTCCGGAAGAAAATCTACCGCTGCCGCCTCGAGCTTCGGGCCTTGAGTTTCAGCGCATGGAACGAAGCTGTTGCCCAAGGCAATTTCGAAGCTTTCAAGCGTCGCACGCAGCCCGCAGTTTGCCGATTCGAAAAATGCTATCATCCATTCCGCGAGCGAGTGGTTGGCAGGTTGAAGCACTTTTTTATCAAGTTACTTCGGCGCTGATCTATTCCTTTTAAGCCTCCCGAAACGGGAAAACTGAACCCGATTGCTCGGTTATCCCCGTTCTAGGTTGGTTTCTTTAATCAGGTAGAGCGGGCGCTCCTTGATTTCGTCGAAGACGCGGCGGATATATTGGCCGAGAATGCCCATGCAGAACATTTGCAGGCCGGAGACAAAGAAAATAGCCAGAGTTAAGTATGTCGTGCCGGCGTGGGCAGGGGGAGTACCCTGTATGAAATTCCAGACAATGAAGAGGTAGAGCCCGATCACGATGGAAAGCGTACAGAGCAGCCCGCCGAGATAAAAGATGAAGCGCAGGGGCGTGCCGCTGAAGGATGTGATGGCATTGAGGGCCAGCCCGATTGATTTGATGATCGGATATTTGGTCTCTCCTGCGTGACGGGCATCGCGCACATATTCAACGGTGGTCTGGTTAAAGCCAATCCACGACGCCAGTCCGCGCATGTAGCGATGCTGCTCGGGCATGGAGTTGAGGGCGTTGAGCGCCTTGCGGTCGAGCAGTCGGAAGTCGCCGGCATCGACCGTCATTTCCACTTCGGTGATCTGGCTCATGATGCGGTAAAATGCATGCGCCAGAAATTTTTTGAGGCCGGTTTCGCCTTTGCGTTCGGAGCGTACGGCGTGAACCACCTCGTAGCCCTCCTGCCACTTGGTGATCATGTCGACAATCACTTCGGGGGGATCCTGAAGGTCGGCGTCGATGATGACGGCGGCATCGCCTGTGCAGAGGTTCATGCCGGCGGTGATGGCGCGCTGGTGCCCAAAGTTGCGCGAGAGCTGGATATATTTAATCCGCGGATCTTTTTGTGCGGCCTGTTTGACCCACGGCAGGCTGCCATCCGTGCTACCGTCATCGATGAAGACGAGTTCCATCTCTTCGGCAAGCGGGGTGAAGACTTCGGTGCAGCGCGTATAAAGCAGCGGGAGGTTTTCCTGTTCGTTCAGGAAGGGGACAATAATCGAGATGGTCGGAGTTTTTTCCATGCGTTATTCTTTCCGTGCCGTCAGCATCTTGAGCGCACCATGCGCTGCACCCAAAATGATTGTTAGGTTACGCATGAAAATCAAGCCCACACTCTTTAAAACGAAGCCGCTACGCCTTTTCCTGCCCATGGCAGCCAGCAGGCCATGGTTGATCGCAATAACCGCAAGGGCACACACGGCAGCGCTGGTGGGCCGAAGCAGGAGAAGCGTGAGGGCCGCCAATCCGGTTAGGGCCACCTCAAGGTAAAAGGATTTGGGGTGATGTGTTTTCCCTCCGACCAGCTTCCGGTTAGAAAAGAGCATGGGGACCGCGTCACGAGCAAAGCGGTTTTGCTGTCGGAGATAAGCTTTGACGGTCGGGGTGAAATTGTGAAATACGCCGTTGTTCTTGTCCCACCAAAGGCTGTGCTTTCGCGAGATTTTCCAGGAAAACTCCATGTCTTCGCTGCTGGCCGCACAATAGTCTTCCGGGAAGCCGCCCGTGGCCTCGAACAGTTCCCGTTTGCAAAACAGGTTGTTGGAAACCAGAGTTTCGACCGCGCCATAAAAATTTCTGCGTCGCCAGGCCAATTCCTCGAAGGCAAACCACTGGATGAAGGTATCTTCCACGGGACCTGCATACCCGCCGCCGCCGCACATAACAGCTCTTTCTGTAATGGTGTGCGCGGTCTTTTCAACCCACTCTTTCGGCGCTTCTACGTCAGCGTCGGTGAACAATAGATAATCGCCCTTGGCATATTTTGCTCCAAGGTTGCGCGCCGCGCCGGCACCGGTTCGTCCCTTGGTGGAAACCAGTTTGGCTGGAGCCGTGACCAGTTTCGGCGAGCCGTCCGTCGAGCCGTCATCCACCACAATAATTTCATAATTGCTGTAGGTCTGGCTTTTCAGCGAATCAAGGCAGGCTGTGAGAAACCTCTCCCCATTAAAGCAAGGGACAATCACTGATATAAATGGCTGTTCCATGGTCTTATACGATTCCGTTTTCCTTGAAGGTGAGGAAGATTTTGCGGCCGAGCCAGGCGTCGGTGGCGGCGTAGGTTTGCTGCGACTCAGTCAGCTCTTTGCGCGCCCAGTTGGAGACCTGCTCCTTCTTTGAGATGCGAAATCCGAAGAGGATGGCGGTGAGTCCGCGCAGGCCGAGATTTTTAATCGTTGCTTTTTTTGCGCCGTCAGCCAACTCCACAAAGCCGCCCGGAGTGAAGGGCTCCATGGCCTGCAGTTCGGAAATGTCGCGGTCAATGGCTACGCCGGCCTTAATAATGTCCGGCGAGGAGAGCACCTTCAACAGCGACGGCGTGAGGCCGCATTGCTGAATCTGGAAAAGATAGACTTCGTTTTCGGTGGCAAGTTGGAGCAGGGAGGGATCATAGCTCTCGCCCTTGCGGAACGCGGGGCGCGTTTCGGTGTCGAAGCCGAGCAGCGTTTCGCCGAGCAACTTGCTTGCGGCGGCTTCGGCTTCCTCCTCGGTTTTATAAAGGTGGATCGGCCCGTCGTAGGCCTTCATTGGCAGTTCGTTGATCTCGGCCTTGGTGATGTGTTGTTTGGGTGGAAAATCAGTCATTCTGTTCTTTCTTCCATTGTTCGGAAACCCAGATGGATTGTTTGGCGAGACCCATCAGGATTTTACAGTCGGGGACGGTGAGCTTGCCGCGCGAAAAGATGCGGCGCAGCCCCATCATCATGTGTTCCAGCTTCTGGTCGTGGACAAATTGCGTCTCAACCATCATTTCGCGCCACATGCCGAACATGCGTTCGCGCAGGTCGGAGTCGGCTTCGGGGGCGGACTCTTCGGCGGGAACAAAGATGCCGGCGGCGCAATACATTTCGTAGCAGCAGATGTAGACGGCGTGCGAGAGGTTGAGCGAGCGGTAAACCGCGCTCGACGGAATCTGGATAATGTGGGTGCACAGCGCCAGTTCTTCGTTAAACAGCCCTTTGTCTTCGCGCCCGAAGACCAGCGCAATTTTATGATCCTTCGCGCTCTCCAGTCCGATCGGCGCAAACGTCTTGGGTGAATAGGCGGTGTCGCGGTAGAAGCCGGTGCGCGCCGAGGTGCCGGCGACGACGGTGCAGTCGGCCACCGCTTCCGCGAGGGTTGCATATTCCTTGCGTGCTTCGAGCTGTTCGCGCGCGTTGCAGGAAAATTTGCGGGCCTCGTCCATATCCATTTCCGGGCGCGGGTCAACAATGGCGAGGTCGGTGATGCCGTTGTTATTCATGGCGCGGCAGACGGAGCCGAGGTTGCCGCCAAACTGCGGGTTAACGAGGACGATTCGGATGTTATCTAACAGGTTCATTTCTATTTGCCACGAAAGGGCACAAAGGATCACAAAAAATGGGGATGGGGCCTTTGTGAGGTTTTGTGTTTTTTGTGGCTAACTCCTTTCATAGCTGCGCAACAGTTTAATTTCTTCCGCCCAGATGCCGTCGTCGATCGTTTCGAGGATCATGGGGATATCATCAAAGCGCGCATCCGTCATGATATATTTAAAGCAGTCGAGTCCAAGCTCGCCCTGGCCGAGGCTGTGGTGGCGGTCGACGCGGCTGCCGAGCCCTTTCTTGGAATCGTTCAGGTGCATGCCGCAGAGATATTGGAAGCCGACGACTTTTTCGAATTCGTCAAAAACGGTGTCGCAGCTTTCGGCGGTTTGAAGGTCATAGCCCGCCGCAAAGCTGTGGCAGGTATCGAGGCAGACGCCGACGCGCTTTTGGTCTTCGACCTGGTCAATAATTTCGGCGAGGTGTTCAAACTGGAACCCGAGGTTGGTGCCCTGTCCGGCGGTATTTTCGATGACGGCGATCACGCCGGCAGTTTTGTCGAGCGCGCGGTTGATCGATTCCGCGATGGTGGAGAGGCACTCGCTTTCGGAAATCTGTTTGAGGTGACTGCCCGGATGAAAGTTAAGGCGGTCGAGGCCGAGCTGTTCGCAACGCTGCATTTCGTCGATAAAGGCGGTGCGTGATTTTTCGAGCTTGTCGGCTTCGGGGTGGCCGAGATTAATAAGATAGCTGTCGTGGGGCAGGATGTGCCCCGGCTCAAAACCGTGTTCGGCGCAGTTTTTCTTGAAGCCGTCAATATTTTCAGCGGTGAGCGGCTTGGCCGTCCACTGGCGCTGATTTTTCGTGAAGAGCGCAAAGGCGTTGGCTCCGATTTTGGCCGCATTCAGCGGTGCATTCTCCACGCCGCCGCTGGTGCTGACATGTGCTCCGATCAGTTTCATCAATTAATTCTCCGTTCAAATAGCGTTGGATTAAACCACAGCTTCGACATCGGAAAAAATTATTTTTGCATTTAGCTCATGGTTCTGGAAGATGGCGCCATGGAACAGTCGAACGTCATTCTTAATGCCGAGATTACGGTGCTGGATTATGAAAGCACGGGCTCGCTGCGCGGTTTTGAAAATGAGCCGTGGCAGATCGGCATGGTGTCGCTCAAGGGCGGGAAGGTGGATCCGGGCTCCATGTTCGAGAGCCTGCTGCGCGTCGACATCAACCGCCCGTTCAATCCGCATGCGCCGGGACGGCACGCGCTGTTGCGCGACGATATTGCCGCGGCGCCGTCGCCCCAGAAACTTTGGCCGCAGATTCGGGGCTGTCTGGAGCGGCCGCTCTGCGCGCACAACGTTGCCACCGAAAAAAAGTTTACGCGCGCGATGGCGCCGATGCATCAATTCGGACCGTGGATCGATACGCTCAAGATTGCCCGCAGGGTCTGGCCGGGATGCCCGTCGTATGCGCTCGAAGATCTGGTCGTGATGCTCGATCTCAAGCCGAAGGTGGACGAACTCTGCGCCGGGAAAGAGGCGCACGATGCGCTCTATGATGCCGTTGCTTCGGCCATGATTCTCGAACATCTGCTTGAGCAGCCCGGCTGGGGAAATATCACCATTGGCGAACTCGCCTCAATCTAGAAATGATTCGAGCGGGCAGCCGTCGCAGTTGGGTTTGGTGGTGCAGTGTTCCTTGCAGAGCCGAACGATGAGGGCGTGATATTCGTTGTAGAGTTGGGCGTCTTCGGGAAGGTTTTCCGTAAACAGCTTTGCGACGGCATCGTAGGATGCGTTCTTGTCGCACCATCCATGACGCGAGCAAACGCGCCTGGTGTAGGCATCGACCACAAAGGCCGGGCGGTTGCCGGCATAGAGCAGGATCGAGTCGGCGGTTTCCGGTCCGACGCCTCGCCACGAAAGCAGCTCCTTGCGCAGGGCGGGCGTGTCGAGCGCGAAGAGCTTGTTAAGCGAGCCGTCGAAGCGGTCGCGGAGCGTTTCAACCATCCCTCTGATGTAGCCGGCCTTTTGATTGAAATATCCCGCCGGCCGGATCCATTCCGCAATCTGTTTCTGCGATGTGTTTTCGAGCGCGTCAAACTTTAGCGCGCCGTTTTGGCGGAGGTTGGCGATCGCCTTTTCCACATTGGTCCAGGCAGTGTTTTGCGTGAGGATGGCGCCGAGTATCATTTCCCGCCGCGTGCGCGCCGACCACCAGTGCTGTTCGCCAAAGCGGGCCAGGAGCGCATCGTAAACCTGCTGGAGAGGCGGTTTCATCAATTATGCGCTGGAACCCATGGAATAGCCGCTGAGGTCGAGGGTGACGAAGCGGTAGCCGGTTTCCTTGATGGCGGCGACGATTTCGTTCCGCTCGCTCATCAGTTTGTCAAAGTCGGCGGGGTCAATCTCAATGCGGCAGAGGTCGCCGTGGTGACGGACGCGGTATTGGAAGTAGCCGCGTTCGCGCAGGATGGCTTCGGCCTGTTCCACCTGGCTCATGGCTTCGACCTCGATGCGCGTGCCGGTGGGGAAGCGCGAGCCGAGGCAGGCAAAGGAGGCTTTGTCAGCCGTCGGCAATCCGCGGCGTTCGCTGAGGATGCGGATCTCTTTTTTGTAGAGCTGCGCATTCTGCAGTGGCGCGACGACGCAGTGGTTGATGGCGGCCTGTGCGCCGGGGCGAATGTCGTCATGGTCGTCTTCGATGGCGCCGTGGGCGAGGACAATGTCGCCGAATTCGGAGAGGATGGTTTCCATTTTGGTGAAAAGCTCGTTTTTGCAGTGGAAGCAACGGTCGCCCATGTTTTCGAGATATTCGTTTTGCAGATGTTCGCCGGTTTTAATAACGCGCAGATTCCAGCCGCGTTCGATGGCCATATCGATGGCTTCCTGCAGCTCTTTGCGCGGGATCGACGGCGAGTCGGCAATGATCATCATGGCATTCTGGCCGAGCGCTTCGTGGGCGCAGTCGGCGAGATAGGTGGAGTCGACGCCGCCGGAATAGGCGACGGCGATGGCGCCGTAGGACTTGAGTTCGTCGAGCAGGGCCTGCTCTTTTTCTTCGATCGTATTCATGCGGATATATTACCCGAGTCGCGATCGAACGCAATAGAACAGAGCCGATCCATGTCGAGATGCTTTTCAAAGTGCTCGGCGAGCAGGTCATATTGAGTCTGCTTGAATTCCCAGGATTTTTCGGTGTCTTCAGCCGGATAGTCCGGCTTGAGCTGCTGCAGGAAGCGGTTTCGGAAATCCGGGAAATCGAAGAGCCCGTGGAAATAGGAGCCGTGGGTTTTGCCATTTGCGGAGACGGCGCCGTCGGTGTCGTTCACGATCTCGGTGTTCCGGGTTTCCACCTGGACCATTGGAGTGGCTTCGGGGCCAAGAATGGTTTGTCCCATGTGGATTTCATACCCATCAATAAAGGTGCCGTCTGCGAGGTTGCCCTGGGAGCGGGAGAGCACCTTTTCTTTTTCGAGCGTGGTTTCGATGTCAAGCAGATGGAAACCGTCTGAGCTGCCGGGCTCGCCTTCGATTCCGTGGGGGTCGTGTATCTGCCGGCCGAGCATCTGGTAACCGCCGCATACGCCGAGAATATTTCCTGAGAAATTGGTGATTGGTTTTTTCCAGCCGGTCTCCTTCAGCCACTGCAGGTCGAACCGGACATTTTTTGTTCCGGGAAGGATCAGGGCATCGTAGCCTTCGAGGTTTCGCGGTTTGGAAAGATAGTGCAACGAAACATGTTCGTTGCGGATAAGCGGATTAAAGTCGGTAAAATTGGAGATGTGCGGTAAACGGATGCAGGCAATATTTATTTTTCCGGGCTGCGGGCGCGTCGGAGGATCAATGACGGTTTCGAGCGGCATGCCGTCTTCCGGATCAATTTGAATGTGTCGGAAGTAGGGGATCAGTCCGAGCACCGGCAGACCGGTGGTCTCTTCCAGATAGTGGAGGCCGTCATCAAACAGAGAGGCGTCGCCGCGAAATTTGTTGATGATGAAACCGGCGACGCGTTTACGGTCTTCTTCGGGCATGACGGCGAGCGAGCCGATTAGCTGAGCACAGACGCCGCCGCGGTCGATGTCGGCCACAAGGATGACCGGGGCATTTGCGGCATGGGCGGTTTCAAAATTGACGTAGTCGCGCGGGCGCAGGTTTACCTCGGCGCAGGAGCCGGCGCCTTCGATCACGATCAGCTCGTGTCGGGCGGCCAGGTTTTTCAGGGATTGAAACGCGGGGATGTGGATTTTTGAGGTGTCGCGGAAATATTCCGAGGCCAGGGCGTTTCCGATGGCCTTGCCCTGCAGAACCACCTGCGAGCCGATGTCGGTGTTGGGCTTGAGCAGCACCGGGTTCATGTCGGTGTGCGGCTCGACGCCGCACGCTTCGGCCTGTACCACCTGTGCACGTCCCATTTCACCGCCTTCGCGGGTGACGTAGGAGTTGTTCGACATGTTCTGGGCTTTGAACGGGGCAACCGAGCAGCCGCGGTTTTTGAAGATTCGGCCGATAGCGGTGACGACGATACTTTTTCCGACATCGGACCCCGTTCCGAGAAAGGCGATGCATTGGGCTGGTTGGATTGAGTTCATGGGACAGGATTATGAAATGACAGGATCATTTTTCTTCAATGCACGGAAAGTGATTCTATTCTTGTTGAGATTGACCCATAACAACGCCTGAAGGTTGGTGTGGTTAATGAATTTTTGGAACTGGATTTCCAAAGGGTTAGGCTTTTTGGAGGTTGTGATTTTAAAAGCAATGCCGGTTTCGGCAAGCCGCACGAGTTTAGAACCGACAGTTCTTTTATCTGATAAGACATCAATCCTTTTTTCGCAGCCATTGGGGAGCAGACTCATTAATGCTTCAGAATAAAGAGATGGATCAAGTCGGCTTCCCCAGTCTGAGAACAGATCGATTGCGAGGGTGAAAAAGCTTTTACCGAAATCATACTCACCATTCCACCCCGAGCAATCAACAGAAATGTCTTGCCGGTCAGTTCGGGTTAAAGTGCTTGTGGAAAATTCGTGTTCAACAGAAGAAGGACCGGAATTAATCAGCTTTCCGTATGTTTTCTCCTGAATGAGCTGATAGTTGATGATTTGACTTCGACATTGGTTGGTTAGACAGAGGAGTACCTTGAGTTCATAGATATGTTCACCTTCGATCAGGAGATCCTGGTAATAGGTTTTCCTGAAGGAGCGGAATTCGATCAAAAGAGAAACTTCTTTCTGTGCCTGAATGCCGTTTTGGGTCAGTAAATGAAGCAGTTCGTTCTGACATGTTACTTCATCATGGCAGTTGCCCATGCGGTTGTGCATTTCAAAGGCATGTTTCATGACTTGGTAGTCCAGCTTATGAAAGCGGTCCTTCTCTTTATCTCTGCCAGAAAATGATGCTGTCATTGCATAATCCTGTCTTTACAGGTCCAGGCCTCCCTTGCGGTTGAGCAGCAGGGCAATGAAGAAGGGCCCGCCGAGCAGGGCGGTGAGTACACCGACCGGCAGTTCCGCGCCGGACGACCAGCCGGAGATTACGCGGGTGATGGTGTCGCACAGCGCGAGGAAGATGCCGCCGAAGAGGAAGGTGGCGGGAGTTAGGTAGCGGTGGTCCGCGCCGATGAGCAGGCGGCAGATGTGCGGCGACATCATGCCCACAAAGCCGATCGGTCCGCATACGGAGACCACGCCTCCGACCATCAGGGAGGCCGCAAGGAAGATCAGTTTTTTGACCAGCCGAGTGTTCACGCCGCGGCTGACCGCGATGTCTTCGCCGACCATAAAGAGGTTCATTTCGCGGAAGAGCAGCGACAGGGTTGCTCCACCGATTGCGAGGAACGGCAGTAGGTTGCTCAGCTTGCTGTAGTCGGCGGTCGAGAGGGAGCCCATCATCCAGTGGACAATGCGGAAGGAGTGGGTGAGGCCGCTGATGTATTGGATGAAAAGGATGAGGCTGGAAAAGAAAAAGCTGATGGCAATGCCGGCGAGCAGCAGCGTCGGTGTGGAAAAGCTGCCCTTAAGTTTGGTCAGTCCGTAGACGAGCAGAATGGATAGCAGGGCTCCGCTAAAGGCGGCGATGGAGGTGCCGGAAATTCCGAGAATGGTGAACGCGACTCCGCAGCGGATAAACAGGGCCGCTCCCAGGGCGGCGCCGCTCGATACGCCGAGGGTGAAGGGCGTCGCCAGTGGGTTGCGGAACAGCGCCTGGAACGACATGCCGCTGAGCGCCAGCATTGCGCCGACGGCAAACGCGCCTAGAACCCGCGGAACTCGGATGCCCATCAGGATTTCATGATCCTGTCCCGACGCATTAAACGGAATAAATTCCATGCCGAAAAGCGGCGCGAGCAAAAGCGTCCCGATCGCAATGATGGCTAGGCCGATCAGTATGAAGGCCGGTTTTTTCATGCGGCACCTCCGGCGGTGACGAGGGGAAGGGGGTGATGGGGGGTGACCTCAAACTCTGTTTCATAAATGTTGCGAAGGATGTTGGCGTCGGCGGTTTCTGCCGGAGTTCCTTCAAAAGCAATCAAGCCGCTTTTGATGGCATATATTCGGTCACTGCAGGCGGTGGCGGTATTGATGTCGTGGTGGACTGCGATCACTGTGATTCCATTGTCGCGGCAGGCGGAGGTCAGGATGGCCGCCACGTTGGCTTGGTGGCGATAGTCGAGAAAGGTGGAGGGTTCGTCGAGCAGGAGAATTTTTGTTTCCTGAGCAAGAGCCGCCGCAATAAAGGCCATCTGTCGCTCGCCGCCACTGAGGGTCGCCATCCGCCGTTTCCGGAAGGGCTGAAGTCCGGCGCGGGTCAGCTCGCGGTCGACGGCATCATAATCTTCGCGGCGCATGCTGGTGAAAGCGGAGAGGTGGGGGTAGCGACCGGTCGCGACAAACTCCTCGACCGTCAAGGGATTCGTCCGGCCTTCCGCCTGCGGCACATAACTTCTGAGCCGCGCCGTTTGACGGCTGTTGAGTTCGGAAAGGGGTTGCCCTGTGATCTTAATGGATCCGCTCCAGTCGTCGTAGATTCCGGCAAGGCACTTGACCAGTGTCGTTTTGCCGGCGCCGTTGGGGCCGATGATAGAGACATATTCCCCCTGGCGGATATCCAGTGAAATGCCTTTCAGGATGTCTGATCCCGAGAGGGTGATCCGGAGGTCTTCAATCTGGACGATTGGGGTGTTCATCAATCTCCATTCTCTGAGAGGATTCGTTCGAAGTCATCAACAATTCGGATAAAACGCGGTCCGGGGATGCAGGTGTAGTCGCCGGTCAGAACATGGATGCGCCTGTTGTGTACGGCATTGACGTGGGACAGGCCTTCCCAGCTTTTGACGGGATCTGCGGGAACCTCGGAACCGGGCGCCAGCTGGATAATGATGTCGGGGTTGAGCCGGATCACGGCTTCCTTTGAGAGAATCGAGAAGGCGAGTTTATTTTCCACCACGTTGGTTCCGCCGGCGATTTCGAGCAGTTCATTGTGCAGGCAGGTGGCTCCGAAGGCATGGATCTGTTCTTCGACGCCGGCGGTGCCGCCGAAGGTGAGCAGTACGCGCGGGCGCTCTTCCGGTTTTCGGGGCGAAGAAGTCCGCTTCTTAATCGGCGCGAGCAGTTCGTCGGCTTTGTCTGGCACGTTGCAGGCGTCGCCGATTGTTTGGATGGCATTCATAATATCGCCCATGAGGCGGGTTTGGATCTCCACATAGGGAATGCCGAGGCCGTCGAGCCGGCTCTTTTCGCTTTCATAACCGGAGTGCAGAATCACCAGGTCCGGCTTGAGCGAAACGATGGCTTCGAAGTTAAACTGCCCGAATCCGCCCACCCGCGGAATGGCTTTGGCCGCCTCGGGGTAGAGGCAATAGGTGGTGGCGCCGACCAGCTTGTCGCCAAGGCCAAGTGCATAGACGGTTTCCGTAATGTCGGGAGCAAGGGAAATGATGCGCTGCGGTTCGGTCGGCAGCTGACTGACGGAACGCTTTTCGCAACCGCTCAGCAAAACAAACAGCGCAAGTATGCAGTGTCCTCTAGTCATTGGTCAGCCTGAAGGTGATGGTTATTTCGGTTTCTGAATCCACTGGTTGCCCGAGTTTCCGGGCTGGTTTAAAAGAGGCTGTCTGTACGGCTTTTATTGCCGCCGCGTCAAGCCGCTTGTAACCGCTCGACTGGGTCACCTGAATTTTTTCGGGGTGGCCGGAGGCCAGAACCTGAACAGAAAGAACGACGTCGCCTTCTTCACCGCGCAGGCGGGAGATGCGCGGGTAGGACGGGGTGATGGGCGCGGTTGCGTGTGCGGTCGTGATTACGCCCTTGTCTTCGACCGGGCTGGCATCCTGCTCCTCGGAATTAACTGCCGCCGGCTCTTCGACCTTCTGCGGCTCTGGCTCCGGCTCGGAATGCGGTTGAATAGTCGGTTCGGGCTCACTCTCCGGTTCCACTCTGGATGTTTGCGGTTCGGGGGCGACGGCCCGACCGGCGACCGCGGGGAGAAGGGTGAGCTGTACGACGGTTTGCCCGCTTTCCATAATCGGGGCTGGCGGGGTGTAGAGCGTTTTGCTGTAGAGCGCGGCCATGTGGACGGCAACCGAAAGCGTTATGCCGAGGAGCAGAGGCGCGTTAACTATGGATTTTCTTTTTTGCACGAAAAGGATACTTCCTCGATGCCGGCCTTTTTTAGGTCATCCAGCAGTTCTATGGCGAGGCCGAGATCGGCCGTTTGATCGCCTGCGATAAAGACCGGTTTGGTTGATGGCCCGCGCAGGCGCCGCACCTGTTCGGCGAGGTTGTCTGCCTGAGCCGGCGTGCGGTTGAGGTAGAGGTTGTTGTCGGCATCGATGGTGATGGAAATATAATCGTTCTGCTCCAGCGTTGCGGTTCCGGCGGCGGGAAGCTCCACCTTCAGACCGCGGTGGACGACCATCGAGACCATGGCATAGATGAAGAAAACGAGCAGCAGGAAGACGACGTCGATGAGCGGCAGCATTTCGACGCGGGCTTTCTTTGCCTCATATCCCGACTTCAGCCGCATTGTTTATCCAGCCCTTTCTGGACGGTGACTTCGTAGCAGGTGATGAGTTGTTCAAGGTGGCGGGTAACCTTTTCCACCTTGCGCGTGAGGGCGTTGTAGGGCAGCAGGGTCACGATGGCGATCGTCAGCCCGGCGGCGGTGGTGATGAGCGCCTGGGCAATGCCGCCGGTGACCGCCTTGGGATCTTCGATGCCGGCGTTGCCGAGCAGATCGAAGGAGATGATGATGCCCGAAACCGTGCCGAGAATGCCGAGCAGCGGCGCGGCGGTGATGATGGTGTCGAGCACCGACAGGCGATGCTTCATCTTTTCGATTTCGTGCATCGCCGCCGCTTCCAGGGACTGAGCCAGCCCATAGTTGCGGTGGGCGAGGCCGGCGGTGAGAATACGGCAGACAAGACATCGGCTGTTATCGCCTTCGGCGACCGCCGGATCGAAATCGCCGTTTTCGGTGAGGGTGAAGATGCGGTTGATGAGCTTCTGGTTTTTGTTCAGCGATACCAGCATCCAGAAAATGAGTCGCTCAAAAATAATGGCCAGCGCAACAACGGAACAGGCCAGCAGCGGCCACATGACCGGTCCGCCTTTATACATCAGCTCAAGCATAGGTTTCCCTCGGATTAATTGAACGTTTCAACGTAGATGCTTTTGCAGCGCTTGAAAAGCGCCTTCTCGCGCCGGGCATGTTTTTCGGCACGGTGCCGCAACTTTCTTTTTGACTCGTCCGGGCTTTGCCCCTAGTTTGCGGCCCTTTGAAGAACCTGTCGGAAGTCCGGTGCAAATCCGGCGCTGTAGCGCAACTGTAATGGGATGTATCCCTGAGCCAGAACTTTCAGGCCTTCAAGATGTTGGACTCTTTCGCATTAAGAGAGGCTCAATGGATGAATCGTCCGGGGCTTCCGGGCGTTTTTTTGTGCCGATGCGGGGGGAATTAAAATAAACAAATCAAGTGCCTGCGATCTACAGGCGAAAGGAAATGAAAATGAAAAAAAGCATCTTGTTTGCTGCCGCTGCGGCAGCCTGCAGTTTGGCGCACGGCGCCGTAATTGATTTTAATGCACTCGATACGGGGGCGAATAACTATTATCGCCCGACAACCCACGGCTCCCACGATTGGAACGCCAGCGCCGCAACCTTCGGCATGAGCGTATTCACCAACGCGTGGGGCTCTTCCTGGGGCGGGTTCACCTATTCCGATGTGAACAACCCGGCCACTGGCGGCTTCGGAAATGAGTATGCCGTGTATGGCGACGGCATGGATTATTCCGACGGCGGCGTTTACGGCGTGGGTTATGTTGACAGTTATAACGGCGTTACTCCGACCCTTACCTTCGGTTCGGCTCAGACGGTAAACAGCCTGCGGGTCAACAACACCGCCTACACCGCACTCGACATGATCAGCGGCAGCGGCTTCTCCAAGGCCTTTTCCACCAACGACTGGTTTAAGCTGACCATCGAAGGTAAAAACGGCAGTGGCGTAAGTCAGGGCAGTGTTGATTTTCTGCTGGCCGATTTTGCCGGCTATTCCGCCGGCGACGACAAAAACGACTATATCGTGAACGACTGGGCGCTGGTGGACCTCTCTTCGCTCGGAGCCGATGTTTCGTCGCTCACCTTCTCGCTTTCCTCGTCCGATACCGGTGCCTGGGGCATGAACACGCCGGCCTACTTTGCCGTCGACCACATTGACGCTATTCCGGAGCCGGGCACCATCACCCTGATGCTTGGCGGTTTCGGCGCACTGGCATGGTTCCGTAAGAAGCGTTCCTACCTCTTCCGCTAAGCCGGTGTTCTATGTCGATCCGGTCGCAGATTGCCGCATTCATGATGTTGCTGGCTCCCGCTTTTGCGGGAAGCAACAGCACCATTGTCGTGTCGGCATCGCGGCTGGATGACCTGGATCTGATGGCGGTCGACACAGCCGCCGATGTCACTGTGATCGACCGCCTGACCATTGAGCAGTCCGGCGCGGCATCCGTTCCCGAACTGTTGCAGACAGAGGCCAATGTTTTGATTCGCGGCACCTCGGGGAATGGTGACGATGGCCAGATTGCCATGCGCGGGTTTGGCGATAATTCCCACCTGCGCACCTTGGTGCTGGTTGATGGGCATAAAATAAACCGGCCGGACATGGGCGGCATCGAATGGCAACACATTCCCGTTTCGAATATTGAAAAGATCGAGGTGATCCGCGGCGGGCAGAATGTGCTCTATGGCGACCGCGCACTCGCCGGTGCGCTAAAGATAACCACCCGGCGCGGTGACGATGCCGGGGTGCAGGTTGGCGCCGCCTTGGGGAGCTTCGGCTATTGGTCCGGTGCGATTAATTATGGGAAAAGCGTGGGCGATGTTGATCTGGGGGCCGGTGTCAGCAGTTATGCCTATGACGGATACCGTTCTAATTCCACATCGCGTGCTACCTCGTTCAGCGGCAGTGCAGGTTGGTTTCTGAACGACACTGATGTTTTGACCCTGCGCGCTTCGGGCGGAAAGAGCCACATTCAGTTTCCCGGAGCGCTGACTTATGAACAGATGCAGGACGATCCCACGCAGTCGAGTAATCAGGGCGACCAGTTTTCCGACGATAAGCATGCGCTGGCCACCCTGCTGTATGAGACGGAGCGCGGCTGGGGCGCGCTACGCGTGAACACGGGCGCGAGCTTCCGCGATCGCGATTCGCGGCTCGGCGGGCTGGATACATGGAATGAGCAACTTGGGCTTTCTTTGGGGCCGCGCGTGCGCCTGGGCTCGGAGGACGGTTTTCTGATGTGCGGGTTTGACTTCGGTTACGCCCAGCTGGATGTCGAAACGTTCCGGGTCGTTAAGTCCGAGGCGGAGCTTGAGCGGGTTTCTAT
>CAZABK010000004.1:0-42868 GCA_964483355.1 uncultured Verrucomicrobiota bacterium | reverse complement strand
ATTTGTTCGTGCAGCACACATTTTTAGAAAAAACGACACTCAACGGCGGCATGCGTTATGAATCTGCTGAAACGGATAACCGGTATGTTGAATATAATTTTTCCGGGGCGGTCGATCCGGCGAAATCCTATGACGGCAGGGTGGCCAAACAAGGTTGGGCTGCGGAGCTGTCGGCAGCGCAGCAGCTGACGGATCAACTGAATGTTTTTGCGGGATATGATCGCGTCTATCGCTATCCCAGTCTGGATGAAACCGCTTCTTATCAGGGGTTTCCGCTGAGCGATCCGCTGAACGAGGGGCTGGATCCGGAGCACGGGAATAATTTCGAGGTCGGGGCGCGATTTGAAGGGCGTGAATGGGCCTGCACCTTCACGGGCTTCTGCCTGATGCTGGATAATGAAATCGCCTATGATGCCACGGAAAACCTGAATGTAAATATTGGCCGCACCCGACGGGTCGGCGCGGAAACCGAAGCGGCATGGGCCCGGGAATGGTATGGGGCCTCTACGCGCTGGGCATTTGTGGATGCACGGATGGATGGCGGTGAAAATAACGACAAGCGGGTGCCGCTGGCACCAGCGGCCTATGGAGTGACATCGGCCTGGATTGAGCCGGTTCCGGAGTGCCGGTTGACGGTAACCCACACCTATGTGTCCGAGCAATACCGCGGCAACGATGTGGCCAACACGGAGCGGAAAATGGATGCATATGGGCTGCTGGGGCTGCGTGCTAATGTCGGCGTCTCAGACCACCTCAACCTCGTTTTTTCGGTCCAAAACCTGTTGGATGAAATCTATGCGGCCTCGGCCTACAGCGGAGGCTATTATCCCGGAGCCGGACGCAGTTTCCGCGTGGGAATGGCGCTGGTGTACTAAGATGAAAAACCGAATCCATGCAATGCTGTTGATCTTTTCGACCCTGTTGGGCGGGCCGGTTTGGGCATCCAGTACCTATTACGCGACAGACTATATTCTATCTGCTCCGGAGGCGGGAACGGCGGGGAGCACCGCCATCCATATGTCGAGCAATGTCATCGTGGCATGGGCGGCAGGCTACACCAACTTGCAGTACGGTACGGCTGTAGATGCAGAATTTAAGACCCCGGAGCTGGTGCTCGGTCCGGCGCTCGGAACCACGCACGACATTGTGTGCCTTGGCCGGGGGGGGCAGATCACGCTGACCTTTACTGACGGAATCGGTGATGGTCCGGGAGCCGACTTTGCCGTATTTGAGAATTCATTCGACGATTATTTTCTGGAGTTGGCCCATGTGGAGGTCTCATCGGATGGAATCCATTTTGTACGGTTTCCCGGCTATTCAACGACCCCCGATCCGGTTGGCGGTTTTGGCGGGCTGTACACGGGATGGATTCATAATCTGGCGAGTAAGTACCGGAAGGAATACGGCACCCCTTTCGACCTGGGCGAGCTGCAACTGGCCTATGATGCCCAGCTGGCTGGCAATACCGATTTTTCGTCGGCCTTTGCATCCAGCCTGACCAATAATTTCCCGCATTTGGATCTGAACCATATCACCCATCTCCGGCTGATCGATATCGTTGGTGATGGTTCTGCCTTCGACGCCCGCGGCAGCGTGATCTATGACCCGTACCCGACGATTTCATCGGCGGGATTCGACCTCGATGCGGTGGGCGTGCTGAATGAGCGGGTCCTGCAAAGCCTGACACAGTGGGTCGCCATTCATTCGGTCCCGGCAGACGGATTGTCTGATTCGGATAGTGACGGGGTGATCGACGTTCAGGAGTTTGTTATGGGGGGCGATCCGAACGACCCGTTCGATGCCCCGGTGCCGCAGCTTTCCGCAGGTTCCGGGCAGGCCATTCTTTCCTACACCACTGATCCCGCTGTTGCGGCAACCTGTTGGATACAGCACTCTGCGGATCTTGTTACATGGACCAATGCGGTTCCGGCGCAAACGTCCGAACAGGAGCAGGGCGGGCTGCTGCTGATAGAAGCGGATTTTTCGGTGGATGAACCTCATCACTTCTTCCGGTTGCTTTTCAATACGCAATAGAGGCATGCTCGCGGCGAAAGGAGTGCAGCATGAAAATTGTTGTGGCACCGGATTCGTACAAGGGCAACATGCGCAGCGCGAAGGTCTGCGAAATCATCAAAGCCGCAATTCTGAAGGAATTGCCTGAGGCCGAAGTACTGACCTTTCCGATGGCCGACGGCGGCGAGGGAACAGTCGAGGCGGTGGTTGCGGCAACGGGCGGAACGTTTGAGTCGTTGGAGGTATGCGGCCCGCGCGGCAAACCGGTTGAGGCGCAATACGGCCTGCTGCCCGACGGATCGGCCATCATGGAAATGGCGGCGGCGTCCGGTATTGAATTGATTCCGCACGAACAGCTCAATCCGATGGAGGCGACCACCTTCGGCACCGGTCAGATTCTGAAGCACTTGATTGACGCGGGACACACCTCGATTGTGATGGGCATCGGCGGCAGCGCGACGGTGGATGGCGGAACGGGTATGGCGCAAGCGTTCGGCTTTCGCTTTCTCGATGACGCCGGCAGAGAAATCAACGAGCGCGGCGGCAAGATTCTTTCCAAAGTTACGGCGGTCGATCCGGTCGAGGTTGGTGCCGAAATTCGCGTGGCGTGCGATGTCACGAACCCGCTTGTCGGTCCGAATGGCGCGGCAAAAATCTTTGGCCCGCAAAAGGGGGCCACGCCGGAAATGGTCGAACTGTTGGATGCCGGTCTATCCAACCTCCAGAGGATTGTTGGTGTGGCGGGCGCGGCGGGCGATGGGGCTGCCGGCGGTTTGGGCTATGGTTTGCGTGCATTCTGCAACGCCGAAATTGTGCCGGGGGCAAAGTTGATCGCCGATACGGTCGGTCTGCCGGTGGCGCTGGAGGGCGCCGATCTGTTGATTACCGGAGAAGGGCGGACCGACGGGCAGACGGCCTCCGGCAAGCTCTGTTCGGTGCTGGCGGAAATGGCGCGCGAGCATGGGGCCCAAAGCCTGCTGCTTTCCGGTGCGCTCCACGGCGAGCTTGATCCGTTTCTCGAAACGTTCGATTATGCCTTCAGCATTTCTGCCGGCCATGGTTCGATGGAGGAGTGTATTGCCGCGGCTCCGCAGGATTTGGCCTTTACGGTCCGCAACGCGCTTCGTCTTCTGACGGCTTAAGGATTTTCGGCAATGGCAATGCGATCGTGTCCGACGAGGTCGTTTTTGATCTGGACGTTGCGATAGCCGAATTTTTCCAGGCAGCTCCGGACGGATTCGCCCTGGTCATAGCCGAATTCAAGGAAGAGTTGTCCGCCGGGCACGAGTACCGAGCGCGCCTGCATGGCGAGGTCTTCGATCAGCTCCATACCGGTGGGGCCGGCATCGAGTGCACTCTGCGGTTCGTGGTCGCGCACCGAGGTATGCAGTTCGTTCCAGTCCTTGGAGGCGATATAGGGCAGGTTGGCAACGACAATGTCGGCGCTTTCGGGGGCGTGCCCTTCGAGCAGGGAACCTTCGATCCACAGGATCTCGTCTTTCAGCCCGTGTATCTCCGCATTTTCCTGAGCCAGCTCCAGTGCGGAGGGGGAAATGTCCACCGCTTTGAAGTTGGCGTCGGTGCGCTGCTTGGCGAGCGTAATGACAATGCAGCCGGAACCGATGCCGACATCGACGACGGTCGCCGGTTTTTTGTGGTTCCAGATTTTGGACGCCAGCACCTCTTCGACGAGCAGTTCGGTTTCGGGGCGGGGAATCAGTGCGCGCGGGTCGCATTTGATCTGGAGTCCCCAGAAGTCGACGTGGCCGATGACATACTGTAGCGGCTCGCCGTTCTCAATCCGTTCGGCGAGCGGTTCGAGTTTGCTGATGATCCTAAACTGTTCGGCGGTGGATGCCGCCGCAGGCGCCTTGTCGGTGTAGATTTCGAGCGGCCGGCATTCGAAGACGTGTGCCAGCAGCTCTTCGGCCACGCGCTTGGCGTTGTCCACGCCGGCGGCTTGGAAGCGAAACTCAAACGATTCTATTAATTGACTGATGTTCATATTTTAAACCACGGAATTCGCAGAACTACGCAGAATTATTTTTTGGAAAGGGCAATTCGTTCAATTTGAATGCCCGGGTGGTGCCCAAAGTTAATCAAGAAGCCAAGTTTTCAGTCCGGTTGCCTTAAGGTAATTGAGCAGTTGTGCCCGATGTTCGTCGGATAGTTCTTTTGCTGCTTTTAATTCCAGAATTATTTTTTCATAGCAAATGAAGTCAGGGATATAAGTCAGTTTGAGCAAGTCACCTTTGTAGCTGAGCTTTAGAGGTTGTTGTGCAGCAAATGGAATATCTTGGCGTTCAAATTCTTTTTCCAAGCATTCCTGATAAATGGCCTCAAGAAATCCGGCGCCTAATTCTTTGTAGACCTCAAAGCATGCATACGATTCATCTCTGAATAAAAAATCATCTCTTTTCCTTCTGCGTATTCCGCGGTTGCTGCTACTTATAATTTTTCGGGTCGATGCCGAGGTTTTTGATGCGGTAGTTGATGATGCGCTGCGTGGTTTGGAGGTAGCGCGAGACGGCGGCCGCGTTGCCGCGGTGTTTCTTGAGCGCGTCGATGAGAATTTCGCGCTCGTAGGCTTCGACCATCTGCTTGAGATCCGCGCCGTTTTCGGGCAGCAGGCTGGTGTGCGTTTCGTCGGAAGTCTGCAGCGAGGGCGGCAGGTTGAAGCCGTGGATGACGCCGTCGGAAGAGGTGAGGACTGCGCGTTCGAGGCAGTTTTCGAGTTCGCGTACGTTTCCGGGCCAGTGGTAGGCCATCATCATGTTGATGGCGGAGGTAGAGATCCGCTTCATCATTTTGCCGTACATTTCGCCGTATTTCTGCAGGAAGTGGTCGGCGAGCAGCATGATGTCGGATTTGCGCTCGCGCAGGGGCGGCAGCATGATCGGGAAGACGTTGAGGCGGTAGTAGAGGTCTTCGCGGAAGGTGTCGCTGGCCATTCCTTCTTCGAGGTTGCGGCTGGTGGCGGCAATGACGCGGACGTTGACGGTGATGGTTTCGTTGCCGCCGACGCGCTCGAAGGTTTTTTCCTGCAGCACGCGCAGCAGGCGGACCTGGACGGCGGGGGAAATGTCGCCGATTTCGTCGAGGAAGATGGTGCCGCCGTTGGCGAGCTCGAAGCGCCCTTTGCGCTGCTGCTGCGCGCCGGTGAAGGCGCCTTTTTCGTGGCCGAAGAGTTCGGACTCAATCAGGTTTTCCGGCAGGGCGGCGCAGTTGACACTGATGAAGGCGTTGCTTTTGCGCGGGCTGTTGAAGTGGATGGCGCGGGCGACGAGCTCTTTACCGGTACCGGATTCGCCGCGGACGAGTACGGTGGCGGCGCTGTCGGCCACCTGCACGATCTGTTCGTAGACGCTGCGCATGGAGTTGCAGTTGCCGACCATGTTGTCGATGCTGTAGCGCCCGCCGAGCTGGCGGCGCAGCATTTCGTTTTCGGATTCGAGCGCGTTGCGTTCCTCGAGCTCTTCGCGGATGGTGGAGACGGCGGAGGCGAGAATCTGAGCGACGTGCTGGAGGAAGAGGAAGTAGCCGTTGAGTTCGTCCTCTTCGCCGGCGGGCAGGTCAATGCTCATGGTGCCGATCACCTCTTTGTGGTGGACGATCGGTACGCAGAGAAAGGCGGTTTTCTGGTCGCCGCGCGCCTGGGTGCGGTTGAGGAATTCAGACGATTCGCTGATGTCGGGAATAAGCTGGGGCAGGCCGGTCTGGGCGACGCGGCCGGTGACGCCTTCGCCGAGTTCATATTGCCCGCGGCGCATTTCGCTGCTGGAAAGGCCGCTGGAGGCTTCGATGTTCAGAATGTCGGTGCCGGGTTTGCGCAGGGTCAGCGTGCCGCGCGAAACGCCCATGTCGGTCTCCATAATCTGGAGCACTTCATTGAGCAGTTCCGAAATATTGTGCTGGCGCGACGAAATCGTCTGCGAAATTTTGTAGAGAACGTTAAGTTCCTTCTCGCTCTGGTTCATGTTGCATCCTCGTTGGTCTTGCGGTTGATTGGGACAAAAATGTATCAACAATCCTGTGCGGGACACAACTGTATTTTCAAACCGTTTTTAGTCGCGCTTGAGCTGGGTTGCGGCGGTTTCGACGAGGATGATGGCGACGATGCCGGCGATCATAATGCCGGCGGCGATGGCAGTCTCGAGGGTCAGCTCGGGTAGGGCATAGTTGTAGCCGACCACCTTTTCCTTGATTTCATCGCCTTTCTGGAAGGTTTGAATGATGGCTTCCTTCCAGGGCCAGAGAATGCTGAGCGAACCGAAGATAAAGCCGGTGAGTAGGGCGATGGTTTGATCGTGATATTTTTTGAAGATCCAGGAGAGCAGGCGGGCGAAGGCGGCGAGGCCGGCGACGGCGCCGATGCCGACAGGAATGAGAACGGCAAGGTCAAAGCCGGCGACGGCTTTGATCATGACCAGCTGATAGTTGCCCATCAGCAGCAGGACATAGGAACCGGAGAGGCCGGGCAGGATCATGCTGCACATGGCGATGGCACCGCAGACGAGCAGATAGGGGATGGAGGCGTTTTCCGCGGCGGGTTCGAGAAAGGCGATGGCGCCGGCGCCGGCGGTGCCCAGCAGGAACAGGACGATGACCGAAGCGCTGCGCTGCTCAATTTTTTTACCGACAAAATAGACGGAGGCGAGGATCAGGCCGAAGAAGAAGGCCCAGACGTGCAGTGCATGGTGTTCAAAGAGATATTCGAGCAGGCGGGCGAAGGAGAGAATGCTGACCACGACGCCGATGCCGATGGCGGAGAGAAATTTGAGGTCGACGTGTTCAAACAGCTCCTTGAAGCGGAAGCGGCAGGCCAGTCGTACCGCCATGAGGTCGAACGATTTAATGGTGTTGATCAGCTTTTCGAAAATGCCGGTCAGCAGCGCCATGGTGCCGCCGGAGACGCCGGGGATTACGTTGGCCGCGCCCATCAGTGCGCCTTTGAGAATGTTTGCGATAAAGTCGGTCATGTGATGCGTGTCCCTGTCTGTGCTTGTTAACGATGGCAGAAAGTAGTAGATATTAAGCCAAACGAAGTCAATTTCACGCGAATAATATAAAGGAAGCAAAAAATGACCGATCAGGAAATTCTGGATGCCGTTAATGTAATCATGACTGAAGAAGTGGCTCCGGCGCTGGCCTCGCATGGCGGTGGTGCAACGGTAAGCAAGGTTGAAAACGGCGTGGTTTTTGTTGAACTCGAAGGCGGTTGCCGCGGATGCCCCGGCGCGCGCATGACCATGAAGAACGGCATCGAGGCGCTGCTCAAGGAGCGTGTCCCGGCGGTTAAGGAAGTCATTGACGACACCAATCACATGGCCTAGTTGACCGTTAAGGTTTTTTTCGGGACCTGCCTTTAGCGAGGCGGGTTCCGGCATATGAGCGGGTTTGGACGAGATCGAGTATGAAGATTCTGGTTGTTGAAGATAATATATTCTCCCGGACTCTGCTGAAGAAGACCC
This sequence comes from uncultured Verrucomicrobiota bacterium, assembly GCA_964483355.1. Taxonomy (GTDB): domain Bacteria; phylum Verrucomicrobiota; class Kiritimatiellia; order Kiritimatiellales; family Pontiellaceae; genus Pontiella. The sequence goes on along the minus strand of CAZABK010000004.1, from coordinate 35,384 downwards.
TTTCCAAGGTCGGCTTCGAGGTCGTGGTCGCCGAAAGCGGCGAGGTCGCATGGGAGGTGGTTCAGCAGGAGGATCCTCCGCGACTGGCCCTGATCGACTGGGTTATGCCCGGCATGAGCGGAATTGAACTGTGCCGTCGTATTCGCGAACTGAATACTGCTTTTCCGATCTATGTTATTCTCCTGACGGCCAAGTCGGCGAAGGAAGACGTGCTGGAAGGTTTTGCGGCCGGTGCCGACGACTTTATTGCCAAACCCTTTGATAGCGGCGAGCTGCTGGCCCGTATCAAGGTGGGACGCCGGGTGGTGGAGCAGCATGCGTTGCTGCATTGCCTGATCGATTCCATTCCCGATCCAATCTATTTTAAGGACAGCGCAGGGCGCTATCTGGGCTGTAACAAGGCCTATGAGGCGTTTTCCGGCCAAAGCAAAAGCGAAATTGTGGCCGGGGCGATACCGGGATTTTCTGCTTCAGAGTCCATGCATGTCTCGCACAAGGAGGACTTGCGGTTGCTCGCCAGTGGCGAATCGGTGGAGTCGGAGGGGTGGGTCGAGGCTGCCGACGGCACGAAGGTGTATCACAGTACCTTGAAGCTTCCCTATCTCGAATCGGCCGCCGGATCTTCCGGTATGATCGGGATCAGCCGCGACCTTACGCGACGTATCCAGATCGAGCAGGAAATGCAGCGGCTGGCGGTGGCGGTGGAACAGTCGGCGGAGGCGATTATGATCACCGATGTTTCCGGACGCATTCTCTACGTGAATGCCGCATTCGAGGTGCTCAGCGGTTATTCGCTGGCCGAAGCAACCGGGAATACGCCGTGTTTGCTGAAGAGCGGGGAGCAGGATGCCGATTATTACGCGAAGCTTTGGGCAACCATTTCATCGGGAAAAACCTGGGAAGGACGCATCACGAACCGAACCAAGGGAGGCGACCTCTATCATGCCGAGGTGGTTATCTATCCCATCCGCAATCAGGTTGGTGATTTGGTCAACTATGTCTCCATTAGTCGTGATATTACGCAGGAAATGGCCATTGAAACACATCTGCGACAGCAGCAGAAAATGAACGCGGTTGGCGAGCTGGCCGGCGGCATTGCGCACGACTTTAACAATATCCTCACGGCGATTCTCGGCTATGTGGCGCTCTGCATCAATTCGGTCGAAGAGGAGAGTAAGGCGTTTGCCTACCTTTCGGAAATCGTCAAGGCTGGCGAGCGCGCCAGCAAGCTGGTGCGGCAGATTCTCACCTTCAGCCGGCAGGAGGAGCAGGCGTTTCATGAGGTGGCACTCCAGTCGATTATCGAAGATTCGCTGAACATGGTGCAGACCACCATGAAGCAAAATATTTCGGTGGAGATGAAGCTGGATTCGGATTGTGGTCCGATTCTTGGCAATACCACACAGCTGCAGCAGGTGATGGTGAATCTCTGCACCAATGCCGTTCATGCTTTGGGGCAGGAAAGGCCCGGGATACTCGAGGTGATCCTCGCACCGGTCGAGGTGTCGGGAGACGAAGCGGAGCAGCTGCCCGAGCTCGAGCCGGGATTTTATGCCCGGGTGACGGTTCGCGATACGGGCTGCGGTATGCCGCCCGACGTGGTGGAGCGCATTTTTGAGCCCTATTTCACCACAAAGAAAAAGGGCGAAGGTACCGGGTTTGGCCTCTCCATTGTTCACGGTATTGTGAGTAAGCATCGTGGCGCAATCAATGTTGAGAGCAAAGAGGGCGCCGGCTCTGTTTTTACGCTGCATTTTTCGCTTCTTCCCCGGCGGGTTGTGGGGGACAACAAAACGGCGCCGAAGTCCGCGGTGGAGGGGGGCGAGCGCTTGCTGTTTGTTGATGACGACGAGGCGGTGCTCGCGGCCGGCTGTGAAATTCTTGAAACATTCGGCTGCAGCGTTGTAACTGCGACTAATGGGCGGCATGCGCTGGAAATCTTCCGTCAGGATCCCGATGCGTTCGATGCGCTGATTACCGATTACAACATGCCGGAGATGAACGGCTATGAACTGATCCGCGAATGCCGGCTTATTCGCACCGGGCTTACCGCTGTTCTTTGCAGCGGCTATAAGAAAAAGGTTGAGGGCGAAAACCTCGATGATCTGAGCGGGGTTACCTTTATACCCAAGCCGGTCGACTGGCGGGAAGTGAGCAGCTTGATCCGCGGCTAGGCGGATTCAGGCGGCATTGGTTTAAGATAGTGGTTCTCTTTTATACGGGGTGGCACTATAGTTTCTCTTATCCGCAGGGATGGAGACTTCTTATATGAAAAAAATTGATCACTACCTCGAGGAGATGCTCGAAAAGGGCGCCAGCGATATTCACCTTGCCACCAATCATCAGCCCTGCCTCCGTATCGACGGCGAAATGCAGTTTCAGCGCGGTGTTGAGAAATTTACGGAAGAAGAGCTCCGCGATCTGATTTATGAATTTACACCGGAGCGCAATATTCAGGAGCTCGAAGATCATTGGGATACCGACTTTGCCTACGAGCTGCCCGGCACCGCGCGCTTTCGCGTAAATCTCTTTATGGATCACGAAGGCATCGGCTGTGTGATGCGTCAGATTCCGTCGCGTGTGCCCACCTTCGAAGAGCTCAATATTCCCGAAGGCGTCCGCCAGTTCTGCTTCTTGAAAAAGGGGCTCGTTATTGTGACCGGCCCGACCGGCAGCGGTAAATCCACCACGCTCGCCGCCATGGTTGACCTTATTAACCGCACCCGCCGCCAGCATCTCATTACCATCGAGGATCCGGTCGAGTTTAAGCATCGTTCCCTCGGCTGTCTCGTCAACCAGCGCGAAGTGCATGTGCATACCAAGAGCTTTGCCAACGCCCTGCGCGCCGCCTTGCGCGAAGACCCCGATATTGTACTCGTCGGCGAAATGCGCGACCTCGAAACGATGGAAATTGCCATCGAAACCGCCGAAACCGGCCACCTCGTTTTCGGGACGCTGCACACCAACACCGCCGCGACGACCGTCGACCGTATCATCGATAAGTTTCCGGCCGACCGCCAGAACCAGATCCGCACCATGCTGGCCGACTCGCTCAAGGGCGTGATTGCCCAGACGCTGTGCAAGCGCATTGCCGGCGGCCGTATCGCCTCGTGCGAAATTCTCGTCGTCACCCCGGCCGTTGCCGCCAATATCCGCGAAGGCAAGACGCATCAGATTCCCTCCATTATGCAGACTGGTCGTAAAGTCGGCATGACCACCTTTGCAGACGACCTTCTCAGTCTCGTTAAACGCGGAATTGTTTCGCCGGAAGAGGCCTATAACAACGCCATCGACAAAGCCTATCTCCAGAAAAAGTTTGACGAGGAAAGCATCGACCTCGACCTTTCGCCCTCCATGCTCGATGACGTCGATGCGAGTGTCGAGGAGTCTGAAGACGCCTCCCGCAGCGAACGAGCGCGCAAAAAGCTGCACATTAACCCGCGCGATACCGCGGCGCTGCGCGAACTGATTCTGATTTTGGCCACCGACGAGAATCCGGACGAGCGCAACGGTCACGAGGCGCTTGAATATGCCCAGAAGCTGCTCGATATTACGGGGCAGGGCGATGCTCTCACGCTCATTCTCATCAGTGCTGCCTATGCCGAACTTCAGCATTTCAGCGAAGCCGGCGACTGGGCCCGCAAGGCGCTCAAGGTGGCCAAGTCCAACAAGCAGAAAGATCTCGCCGCTCGCATTCAGCGCTACATCACTCTCTACAAGCGCAATATTCCGCTACGCGGCGAAGCCGCCTAGAAATCCCCAAGGGTTAAAGGGTTGCAAAGCCGGCGCATCCGTGTAGCATGCCCCTTTTCGTAAATTTTCAGAAGGAGCATTTTATGGCCAAAGAAGAAGCCATCGAGGTAGAAGGCGTTGTTAAAAAGGTATTGCCGGCCACCATGTATCGCGTTGAACTCGAAAACGGACACGAAGTTCTCGCGCATATTTCCGGCAAAATGCGCAAGCATTTCATTCGTATTGCCGTGGGTGACCGCGTAACGGTTGCCATCTCCCCCTACGATCTGGAAAAAGGTCGCATCACCTTCCGTCACCGCAACTAACGGAACGTTTTCATGCGGAGTCTGTGGGGCAGCAAGGTCGGGTTCCTTTTGGCCGCCATCGGATCGGCGGTCGGGCTGGGAAATATTTGGCGCTTCGGCTACATGGCCTACGAAAACGGCGGCGGCGCCTTTCTCGTTCCCTATGTCGTGGCACTGCTGCTCGCCGGCATTCCGCTGATGATTCTCGAATATGCCCTCGGGCACCGCGAAAAGGCCTCACCGCCGCTGGCGTTTTCCCGTGTGAACCCGCTCTGGGAGCCGCTCGGCTGGTGGATGCCGGTCGTTGCCTTTTTCGGTATCAACCTCTTCTATGCCGCCGTCATCGGCTGGTGCATGAATTATTTCTGCTTCTCCTTCAACCTTTCATGGGGAAGCGACACCGGCGCGTTCTTTATTCAGGAATTTCTGCAGCGCAGCGACGGGCCCTTTCAGCTCGGCGGCATTCGCTGGCCGATTCTCGGCGGCACTGTGCTGACTTGGGTGATCTGCTGGTTTATCTGTTTCCGCGAAATCAGCCACGGCATCGAAAAGGCCAGCATGATTTTCATGCCGTTGCTGTTTGTGCTGACGCTCATTCTGGTGGGGTGGTCGCTTCAGCTGGATGGGGCATGGGACGCCATCAAAACCCACTACCTCTCCTGCGACTTCTCAAAAATCAATATTATGACGGGGGCTGGCCGCAAGGTCTGGGTGGCCGCATTCGGGCAGATCTTTTTCACGCTATCGCTCGGCTTCGGCATTATGATTACCTATGCCAGCTACCTTCCGAAAAAGACCGATGTTGTCGGCAATGCACTGACGACCTGTGTGCTCAACTGTCTCTACTCCTTTATTACCGGCTTTGCCGTCTTTGGAACCATCGGCTACATGGCGCAGGCCAAGGGCGTTCCCTTCAGCGAAGCGATTTCCGGCGGTCCCGGATTGGCCTTTGTCGTCTACCCGGAAGCCATCAATCAGTTGCCCGCCGGCAATCGCATTTTCGGCGCGCTCTTCTTTCTTGTCCTGATTGTGGCCGGCCTCTCCTCCGCCATTTCGCTGACCGAGGCCTTCTCCTGCTCCGTCTGCGATAAGTTTAAAGTTTCCCGCAAAAAGGCGACGTCCATCATTTGCGGACTCGGCCTGGTCGGCAGTGTCGTTTTCACCACGCGCGCCGGCCTTTGGATTCTCGATATCATCGACCATTTCATCAACAACTATGCGCTGATCCTCGGCGGCATTCTCGAATGCATGCTGATTGGCTGGGTGCTCAAGTCCGGTGTCATGCGCCGGCACGTCAACAAGGTCAGCACGGTCAAGCTGTGGCCGGTGTGGGATATTGCCATCCGTTTCATCACGCCGCTCATGCTGCTCATCATTGTCGGCGGCGCGCTGTTCAACGAATTCAGCGAGCGCTACGAAGGGTACAGCGTCAAAGCATTGCTCATCATTGGCGGAGGTATCCTGTTCGGCACCCGCTTGGCCTCATTTATTCTCAGCCACTTTAAGTGGGACCCGGTCCGCCTGACCGAACGCCACCACGAGCCGGAAGAGGATGATCTGCTGGTCTGATTTGGAGGGGCGGAGGCCTCTCCGCCCGGTCGCACGGCGTGCGACCCTCCAGATTACTTAAGGGTGATTCTGCGTCCGTCAAAATTGATGCGGCCTTCGGCGATCCACTGCAGCGCTTCCGGATAGGCAACGTGTTCCTGCGCGTGCAGTTTTTCCATCATCGATTCGAGCGTGTCGTCGTCCTCGATCGAGATGATTTTCTGGTTGATGATGGCGCCGGTGTCGACGCCCGCATCGACAAAGTGGACGGTGCAGCCGGTAAACTTTACGCCATAGTCGAACGCCTGCTGGCCGCCGTCGAGTCCCGGAAAGCTTGGGAGCAGAGAGGGGTGAATGTTGATCATGCGTCCGGCGAACGTGTTGAGCAGGCCGTCTTTCACGATCCGCATAAAACCGGCCAGCGCGATAAAGTTGACGTCATGCTCTTCGAGAATCTTCAGCACGTTTTGTTCGGCCTCGCCGTCGAGCTTGGTCTTGAAGGGGGCGCAGTCAAAATAGATGGCCGGAATATTATGCTTCCGCGCGCGCTCCAGAATAAACGCATCCTCGTTATCCGCCAGCACGCATTTAATCTCCGCATCCAGTGTGCCCGCTTCAACCGCATCAATAATCGCCTGGCAGTTTGTACCTGACCCCGATCCCAAAATCGCCAACTTCAACATAAACCTACTCCTTGTCGTGTGAAGTTTTTAAAGATACTATGCTCCGAATTTTAAAATCAATCACAGACAGGGAATATACCATGCATCTGAAAATCAAACCACTGAACGACGCCGCCCGCGAAATCTATTCCGACCACGGTCATTTTCACGAAGGCGACGCCGGCCTCGATCTTTACGTGCTCGAAGACGTCGTCATCGAACCCGGCGAAACCAAACCGATCAAACTCGGCATTGCCTGCGAGCCGGAAGACGGCCGCGCCTATTTCCTGATGCCGCGCTCGAGCATTTCCAAAACACCGCTACGCATGGCCAACTCCATCGGCCTCATCGACGGCGGCTACCGCGGCGAGCTGATGGCGATGTGCGACAATATTAAGGATTTCACCTATACTGCCGAAAAGGGGCAGCGCCTCTTTCAGGTCGTCGCCTGCGACTGCACGCCGATCTATTATGAAATGGTTGAGGAACTGTCGCAGACTACAAGAGGTTCCGGCGGGTTTGGTTCAACTGGCAAGTGACGATTGAAACGTGAGGCGTGAAAAAGAAGTCACGACTCAATCGTCACGCATCACGAAAGGCTCGAATGTCTGAAAAATCCGACCAACTTCAATACTCGACGCGGAACGAAAATATCCGCGTTTGCGACATGCCCGCGCAGCTCCGGCCGCGCGAGGAGTTCGAGCGGGTCGGTGCGGAAAATGTTTCCGATGCGGTTTTGCTGGCGCTGATTCTGCGCACCGGCACGCAGGGGATGAACGTGGTCGAGGTTTCGCAGCGCCTGCTCTCGGCCTTCGGGTCGCTTACTGCGTTGGCCAAGGCGTCGGTGAAGGATATTCAGTCGATCAACAGCATCGGTCCGGTTAAGGCGCAGATGATCAAGGCCGCGATGGAGCTGGCGCAGCGGCTGACGCGCGAGAGCGTCGGCGAAAGTCCGATCGTCGCCACGCCGGAGCAGGCGGCCGCCGTCTTGCGCGAACGCGCGCGCGTTTTGCAAAAGGAAGTGTTCTGGGCGCTGATGCTCAATGCCAAGAACCGACTGATTGGCGAGCCGCAAAAAATCAGTGAAGGCACATTGACCAGCAGTCTGGTGCATCCGCGCGAACTGTTTAAAAAGGCGCTGGAGCATTCCTGTGCCTCGATCATCCTCGCGCACAACCATCCGTCCGGCGATCCGACGCCGTCGGCGGAAGATATCAAGGTCACAAAACAGCTGATCGGCGCGGGCGAAGTGATGGGTATCAAGGTGCTGGATCACATTGTGCTGGGTCAACGCCAATACCACAACTCGCGCGACTTCCTCAGCCTGCGTGAAGCCGGCCTTGTTAAATTTGGATAAAAGTCATGGGCAAACGAACATTGCATTTTGAAAGTATCGGCGGGGCGAGCGGGGATATGATTCTCGGCGCACTGGTTGGATTGGGCGTTTCGGTTGATGAACTGAATGAGGAACTGAAGTCGCTCAACGTGGATCCGTTTAAGATTAGTGTGGATGAGATTGTTGAGCAGGGGATGAGCGGCGTTCGTGCGTCCGTCTCTGTCGAAGAAAAGAAGCACGACCACCACGGGCGTCATCTCAGTGCCATTCTCAGGCTGATCGACGATAGCGCGTTGCCGGCGTCGACAAAAAAGATGGCGGCGGAGGTTTTTCAGCGCATCGGCGATGCCGAGGCGGCGATTCATGGCGTGGATATTGAAAAGATCCATTTCCATGAAGTTGGGGCGATGGATTCGATTGTCGATATTGTCGGCTGCTGCCTGGCGTTGGATAAGCTGGGCGTTGATGGCGTTTCGATCCGCAACCTGCCGCAGGGCCACGGCACGATTGAGTGCGCCCACGGAACCTACCCGAATCCGGCGCCGGCCACGCTGCGCCTGCTCGAAGGTTTTCCGGTGCAGGAAGTGGGTGAGCCGTTCGAGCTGGTTACGCCGACGGGCGCGGCGCTGATTTCAAGCTGGCGGTCGGCCGATGCTCCGGCCTCGGGAAGTCGCGCGGCAAAAACGGCTTATAGTTTTGGGCACCGCAAGCTCAACGACCGCCCGAATCTGCTTCGGGCAACCCTTTATGAATCGGTGATGGACGAGACGGCTGATGAAGTGCTGGTGCTGGAGTGTAATCTTGATGATACGACGCCGGAGCTGGTGGGCTGCCTGTTTGATCAACTGCTTGAAGTCGGCGCGCTAGATGTTTTCACGACGCCGGTATCCATGAAAAAGCAGCGGCCCGCTATTTTGCTGACGGTTTTGTGTCTGCCGTCTGACCGCGAAAAAATGCGGGATCTGATCTTCCGCGAATCCACCACCTTCGGCATCCGTGAGCGGCTGGAAAAACGCACGGTGCTCGAACGCAGTTTTGAAGTGGTGGAAACGCCGTTTGGAGCCGTGCGGATTAAAATCGGGCGGCGCAACGGCGCGGTTGTGACCGCTTCGCCGGAAATCGAGGATTGCCGAAAATGTGCGGCCGAGGGTGGCGTGCCGGTGAAGAATGTGTATGATGCGGCTCTTTCTGGATTTAACAACGGATAGATTTTAAATGCTGGCTAAACGAATTATTCCCTGCCTGGATGTAACCGGCGGGCGCGTCGTGAAAGGCGTGAATTTTGTGGATCTGCGCGATGCGGGCGATCCGGTGGAGTGTGCGAAGGCGTATGAGGCGCAGGGCGCGGACGAGCTGACGTTTCTCGATATTACGGCGTCGAGCGATGGGCGCGACACGATGGTCGATATTGTCCGGCGCTGCGCGGAGCAGGTTTTTATGCCGCTGACCGTCGGCGGCGGAATCCGTACGGCAGCCGATGTGCGCCGCATGCTCAAGGCCGGCGCCGACAAGGTTTCGTTCAACACGGCGGCCATCAAAAATCCCGACATTCTCAACGAATGCTCCGACTCGTTCGGCTCGCAGTGTACCGTGCTGGCGATCGACGCGCGGCGCAAGGGCGACGGAACCTGGGGCGTGTATACGCACGGGGGGCGCAATCCAACTGAGCTTGATGCAATTAAGTGGGCCATTGAAGGCACACAGCGCGGGGCGGGGGAAATCCTGCTGACCAGCATGGATTGCGACGGCTGCAGGGATGGATATGATCTGGAGCTGACCCGCGCGGTTTCCGAGGCGGTCAATGTGCCGGTGATCGCGTCCGGCGGCGCCGGCACCAAACAACACTTTGTTGACGCCGTCACCGAGGGCAAAGCAGATGCCGTTTTGGCGGCTTCGTTGTTCCATTTTGGGGAGCTCACGGTTGGTGAACTGAAGGAATATATGCGCGACCAAGGCGTGGAAGTAAGGTTGTAAACACGAAGGCACCAAGAATTCGAAGGGCAGCAATCTTTGTGCTCTTTGAGTCTTAAGCGAGCTTTGCGAGCGGGTGTTTTATTTTTGATTGAAAAGGAGAGAATATGAGCAAGGAACTTGAAGAAGGATTGGAACTGGCACTGGATTGGAACAAGCTTGAAAAAGCGGTGGAAGGCACCAAGGGAATTATCCCCGTCGCTGTGCAGAACGCCGACACGAAGGAGGTCATTCTCGTGGCCTACATTAACCAGCTCGCTTTTGAGGAGTCGATCAAGCGCAAGATGCTGGTGCTGTGGAGTTCTTCGCGTCAGGAGCTGTGGGTGAAGGGGCTGACCTCCGGCGAAACCTTCGAGCTGATCGATGCGTATGTGAACTGCGAGCAGAACTCGCTGCTCTTTTCGGTGCGCCCGAACCGCGGCGGCATCTGCCACACCAAGAACAAAAAGGGCGAACCGCGCAACTGCTACTACCGCAAGATCAATCTCGATAACCCGGCCCAGCTCGAAAATATCGATGCCTAGTGCCTGGCGCTTAAAACTTAACACCTAAAACTTAAAACCATGTCCTCAATCAAAATCAATGACCTGATGCAACAGAGCGGTGTGAAGTTCGGTACAAGCGGCGCGCGCGGGCTAGCCGTGGAAATGACCGACCAGGTCTGCTACACCTACACCAAGGGCTTCCTGCAATATCTTGAAGAGTCTGGTGAGTTGAAGAAAAGCGGCGAATCCGTCGCGATTGCCGGCGATCTGCGCCCGAGTACGGGACGGATCATGGGTGCCGTCGCCAAGGCCGCTTCCGATATGGGCTATGCGCCGATCAACTGCGGGCGGATTCCGTCGCCGGCGGTGGCGCTGTACGGCATCAGGAATGCCTGCCCGGCCATCATGGTGACGGGCAGTCATATTCCGGACGACCGCAACGGCATCAAGTTTAACAAGTGCACCGGCGAAATCCTTAAGTTTGACGAGGAGCAGATTCGCGAGCAGGTCGTTGAAATTGATGAGGCTATCTTTGGCGATGAAGGTTTTGAGTTGCCGGAAGAAAATATTGATGCGCGCATCGATTATGTTCAGCGCTATCTGCATGCCTTTCCGGAAGGCTGCCTGCAAAGCAAAAAGATCGGGATCTATCAGCATTCCGCGGTCGGTCGCGACGAGCTGATAGAGATTTTTTCCGGACTGGGGGCCGATGTTACGCCGCTCGGTTTTTCCGACACCTTTATTCCGGTCGATACCGAAGCGATCCGCGAAACGGACGTATTGTTGGCGCGTGAGTGGGCCGAGGAAAACCATTTTGATGCGATCATCTCGACCGACGGCGACAGCGATCGTCCACTGATCAGCGATGAAAACGGCGAGTGGCTGCGCGGCGACGTCGCCGGTATTCTGGCCGCGAAATATCTGGGTGCCGATTCGATCAGCACGCCGGTCAGCTGCAATAGCGCCGCCGAAAAGTGCGGGCTTTTTGACGATGTCCGCCGCACAAAAATCGGTTCGCCGTTTGTGGTGGCTTCCATGATTGAGGCTTCGTTTGCGGGGCGTAAAGGCGTGGTCGGCTACGAAGCCAATGGCGGCTTTCTGACCAATTCCGACTTTTCAATTTCTGGAGGCAAAGAGCTGCGTGCGCTTCCAACACGTGATGCCGTCCTGCCCATTCTGAGCATCATTCTGCTTTCGCTTCGGGAGCGGAAGCCGATCTCTGCCCTGCTGGCCGAGCTGCCGCAGCGCTTTACCGCCAGTGACCGCATTCAGGATTTTCCCACGGAGGAGAGCGCCAACATTCTCGAACAGTTCGAGGTGGTGTCGGCGATTGAAGATGCGTTTGGGGATGTCTTCGGCAAGGTGGAGTCCATCGACCGCACCGACGGACTGCGCGTGACCTTCGAGTCGTCGGAAGTGCTGCATATGCGCCCGTCCGGCAACGCGCCCGAGTTCCGCTGCTATAACGAGGCAGGCAGCGAAGCGCGCGTGCAGGAAATGCAGAAGATTTCGATGGGAATTCTCCTGAACTTGAAAGGTTAGCGCGGCCGGTTGCGTTCTGGAAATTCGTCACGCAGTAGGTGGCGGCCGACGGAAAGGGTCTCTTCTGAACCCGTGGGTTTGTTCTTAAATGTTGCCGTTTGGGTTGGGCTTTTTTTCGGCGGCGGCATATCCTTCCGTTTATGCGAGGGACGCTTATAGCACTCTGGGTTTTCGCGTTGCTGGTTTGCGGATGTGCTCCGCAAGAGGAGGAGGTCATGCATGCTTACACCAACCGCCTGATTAACGAAAAAAGTCCGTATCTGCTGCAGCATGCGCACAATCCGGTCGACTGGTATCCATGGGGCGAAGACGCGTTTCGGAAGGCGCGCGACGAGGATAAGCCGATCTTCCTTTCCATCGGATATGCGACATGTCACTGGTGCCATGTGATGGAACACGAATCGTTTGAAGATGAAGCGGTGGCTGCGCAGCTCAACGAGGCGTTTGTCTGCATCAAGGTCGACCGTGAAGAGCGCCCCGATATTGACGAGATTTACATGACCGTCTGTCAGATGCTGACCGGCGCCGGCGGCTGGCCGCTCACCATCGTGATGACGCCGGATAAAAAACCGTTCTTTGCCGCCACCTATATTCCGCGCGAAAGCCGCTTCGGCCGGGCCGGCATGCGGGAGCTGATCCCGAGGCTTTCCCGCGCCTGGAAGAACCGCCGTGCCGAGGTGTTAGACTCGGCCGGACAGATCACCGCCGCACTTTCCGGTATAGCCACCGCCCCGGGCGCGCTGGATGCAGATATTCTGAGCCGGGCGTTTGAGGAGGCCATCCAGTCGTTCGATTCTAGGCACGGCGGCTTCGGCGGCGCACCCAAATTTCCCACCACCCACCGTCTTGTTTTTCTGATGCGGTACGATCCGGATGCCGCACGCGAGATGGTGACCGGTACGCTGGCAGCCCTGCGGCGCGGCGGTATTTGGGATCATCTCGGTTTCGGCATACACCGTTATTCCACTGATCGCGTGTGGCTTGTGCCGCACTTTGAAAAAATGCTCTACGACCAGGCCCTGCTGGCGCTTGCCGGTGTTGAAGCGTATGAGGCCTATGGCGACGAATCCGCGCGGCAAATCGCCGAGGAGGTTTTTGCGTATGTCCTTCGCGATATGACCGCGCCTGACGGCGGCTTTTATTCCGCCGAGGATGCCGACAGCGAAGGCGTGGAGGGAAAGTTTTATGTATGGGCGCTCGAGGAGCTGCGCGCAGTGCTCGGAGCGGATGAGTTCTCCATCGTGACCAACCGGTTCAACGTGCAGCCTGAGGGAAACTTTCACGACGAAGCGACACGCCAGAAAACCGGTGAAAATATCCTGCACTTGACCGGCGATACGGATATACCGGTCTCCATTCGCGAAAAACTGTTTGCGGTCCGTGAACAACGGATTCACCCGCTGAAGGACACCAAGGTGCTGGCCGACTGGAACGGACTGATGATTGCGGCATTCGCCAAAGCCGCCCGCATTTTTGATGAGCCGAAGTATGAAGTTGCCGCGCAACGCGCCGCTCGTTTTATGCTGGAGGAAATGGCGCACGGCGATCGCCTGTGGCACCGCTGGCGCGAAGGTGAAACCGCTGTTCCGGGACAGCTCGACGACTATGCCTTCATGATTTTCGGACTGCTGGAACTCTACGAAACCACCTTCGATTTTGAATGGCTCGAACAAGCGCTCGCGCTGAATGAGGTGGTGTTGGTGCAGTTTGACGATCCGGAAAACGGCGGATTTTTCCTGACTGCCGACGACGCGGAGGAGTTGATTGTCCGGCCGAAAAGTATGTATGACGGCGCGATTCCCTCCGGCAATGCGGTGCAGATGATGAACCTGCTGAAGCTTGCCCGCCTGACGGGACGCACCGAATACGAGGAGGTCGCGGAAAAAGCCGTCGCCGCCTTTGCCGAAAGCATCAACCGTTTGCCATCCGGATTCTGGCAGGCGCTGCAGGCGGTTCAGTTTGCCGCCGGACCAGCGGTGGAAGTGGTTGTGGTCGGCGACCCATCATCCCCGGAAACCCAGGCGCTCATTCGTGCCGTGCGCTCGGTTTATCAGCCGCATAAAACGGTTCTTCTGAAAGCGCCTGGCGATCAGAATCTTGAAAAGCTCGTTCCGTTTGCCGCCGATATGCATTTGGTTGATGACAAACCCGCCGTCTACATCTGTCGAAACTTTACCTGCGAACAACCGGTCACCGATCCGGACGTTGCCGCGGAAAACTTAAGGTAGACTTGCGGTTTCCTTGACCGGGCTTGAGCGCCAACCCGCGGGCGCCGTTGAGTGACGGGGTTATGCGTCCACGGAGGTAATGCCTTCGCGGATCGCATACTTGGTGAGGTCGGCCACGCTGTGCAAATGGAGTTTCTCCATGATATTCCGGCGGTGTGTCTCGACGGTCTTCATGCTGATGCTCAGGCCATAAGCGGTTTCTTTGGTGCTTTTGCCTTCGGTCAGGAGTTGCAGGATCTCGCGTTCCCGCTCGGTAAGCACGACGAAAACCGGGTTTTGATGGGTGCGTGACGCAATGCGGGTGTATTCGTCAATGACCCCGCAGGTGATGTCCGGGCTCAGGTATTTCCGGCCGGCCATCACTTCGCGAACCGCCTGAGTCAATTCCTGAAAGGCCCGCGACTTGAGGATGTATGCCGAGGCTCCGGCCTTCAGCATTTCCCGGACATACCCGCCGTTGCTGTGCGCTGAAAGGCCTATTACTCGGATGTGGGAGTTGGTTCGTAAGATTTTGCGGGCGGCTTCGATCCCGTTCAGTTCGGGCATAACAATATCCATGATCACAACATGGGCCCCCGTTTGAGCGGCCAGTTTTACGGCTTCTTTCCCGTTGCCGGCTTCGCCGATCACCTCCATGTCCGGTTCCTTTTCAATTAGGGCCTTCAGCCCGTCCCGGATCATCATGTGATCATCCACAAGTAGAAGCCGCATCTTCATGGAAATTGCCCTCCCGATTCCCGGTAAGGATACCAAGATTGCGCTGCGGCTGTCGCTGCAATTTCCGGGCTTTTTCCCAAGCTGTTTCCCCCCTGTGCTGCGGTCAAGATCCGGAGGGGATGCCGTTGCTGTCCAGGTTCAGGAGGATTGATGCGGGGGCTTTTTGCCGTGAAAAAGTTCGCTGCCGGCTCCCGGATAGACCATGCGTGCGCTCGGCGGCACCGGCGTTGAGACGCGGGGCCGCTGTCTCGGTTGCGGCTCGGCGCCTTCGCGAGCGGCGGCGGTCGGGCTTGCATCGCCCATGACCGGGGTTTGGCGAATATCGATGCCTGCTGCGTTCCAACTGAACTCGATCGGTATCCCATTCGGGTCGTGGGCATAGATCGAATGGATAAACCCGTGATCAATCACGTCTGAAACCCGAATGCCTGCGGCAGTCAAAGTTGCTTTCAGGATCCATAGGTCGTCTTCGGTGTTCACGCCGAACGAGACGTGATCAAAAACAAAGGGGCCCTTCACGGGGCGGCCATGCTCCTTCTCCTCGACGGCCTCGACGCCGGGCCATTCAAAGAAGGCGATGAGGTCCGTGTCGGAAATCTCGAAGAAGTAGTGGCGATATCCCGGCTCGCCCAGCCCCGCCACGAGCCGCATGCCGAGCAGGTCGCGCCAGAAACGGATTGTTCGGTCCATGTCGCCAGTCGCCATGGCCAGATGGTTGATTCCGTTAAACTTCACCGTCCGGTTCCCGTGGTTCAGTCTGTAACCGTTATCTCGTGGGTTCCTTCCCACTGGCCATGCAGGTTACAACTGCTAAAGGCTCTGAGTGTGCCGCTTTTCTGCAGGGAGACGCAGAAGGTAACCGTTGGGCAGATCTTTATGCCGGAAAAATCTGCCCGACAGAGAAACACCTTGTCTTCGTACAGGTCGATAAACTCGATGTGGTGTTCATGTTCGTTCGGATGCGGCAACAGCTTTCCAACCTCTACGGTTACGCTGAAGCATTCATCTGCCCTGACGCTCTCAGGCGCTGAGATCACCGGTAGATGTTTTTTCTCCAGATCCGTCATGTTGTCCATGTCCTTCGGACGATTCACCTGTGCAAACAGGTCTGTCTTTTCTTCTGTCATTGCGAACCTCCGTCTGTTTTCAACGTGTTGCCTGCGCGGTACCGCGTCGGGACGGCGCGGTGTCCCGACGGTCCCGGCAACATGTTCTGCCTTGCCACCACACTCGGGGAGGTTCGGCGGCCTGCCAATAGGGAGAGTGCTCGCTTGGGGCTTCGGAATTCCTGAGAAGCCCCGATGCCCCGAGTGCCGTCCTCTTTGCAGGTTGCGTGGTCATATCGTGTTTTTCGGATCAGTCGTCATGTTTTAGGTTGCACAACCGATCTTGGCGGTTACCATTCACCGTTTTAACTGCGAGAAGAATTATGGCCGTTGTACCCGATCGACAAACATTCCTGGAAAAAGCAAAACAGGGGAATCTGGTTCCGGTTTGGAAGGAAGTCCTTGCTGACCAGGAAACACCGGTTTCCGCCTATGAGCGGGTTCGCACCTATTTGCGCGAGCGCGACCATGCCTCGCATACCTATCTGCTTGAATCGGTCGAGGGCGGCGAAAATATTGGCCGCTATTCCTTCATCGGCGGAACGCCGCGCACCATTATTCGCGCCTTTGGCCGCCGCGTTGAAGTTTCCACCAATGGCGATGCGCCGCAGGTGATGGAGGACATTGATCCGCTGGATGCACTGAAAAACCACATGACACAGTTTGCGCCGGTCGTCGACGACCCGGCCCTGCCGCGCTTTATCGGCGGAGCCGTCGGATTTCTCGGCTACGATGTCGTATCGCAGTTTGAGCCGCGTGTCCCGGTGATCGGCAATGATGAAATCGGCAATCCCGACATGGTCTTTATGGTTACCGACGGCCTGATTGTTTTCGACCGGGTGAACCACAACCTTAAAATTGTGGCCAACGCGCATATTGATGGCGATCCGAACGAAGCCTACGACAAGGCGCTGGCGCAGATTGACGAGCTGTGCGAAGCACTGCAGACACCGATCAACCGGGTGCTGATCGATACGCACGACGAGGTGGAGCCGCTGGAGCCCAAGTCAAATACGACCAAGGAAGAGTTCCTTGATATGGTCGAAAAGACGCAGGAATACATTCGTGCCGGTGACGTGATCCAGACCGTGCTTTCCCAGCGCTTCGAGGTGGACAACGAAGCCGACTCCCTGGACGTCTACCGCGCGCTGCGTTCCATTAATCCGTCGCCCTATATGTTCTGCCTCGACATGGGCGAAAGCGCGATTGTCGGCACCTCGCCCGAAATCCATGTCCGCTGCGAGGATAAGAAGGTTGAGGTGCGCCCGATCGCCGGAACCCGCCCGCGCGGTAAGACGGTTGAAGAAGATCTGGCGCACGAAAAAGATTTGCTGGCCGATCCCAAAGAACGCGCCGAGCACATTATGCTCGTTGATCTGGGCCGCAACGACATTGGTCGCGTGTGCGACTATAACACCGTCGAGGTTCCGGATCTGATGGTCATCGAGCGCTACAGTCATGTGATGCATATTGTTTCCGACGTCACCGGCCATCTTTCCGGCGATCACGACGAGTATGACGTGATGCGCGTTACCTTTCCCGCCGGTACCGTGAGCGGTGCGCCGAAGGTCCGCGCCATGGAAATTATTGCCGAGCTCGAAAAGAGCAAGCGCGGTCCGTATGCCGGTGCCGTGGGCTACTTTAACTATAATGGAAACTTTGATTCCGCCATCACGATCCGCACCGTTATTCTCGACAAGGACAAGGCCTATGTGCAGGCCGGTGCCGGCGTCGTGGCCGACTCCGTGCCGATCAATGAATATGAGGAAACGCGCAACAAGGCGCGCGGCATGATGAAGGCGCTCGCCCTCGCCAAGCACTACCACGCCGCCCGTTCGGCAGGGTAAATCTTACGCAAAGCCGCAAAGGACGCCAAGATATGTTGGAAAATGAGATAGCCAAAGAGGTAGTCGATGCTGCTTATGCTATTCATTCCAAGCTCGGTACGGGATTGCTGGAAAGTGTGTATGAAGTTTTGTTGGCAGATGAATTAAGCCGGAGAGGTTTTTCTGTAGAACAGCAAGTGTCCATTAATATTGAGTGCAACGGACGCGAATTCTCAGAGGCTTTTCGGGCTGATTTGATCATTAATAAGAGCGTAATTATTGAACTCAAGTCAGTTGAGGCAATCAGGCCGGTTCACAAAAAGCAGTTGTTAACCTATCTGCGCCTGACGAATCAGAAGTTGGGTCTATTAATTAATTTTGGAGAGAACCTGATCAAAGGTGGAATAACCAGAGTTGCTAATGGTTTGTAGCTTTGCGTTCTTTGCGTCTTTGCGTGATAAGGACTACTAATATGATTTTGGTCATCGATAACTATGATTCGTTCACCTACAACCTGGTGCAATATCTCGGCGAGCTGGGTGCGGAGATGCGCGTCTTCCGCAACGATGAGATCACGGTCGGGCAGGCCGTGGCGCTCAACCCCGAAAAGGTGCTGGTCAGCCCCGGCCCCTGCACGCCGAAGGAAGCCGGCATTTCGTGCGATATTATCCGCGAGTTTGGCCCGCGCCTGCCGCTGTTCGGTGTCTGCCTTGGCCATCAGTCCATCGGCGATGTCTATGGCGGCAACGTCATCCGCGCTGACCGGTTGATGCATGGAAAAACGTCGCCGATGATCCATGACGGCAAGAGCGTCTTCAAAGGACTGCCGAGCCCTTTTGATGCAACACGCTACCACTCGCTGATTGTTGAGCGTGAAACCCTGCCGGATTGTTTGGAAATTACGGCATGGACCGCCGAGGGAGAAATCATGGGCATGAAGCACAAAGAGCATCCCGTTCACGGTGTCCAGTTCCATCCCGAGTCCATTCTGACGTTGGAAGGCAAGAAGCTGCTGCAGAACTTCCTCGACCTGTAATTTTATCTAAATAGGCATCCGGGCACTTTTTTGTGTCGCATTTTCATCTGTTTCATCGTTCTCTCTTGCAGAAGGAGACTCGCTATGAAAACAGAAACGCTCTACCCGGAAACCACTTCCCGTCGCGGCTTTGTGAAAATGGGGGCCGCCGGCGGTACCACCGCATTAGCTGTTTCGACGGCATCTGCAAAACAGGCCGATGACAAGGTCGATGTCTGGGTGCTGCACGGCACCGACAACCGCAAGCTGATGCAAAAGGCCATGAACATTGTCCAGGAAAACGGTTGGTTCGGCAAAGACGTCAAAACCGTGGCGCTCAAAGTCAATGCCGCCTGGTCGCGCACGCCGGAGCAGGGCGCTAACACCCATCCCGACCTGGTGGATGTTTTCATTGAGGGCGCAAAAAAGGGCGGCGTAAAGAATGTTATTCTGCCGGAGCATCCCTGCAACGCCGCTAAAATCGCTTTTGATATGAGTGGAATCAAAGCCGCCGTGAAAAAGCACAAATCCAAGCTGATCGATCTGAAAACCAAGAAGAGCAGCTTCAAAGAGGTGGCGGTTCCGGAGGGGCGGACGCTGAAAACAGTTGAGATTGCCGACGAATTTTTGACGGCGGACGCCGTGGTCAATATTCCCGTGGCCAAGCATCACAAGGCCACCAAGCTTTCCTGCGCCATGAAAAACTGGCTGGGTGCAATTGAAGATCGCCGCCATTGGCACCGCACCGACCTGCACCAATGTATTGCCGATTTCTGCACGGTCATGAAGCCCGCCTGGACCATCATTGATGCCACGCGCTGCATGATGGACAGCGGGCCGCAGGGTCCAGCCAAGGAGCTAAAGACTCCCGATCTGTTGATTATTTCTAAAGATCAGGTGGCCGCCGACGCCTATGCCTCCTCGATCTTTCTCGATTCGCCCTATGAGATTAAATATCTCAAATATGCCGAGGAGATGGGCATCGGGGTGGCGGACCACGACAAGATGAATATCCATAAGATCGAAGTCAGCTAAACCATGGATCAGCCCGGGTTTTATCAAAAGCACCGCCGGGGTATCCGCTGGACGGTGCGCTCCATTATTCTCGCGTTAGCGCTCTTTCTTTTGCTTGGCGGTCCGCTGCCGGACTATGCCGCGCGCCTGGTTCCGGCGATGAGTCCGCTCGCGGTGTTTTCCGCCGCACTGGTGCATCGCGGTTGGTATATTTCCCTTGCGTGGAGTCTGCCGGCGCTGCTGATCCTGGGACTTTCCTTGTGGAAAGGGCGCTTTTTCTGCCGCTGGATCTGTCCGCTGGGTACGCTCTATTCGGTCCCGTTGCAGTTTAGCCTGAAGAAACGCTTTTTCCCGTGGCGGCTGAATGGAGTGGTATTCTGGTTTGTCGTTGCGGCCTCTTTGATCGGGTTGCCGCTGATTCTCTTTCTCGACCCGCTCTCCACCTTCACGCGTTTGGGCGCTCTGTCGAAAGGCGACGCGCATCCGATGTCATGGATTCCCGGCGCGCTGATTCCATTGGTGCTTCTGCTCAGCCTGATTCAGCCGCAGGTTTGGTGCGTGCAGCTCTGCCCGCTTGGCTATCTGGTTGAAAAGCTGAAGCTCGGAAAACCCAAAACAGCAAAGTCCGTCAGTCGTGGTCGGCGCGAACTGCTGGCAGGTTTTGCGCTCGGTGTGCCGCTTGCACTGCTCTTCAAAAACATAGCTCGCGCCGTTGCGGAAAAACAGCCGATTCTGCCGCCCGGCGCAAAGGATCTGGATAACTTTGCCGCCACCTGCATTCGCTGCTATGCCTGTGTCAACGCCTGTCCGACCGGCGTGCTGACGGTGCGCAAGCAAGGCGGGGTGGCTGAGCTGTGCATCCCGGAGATGGATTTTCTGCACTCCGACGGAAGCTATTGCGAGCAGTATTGCAACGCCTGCACACAGGTCTGTCCCACCGGTGCCATTGCTTCTTTGAGCATGGAGGAAAAGCAGCAGCGCAAAACGGCAACAGCCAGCATTATCCGCGAAGCCTGCCTCGCCTGGGAAGACCGGCAGGAATGCATGGCCTGTGACGAGTTCTGCGGCTACAACGCGATTGAAGAACGCATTGGTAATGACGATATTCCCCAGCCGGTGGTCAATCCGAAAAAATGCCGTGGCTGCGGCGCCTGCCAGAATATCTGCCCGGCCATCCGTGCGGGCAACGCCGTTAAAATGGAGCCGATCTCCGCCCAGACCATGATCAGCGAAGAGGATGATGCCTCAACGCTCGGCAACGGCGGCCATTAGTTTCGGTAGCGGTTGACGATCGGCATGCGGCGGTCGCGGTCGAACGACTTGGGCGTAATCTTGACGCCGGGCGGCGACTGGCGCCGTTTATATTCGCTCAGCTCCACGGCATGGACAACGCGGTTAACGATCTCCGCGTCGTATCCCTTGGCAATCAGCCCGTCGATACCCATATCGTTTTCGACATAATCTTCGAGGATCGGGTCGAGGATTTCGTAGGGCGGCAGCGAGTCGGTATCCTTCTGGTCGGGCCGCAGCTCGGCCGATGGCGGGCGCTCGATAATGCTCGGCGGCATGACGATGCTCTGTTCGTTACGCCAGCGGCAGAGGTCAAACACGAGCGTTTTGGGAACATCCTTGATGACGGCGTAGCCGCCGCACATGTCGCCGTAGAGCGTGGAATAGCCCATGGCCATTTCGCTCTTGTTGCCGGTGGTGAGCACCAGCCAGCCAAATTCGTTGGAGAGCGACATAATCAGGTCGCCGCGGATGCGCGCCTGCAGATTTTCTTCAGCCAGGCCGGCTTTCTTATCGTTGCCCCAGATGGTGGAGAGCTCGGATTCAAAGTTGTCGTAGAGTCCCTTGATCGCAATCTCGTGGAATTCAATATCGAGCATCTTTGCCATTTCGTGGGCGTCGCCGAGTGTGCCGGACGAGGAATATTGCGAGGGCATCGTAACCGATGCGACGCGCTCCTTGCCGAGGGCGTCGACGGCGATGGCCAGTACCAGTGCAGAGTCGATGCCGCCGCTCAGTGCCACGACCACGCGCTTGAAACCGATCTTCTCGACATAATCTTTCAGGCCGAGCTTGAGGGCTTCATAAACCTCTTCGAGCTCAGGCAGGGGCGCTTCTTTTCGTGGAACTGTATCGCCGGCATCCTGCCGGCCTTGTTGCAGGCTGGAAGCCTGCGGTACGAAATAGAGGATGTCTTCTTCAAACTGTTTGGCGCGGGCGAGGCGCGAACCGTCCGGCGCAAAAACCATACTCGCGCCGTCGAAGACGAGTTCATCCTGACCGCCGACGGTGTTGCAGTAGAGCAGGGTGGCGCTGAGGTTCTGGGCGGTCTGGGCGAGAACCTCGATGCGGCTGTTCAGCTTGCCGTGATGATAGGGCGAAGCGGAAAGATTGATCAGCAGATCGATTCCTTCGGCTTCAGACGAAGCAACGGCCGCACCGTCGGGCTGCCATGAATCTTCACAGATATGGATGCCGGCCTTTTGTCCGTCGATATCGATAATCAGCGGTTTTCTGCCGGCGGTGAAGAGGCGCTTTTCATCAAAGACGCCATAGTTGGGCAATAGCATCTTGTGATATTCGCCGAGAATCTCGCCATTGCGAAAAACAATCGCGGCATTATATTTTTTGCCGTTCCGGAACACCGGCGCCCCGACCACAATCGTGGCTTCGTGCGGAAGTTCGGTTTTCAGACGCTCAAGCTGTATTTCGCAGTCGCCGCAGAAATGGTCTTTCAGAATCAGATCTTCGGGCGGATAGCCGGAAATCGTCAGCTCCGGAAAGACGATCAGTTCGGCGCCGTTATCCCGCGCTTCGTAGGCGCGGGAAACAATGCGGTCGGTGTTGGCCGCCAGAGCGCCAACCGTCGGGTTCATCTGAACAAGCGCGGTCTGCATGATCTTTAGTCGATGATGTCGGCGGTGCCGCTGACCACTTTGGCGGCGGCTTTAACCGGAATGGTCACCACCTTGGTCGCGGCGCAACCGGACAGCAGCAGGGACAGCAGCAGAGCAATCGCTGGAGTGATATGTTTCATCTCACTTAGCGCCGATAGTTCGGAGCTTCCTTGGTGATCTTGACGTCGTGGGCGTGGGCTTCAACCGCGCCGGCGCCGGAAACGCGGACAAACTTTCCGTTTGCCTTGAGTTCCGCAATGGTCGGGGTGCCGCAGTAGCCGAGGCTGGCCTGCAGGCCGCCGCAATATTGCTTCATCACCTTGTTGACGGTGCCGGAATACGGAACCATGCCTTCGATGCCCTGCGGAACGAGATCGTCGTCGTCGCTGAGGCCATAGCGCTGGCGGCTGCCTTCGCGCGATTTCATGGCGTCAAGGCTGCCCATACCGCGGTAGATTACAAACTGGCGGCCTTCATAAATGATTTTTTCGCCGGGACTCTCTTCGGTGCCGGCGAGTACGGAACCCATCATGACGGTATCGGCACCGGCGACGAGCGCCTTGGCGATGTCGCCGGAGTTGCGGATGCCGCCGTCGGCGACGACCGGAATCTCGCCCTTGAGGGCGCTGGCCGCAGCATAAATAGCGGAAATCTGCGGAATCCCGACGCCGGCCACGACGCGGGTGGTGCAGATGGAGCCGGGGCCGATGCCGACCTTGACGGCGTCCGCGCCGGCGTCGCGCAGCGCGAGGGCCGCTTCGCCGGTGGCAATGTTGCCGCCGATGACGTCGATGTGCGGGAATTTCTTCTTCACCCACGCGACCATGTCGATGACGCCCTTGGTGTGACCGTGGGCGGTGTCGACCACCATGACGTCCACATCGTTTTCGGCGAGAATTTCGGCGCGCTCATAGTCGCCGGGGCCCACGCCGGCGGCTACGCGCAGGCGGTATTTTTCATCGCGGTTGAAAAGCGGTTCTTCATTTTCGACCAGCTGACGGACATCGGCGTAGCTGTAGAGGCCGACCAGTTTTCCGGTGTCGTCGAGCAGGGGGAGTTTGCCGATTTTATGCTGCTGCATAATGTCGTAGGCCTGCCGCAGGTCGGTGTCGGGTTTAGCGGTGACGAAGTCGGTGGTCATGATGTCGGCCACCTGAACGCTTTTGGAGCGCGCAAAGCGAATGTCCTTGGAGGTCAGGATGCCGACGAGCCGGCCGTCGTTGTCCAGAATCGGGAATCCGTTAAAGCTGTAGCCGTTTTCGGCCCGTGTTATGGCGATCGTTTCGAGGGTGTCGTTGACGTTGAAGGTGATCGGAGATGAGATGAGCCCGTTGAGATGGTGTTTGACGCGGTTGACGTGTTGCGCCTGGATTTCCGGATCGAGATTCTTGTGGATGACGCCGATGCCGCCAAGCATCGCCATCGAGATGGCCATGCGTGCTTCGGTCACCGTATCCATCGCGGCGGAGAGGAACGGAATTTTTACATCGACGTTGCGGGTCAGTCTGGAGGAGATGTCGGTATCGCCCGGAAGGAAGTCCGCATACTGTGTAATCAGTGAAACGTCGTCGAAGGTCAACCCCTCGTAGGGGAAGGTTTTCATGAAATCTTTGATGTATTTATTTTGGCTCATATTTTGCATCCTTTTGCCGACCCATTCTGTGCAGATTGGCAGGGGGAGTCAAGCGCAGTAATTCAGAGAATGTGCGCCGGAGGAAGGTTCGCTTAATAAAGCTCGTATTTGCAGAGCACGCCGTCGAGTCCGCCGGCGCGGAGCTCGTGCCGCCACTCGGGTTTGAGGCCGAGTTTTTTGACGAGGGTTTTGTCGCCGTAATAGATGTAGGCGGTGGAGCCGGTGCATTTTTGCTTGAGGAAGTCGCCAAACTCTTTGAGCAGCTGCGCCACCTGGGCGGTGTTGCCGAGACGGATGCCGTAGGGCGGGTTGGTGACGATGACGGTGTTTTCGAAGCCGTCGAGGTCGTGGAAGTCGGCGCGCCGCACTTTGATGGTTCCGAGTTCGGGGAGTTCGTTGCGGTTGGCGCGGACGGCCTTGACGGCGTCGGCGTTGAGGTCGCTGCCTTTGATCAGGTCCTCCGGAACATCGGCGGTTTCGTTGTTGGCGGCGGTTTTGATCTGATTCCAGACGGCGGCATCGAAGTCGGGCAGGCGCAGGAAGCCGAATTTGCGGCGCAGATAGGCGGCGGGAATGTTACCGGCTTTCATGAAGGCTTCGCAGAGCAGGGTGCCGGAGCCGCAGAAGGGGTCGTAGAGCGGGCGTTCGCCGTGCCAGTCGGCCAGCTGCAGGATGGTGGCGGCGAGGGTTTCCTGCATGGGGGCTTCGACGGATTGGGCGCGGTAGCCGCGCTTGTGGAGCGAGCCGCCGCCGAGGTCAACGCTGATGCGCGCCTTGTTCTGGTGGATATAGAGGTTGAGCAGCAGGTCGGGATGGCGGGTATCGACGTTCGGGCGCTGGGTGGTTTTGGCGCGGAACTGGTCGACGATGGCATCCTTGAGGATCTGCCCGGCATACTGCGAGTTGCGGATGTTGCTCTTGGCGACGTTGGCGGTGATGGCAAACGTTTTGGTGAGCGTCAGGAAGTCGCTCCAGTCGATCTGCTGCGCGGTTTTGTAGAGATATTTGTCGGAGTGGCAGTCGAACGCCAGCAGCGGTGCGAGAATGCGCGAGAAGATGCGGGTGCGGTAGGCGATGTTGTAGATGGTGCGCTGGTCGGCGCAAAAATAGAAACCGAGATAGCCGGCGCGGATTTTGGTGGCGCCTAGTGCTTTGAGCTCGGCTTCGCCGCAGGATTCCGCGCCGGCGGCGAGCTGGCCGAAATACTGGTTGGTTTTTTGGTAGAGATAGTCGCTCATTTTTGAGCGGGGCGGTTGTTTTCGTCAACGAAGACCACAATCGGTTCCAGCGCTTTGGCTTCCTCGTCGCTGTAGTTGCCGTAGGAAATGATGATGACTTTGTCGCCGACGGCGGCGAGGCGCGCGGCGGGGCCGTTGAGCTCAATGGCGCCGGTGCCGCGTTCGCCGGCAATGGTGTAGGTGACGAAACGTTCGCCGTTGTTGAGGTTGACGATCTGCACCTGTTCGCCCGGGAGCATATCGGCCATGTCCAGCAGATCACGGTCGATGGTGACGCTGCCTTCATAATACAGCTCCAGTCCCGTGATGGTGGCCGTGTGTATTTTCGATTTTTTCATGATCCGCTGCATGGCTTTTCCTTTGGTTTCAAAAACGGCGCGCATATTGTGCCGCACCCGCCGTTGCGTCAATAACTAGTTGGGCCGATTTTTGAGTAAAAAGCGGAAATCCGAAATTTTTTGTGGCTTTCTTGCCGAAAGTGGAGAGAATGGTTTCTATTTATTGGGCGAGCTAGGGGTTGCTGTTAGTGAGTGAGAAAGTTCCATATACTGAAAAGAAGCTGAAGGATTGGGCCGGGTGGCGGGCGTTCCGCGACGGCAAAGCCCTGTTCGAACGCGGTGTGGTGGAAAAGGTCACCTATGAGCATCCCTTTATTACGGGCACGCTGAACCTCGGTCCGCGCGGCATGCGCAGTAAGTTTGAGATTCTCAAAAACGGGCTGGTGGAAAACCATTGTCCCTGCCGCGACAATCAGGAGCGCGGCCTGATTTGTACGCATCTGGTGGCAATGGGGCTGGAAGTGCTTCGGCAGCATGCCAATGCGGAGCGCACCGAGCGCGCCAGCGCAGAGCGGCGGCGGATTGATCGGATCGCCAAGGCGGCGGAAGGCAACCGGATTCAGCGTGTCAAAGTGAGCGAGCCGGGAGCAGTCAAAGCCCGGCTGCTCGTTGAGCTGGCGGAAAACTGGACGGAGCAGCTGCAGGGCGATCGCATTGGTGTTCATGTTTCCGTGGAATATCAGGGCGGCCGCACGCCGGCTTCGGATGTGCCGACCGATGTGCCGTTTTCCTTCCCGCGTCACGACGAAAGCATACTCTTTTTGCTGGAGGAGCTTTGCGGCGGTGCCATCAAGAGCGATATCCACCTTTCGGTCTATGACCTGATCAATATTCTTCGACTGCACCACAACAAAACCATTCACCAGAAAGGCAAGAAGAAGGCTTTGCCGGTCAACAACGGCATGCTCGACTCCGTGCTGGAGATGGATCTGGATCGTGAAAACGGCGAGCTGCTGCTCACGGTTTCCACGGAACTGCCTGAAGATATAACGGAATTGTTTCCCGTCTACATCATCGGTCAGAATTCCGGATGGATCTTTGCCGCCGGCCAGTTCTGGCCCGTCAGCAATATTCTGCCCAAGCAGCTGCAGGAGGTTTATCAGGGCCGTCTGTCCATTCCGCGCCAAAGTGTTCCGGCGTTTTTGATGACCGAGCTGGCTCAGGTCGAAAAGGTGATGAGTGTGCGGACCATCATCACGCCCGATCTCTTCCATATGAAACCGGCCGAGCCCGAATTCCGGCTGGTGGTGAAGGGCAGTCCGGCCTCGCTGGCGGCGACGCTGTACGCGCACTACAACGACGAGGTCGAGCTGGTGGCCGGTCGCGCCGATATGCGCGGCAACTTTGCCATCCCCGACCCCAAGGACCTGTTGCGCTACCGCATCCGCAACATGGCCGCGGAAAAGGCCGCGGTGGAAAAACTTTCGAACGTTGGATTCGTCGGCCGCGCCGGCGATACCCTGAAAAATATTGTTGGTCCGCGCGAGGTGCTTAATTTCCTCGGTTCCGGCGTGCCGCAGGTCCGCCGCTTTGGCTGGCAGGTCGAGCTCGAAGGTCGCGTGAAGCCCTTTGCGGAAAGCGCCGACTATGTGTCGCCCGTCGTGCATGTCGATGAATCCGAGGCGGGTGACTATTTTGACGTCAGCTATGAATATGACATCGGCACTGGCAGTATTTCCGAGCGCGATATTCAGCGCGCCCTGATGAAGGGTGATTCCTTCATTGAGCGCAACGGCCGCACCATTCTGCTCGATGGCGACGCCATCCAGCAGGCGCGCGAGGTGTTCGAGGACTGCGCCGTCGGCACCGGCAATAAGCCCGGCTCATTCCGCATGAGCGGCATCTACGGCAGCTATGTTGAAGCGTCGCTCAATGCCCTTGACGGTATCGGGATCGAGGCGACGCCCACCTGGCTCGATCGCGCCCAGCAGCAGAACGAACAGGATTCGGTCGAGCATGTTGAGCTGAGCCCGAACCTTAACGGAACGCTGCGCTCCTATCAGCAGGAAGGCGTCAACTGGCTGCGCTTCCTTGAGCGCCGCGGCTTCTGCGGTATTCTCGCCGACGAAATGGGGTTGGGTAAAACGCTCCAGACGCTGGCGTGGATCCAGCTCGGGCGTGCCGACGCAAGCCACGGCGGTAAGCCGGCGCTGATCATCTGTCCGACCAGCCTCGTCGAAAACTGGCGCGAGGAGGCCGCCAAGTTTACACCTGATCTGAAGGTGCTGACGCTTCACGGCACGGACCGCCACCGCAAATGGAAGAAGGTCGAAAAATCGGACCTCGTCATTACCTCCTACGCGTTGATGCGCCGCGACATCGAAAAGCATCTTGAATACACCTATTCCATCGCGATTCTCGACGAGGCGCAGCACATTAAAAACCGCGCCACCCAAAACGCGCTCGCCGCGAAAAAGATTCAGGCCGATCACCGTCTGGTGCTCACCGGAACGCCGATTGAAAACGGCGTAACCGACCTGTGGTCGATCATGGATTTCCTCATGCCCGGCTATCTCGGCGGTCATAAGGAGTTTCACGAATTTTACGAACTGCCCATTCTTAATGGCGGGGGCGACGGAGACCACGCGCAGGCCAAGCTGCGCCGTAAGTTGCATCCGTTCCTGCTGCGCCGTCTGAAGAAACAGGTTGCCAAGGATCTGCCGCCGAAGATCGAACGCATTGCTCCGTGCAAGCTCACGCAGGATCAGCACAAGGTCTATAAGGCGCTGCTTGAAGAGTCCAAAGCCAGGATTAACGAAATGGTCGAAAAGGACGGCTTCAACAAGAGCCGGATGGAAATTCTCAAGACGCTGCTGCGCCTGCGGCAGACCTGCAACCATATCGACCTGCTCAAGCTCGAAGAGGTCAAGAGCAAGCATCCCTCTGCCAAGATGGAACTGTTCTTTGAATTGCTCGACGAGGCGATGGACAGCAAACACCGCGTCCTCGTCTTCAGTCAGTTTACCTCGATGCTCGCCATCCTTCGCGAAGAGATGGAAGCGCGCGATATGAAATATTGCTATCTCGACGGCAGTACCAAGGATCGTCAGGAAGTGGTCCGCAGGTTTAACAAGGATCACTCCATCCCCGTCTTCCTCATGAGCCTGAAGGCTGGCGGAACCGGACTCAACCTGACCGGTGCCGACATGGTGATTCACTTTGACCCGTGGTGGAACCCTGCCGTGGAAGATCAGGCCACCGATCGCGCGCACCGTATCGGCCAGAAACGCACCGTCTACAGCGTCAAGCTCATCACCAAAGGCACCGTCGAGGAAAAGGTGGTCGAGATGCAGGAACGCAAAAAGATGGTGATCGACGCCACCCTCACCACCGACGAACAGGTCATGCAGAAGCTCACCTGGGAAGACGTGCAGGAACTGCTCAGCCTGTAACGGGGTGTTTAGGTCCGCCGATTCTCCGGGTTTCAATCGGTAAAATCCGTGCCGGTCGCGACGGCCGGATATATCGGTGCATTCCTCTCTGATCCGCACACGCACAAGCGGCTAATTACCTCTTCACCTTTGGGCTGCCGGTTCTATAATTCCGGTGAAGCAGGGAAGGAGGTGCAGGATGAAACTAAGCGTTAAAGCGTTTGCCCTCACGTGCGGCCTGATGTGGGGGGGCGGGCTGTTTGCGCTGACCTGGTGGGTAATTCTCTTGGACGGTGCGACGGGGGAGGTTACCATCATCGGCCGCATCTATCGCGGCTACAACATCAGTCCGCTCGGAAGTCTGCTCGGTTTGGGATATGGCTTCGTCGATGGGCTGATTGGCGGAATGATCTTTGCGTGGCTCTACAATCTGTTGGCCGGTCATAAATCAAGCAAGCCGGTACTCTAATCCGGAGGTGTGCGATGGCGATGTATTTTGTGCAGCACGGCAAGTCCGTGACAAAGCAGGTCGATCCCGACCGTCCACTTTCCGATGATGGCCGCACGCAAGTCGAGCTGATTGCGAACCATTTGCGGAAGGCGGGTGTGGTCGTCGGGCAGGTGTTTCATAGCGGTAAGACGCGAGCCCGGCAAACCGCGGAGATCCTCGCCGGCCGGCTCGGTTGCGATACCGTTGCGGAGCGTGTCGGAATGAAGCCGAACGATGATGTGGCGGAATTTGCAGCTGCTCTGGAAGAGGACGCCATGTATGTCGGGCATCTGCCGCACCTGGCCCGGCTCGTTTCCTGTCTGACCGCGGATGAGGAGGAGGCGGATGTGGTCCGCTTTGTAAACGGTGGCGTGGTGTGTGTGGTCGAGGGCGACACGGGCTATTATGTGGAATGGTATTTGACGCCCTTGCTCTGCGGCAAATGAGAACGCAGTTTCTACAATGCCTTGCCGGGCTGTGCGGCATGCTGTCGACAGTAGTGTTTGGGGAGCAGGCGATGAAGACGAATTCCATCACACTGTTTCTGTGCGGGGATGTGATGACGGGGCGGGGCATCGATCAGGTGCTGCCGCATCCGAGTGCGCCGCGTATTTATGAGTCGTATTTGAAGGATGCGCGGGGATATGTTGCGCTGGCGGAACGGGCAAACGGGCCGATCAGGAAGCCGGTCGACTATGCCTATATCTGGGGCGACGCGCTTGATGAGTTGACGCGAGCGGCACCGGATGTGCGGATCATCAATCTTGAAACCAGCATTACCACCCACGATAAGTTTTGGGTCGGCAAGGGGATTCAGTACCGGATGCATCCCGCAAACGTGCCCTGCATTACCTCGGCAAAGGTCGATTGCTGCACGCTGGCCAACAACCATGTTTTGGACTGGGATTATGCGGGGCTGAAGCAGACGTTGGAGATTCTGGAAGCGGCTGGCCTGAAATATGCCGGTGCCGGGCGCAATCTGCAGCAGGCGGCGTCGCCGGCCATCCTGGAAGTGGAAGGCAAGGGCCGGGTGCTGGTGTTTGCATACGGGGCGCCGTCGAGTGGGGTGCCTTCGAGCTGGGGCGCCACCGGCAAACGGTCCGGAGTTAATCTGCTGCCCGAGCTTTCGGAACAAAGCATTGCACAGATCAAGGAGCAGGTGTCGGCGGTGAAGCAACCGGGCGATGTGGTGGTGGCTTCTATCCATTGGGGAGGAAATTGGGGCTACCATATTCCATCCGATCACCGGGCGTTTGCTTATCAGCTGATCGACACCGCCGGTGTGGACATTATCCACGGACACTCTTCGCACCACCCGATGGGGATAGAGGTTTATAAAGGCAAACCCATCCTCTATGGCTGTGGCGATTTTCTGAACGATTACGAGGGAATCGGCGGTCGTGAAGAATATCGAAGCGATTTGACGCTGATGTATTTTCCCTGCGTCGATCCGGCCACCGGAGCGCTGACGGATTTTCGGTTGGTTCCGATGCGGATCAGAAACTTCAGGCTGAACCGGGTGTCGCGGGCCGATGCCGTGTGGCTGCGCGACATGCTGAATCGCGAAGGGCGCCCGTTGGGTGCCGGCGTGGAGCTGGATGAGGAGAATCGTATGATTCTCAAATGGGACTAGCGGGCAGGGGAAACATTTATCCACAGATTACGCAGATTGGAATTCTGAAAATCTGTGTAATCTGTGGATTGGGTCGAACGCCTATTTGATCTGATCGATCGCGTCCAGTTTTTTCCAGAGCCTGGAAAGGTCTTTGGTCGGGATCATGTTGGGGCCGTCAGAGAGCGCTTCGGCCGGATTCGGATGCGTCTCGATAAACATGCCGTCGACGCCAACCGCTGCCGCGGCTTTGGCGAGGTAGGGGGCAAAGCGTCCGTCGCCACCGGAGGTATCGCCCTGTCCGCCGGGAGACTGCACAGAATGAGTGGCGTCAAAGATGACTGGATAGCCCATTTCGCGCATGATGATCAGGCTGCGCATGTCGGCCACGAGCGTGTTATAGCCGAACGACGCGCCGCGCTCGGTCAGCAGGATTTTGTTGTTGCCGGTCGATTCAATCTTCTTGATGACGTTGGCCATGTCCCACGGCGCGGCAAACTGGGCTTTCTTGACGTTGACCACCGCGCCGCTTTCGCCGGCCGCCACGACAATGTCGGTCTGGCGAATCAGGAAGGCTGGCAGCTGGATAATGTCGACCACCTGGGAGGCAATGTGGATTTCCTCGACGCTGTGGACGTCGGTCAGTACCGGCACGTTATATTTTTCCTTAATCTCGGCGAGGATTTCGAGCCCCTTGGAGATGCCGGGGCCGCGGTAGGAATTGATCGAGGTGCGGTTGGCTTTGTCGTACGACGCCTTGAAGACAAACGGAATATTCTGCCGCTTGGAAAGTTTTACCAGTTTGTCGGCAATCTCCATGCAGCCTTCGCGGCTTTCGATTACGCACGGTCCGGCAATCATCGCCAACGGGTTTTTGCCGCCAAATTTTACGCCTTTAACATTAATCGTCTTGGTCATAGGTCAATTCCTTTTTTTTAGATCCACAGATTGCGCAGATTTGCACAGATTTTAAAATCCCCGTAATCTGTGAAATCTGTGGATTATAGATTTTTCAGCAGAGCTTCCGCTTTGGCGACGTCGTCGGGGGTGTCGACGCCGATGCCGAAATCCTGCGTTTTAATAACTTTCATCCGGCAGCCCATGTCGAGCGCGCGGAGTTGTTCAAGTTTTTCGAGATTTTCCAGTGCGCACGGCGGCTCGGCGACGAGCCGGAGCAGATAGTCGCGGCGGTAGGCATAGATGCCGATGTGGCGCCAGTAGACGCCGTCGGTCGATTCGCCTTCCGGCTCGCGGATGTGCGGAATGGTGGAGCGCGAAAAGTAGAGCGCCTGCCCGTGGCGGTTGAAGAGCGCCTTGACGACCGAGGGATCGGAGATCTGTTCGTCGTCTTCAATCGGTGTGGCGGCGGTGGCCATATCCCATTCGCCGGTGGCAATGACGTCGGCGAGCTCATCGATCAGCGCGGGATCGATCAGCGGTTCGTCTCCCTGCACATTAATGACGGCGTCGATCTCGAGATCCTGCACCGCTTCGGCAATGCGGTCGGTACCGGAGGGATGGTCGGGGCGGGTCATGGCGACCGTCACATCCGGAATGTTCAGGGCTTCGACGGCGTCGGCGATGCGCGCGTCGTCGGTGGCGACGATGACGGCGTCGAGCTTTTCGGCCTGTTTGACGCGTTCAACGACCCACTGCACCATCGGCTTGCCGGCAATCATGGCGAGGCTTTTGCCGGGGAAGCGGGTGGAGCCCCAGCGGGAGGGAATGACTCCTGCAATCTTCATGCTTTGTTCCTTTCAAACTGTCGGCAGATGACGCCGGCGGCTTTAAACAGGTCGCGGGCCTGTTCGGTAAAGTGATATTCGGTTTCGTAGACGACTTCGGTGATGCCGGCGTTGATGATCATTTTGGTGCACATCAGGCAGGGGCTGAGGGTGCAGTAGAGCGTGCCTTTGCGCACACTGATGCCGTGGTAGGCGGCCTGTACGATGGAGTTTTCTTCGGCGTGGGCGCAGATGCAATCGCCGAGGTTATCGCCCGAAGGCGCGTCGGAGGCGCAGCGTGGGCAGCCGCCGTCGCAGCAGTTGGCAATGCCGCGCGGGGTTCCGTTATAGCCGGTGGAGATCACTCGCCGGTCGCGTACAATCACCGCCGCGACCTTGCGGCGGCCGCAGTTGCCGCGCCGCGAAACGACGTGGGCGATGTCCATGAAATATTCGTCCCAGTCCGGGCGCTTGTCTGTTTCAGAAATCATCCGGAGAACATACCGACTGGGACGCGGCGTAGCAATCCATAATGGCCGGCGTCACATCCGCTAATGATTGAAGGCTTGCAAAGCGTTCCGTGTGGGTTCCGAGCGCGATGAGCGGAACGGGGTTTTTCGTGTGCCGCGCGGTGGAGAGGTCTTCGATGTTGCCGTGATCGCTTCCCAGCAGGAAGAGGCGGTTTTCGCGCTCTGCAAAAGCGGCGACCAGCGGCAGAAAACGCTCCAGCGTTTCGAGGCAGTCAAAAGTTTTTTCGGGATCTTTGGAATGACCGGCGCGGTCGGTCAAAAAATATTCAAACAGCGTAAAATCGTTTTCTTCGCCGGCGAAGAGCAGATGCTCCGCCGCGGTTTCGGGCGAAATGAGCGGGCCGTCGTAGCCGCGCGTGTGCATCGTCCAGCGCGTAATGTCGTGGCAGACGGCTTTGCCCTCCAGCAGCTCGGCTTTGTGCCGCACGCCGCCAAGGGCGGAAAGGGTCATTACGGTGGTGACGGAGCGCCGACGCGGCGGAATGTTGTGCGGGTCGTCGATCCAGTAGGAGTTGGCAAAGGTGCAGCGTTTTCCGAGTTGGCGCAGTTTTTGGAAAATATTTTCGTGTTCGATCAGCTTTTTGAGGGCGGGCGGGGGAAAGCCTTCAATATGTCGGCCCATCGCTTTCGGAGCATTGACGCCGGTGAGCAGCGTGGCCTGTCCGGTTGCGCTTTGCGGCAGTCCGCCGACCCCGAGGCAGGCGTCGAGCGGAATGGCATTTTGCAACAGTTTGCGTAGGTTGGGAAACTGCGGGCTGCACAGTGGATTAATCGCGGGATTGCCGGAGCCAAGCCCGAGCCCGTCCACAAAGACGAATATGGTTTTTAAACCGTCACTCATAGCCGCGTAAAGTAGCACGGGCGGCAGGCTCAATCAACCGGGGCGCTGGGGGAGTAATAATGTTCTGCCGGGATTGACCCGGGGGAGGATACTGGTATAGTTCCCGCGAATTTTTGCCAAATGCATTGGCTTTTAAGGTAATACAAATCCAAAAACCAGGAAGGAAATATCATGTCAGCTAAGGTTCTTGATGCTGTAAAACCCGGCGTTCTCTTCGGTGACGACGTTGCCAAAGTTTTCCAGATTGCTAAGGAAAACAAGTTCGCTCTGCCGGCCGTAAACGTTGTGGGTACCGACTCCATCAACGGTGTTCTCGAAGCCGCCGCAGCGGTTAACTCTCCGGTTATCATTCAGTTCTCCAACGGCGGTGCAGGTTTCACGGCCGGTAAAGGTCTGAAGCTCGAAGGCCAGGAAGCAGCCATTCTCGGCGCGGTTTCCGGTGCCAACCACGTTCACACCATGGCCGAAGCCTACGGTGTTCCGGTTATCCTGCACACCGACCACGCAGCCAAGAAGCTGCTGCCGTGGATCGACGGTCTGCTCGATGCCGGCGAAAAGAAATTTGCTGAAGAAGGTCGTCCGCTCTTCTCTTCCCATATGCTCGACCTCTCCGAAGAGTCCCTCGAAGAAAACATCGAGATCTCCGCTAAATACCTCGAGCGCATGTCCAAGATCGGCATGACTCTCGAAATCGAGCTCGGCTGCACCGGCGGCGAAGAAGACGGCGTCGACAACACCGACATGGATGAGTCCAAGCTCTACACCCAGCCTGAAGACGTGGCTTACGCTTACGAAAAGCTGTCCGCCATCAGCCCGAACTTCACCATCGCGGCTTCCTTCGGTAACGTTCACGGCGTATACAAGCCGGGCAACGTTAAGCTGACCCCGACCATCCTGCGCGACTCCCAGGCCTATGTTTCCGAAAAATTCGGTACCGATGCCCAGCCGCTGAACTTCGTGTTCCACGGCGGTTCCGGTTCCTCGCAGGACGAGATCACCGAGTCTATCTCCTATGGCGTTATCAAGATGAACATCGACACCGACACGCAGTGGGCCACCTGGGAAGGCATCCTCAACTTCTACAAGGGCAACGAAGGCTACCTCCAGGGTCAGCTGGGCAATCCGGAAGGCGAAGACAAGCCGAACAAGAAATTCTACGACCCGCGCGTATGGCTGCGTAAAGGTCAGGAAGGTCTCGTCGAGCGCGTCAAGCA